>NZ_CP102830.1:1593181-1911818 GCF_024730785.1 Pseudomonas sp. LS44
TAAAGCAGTGCTGCAGAAAAAGATGCACAGGTTTTCTTAAGCATAAAGACGTCCTCCATGACGATCGTTGGCTAGCTTAGCTGTTCCTCTTTTTTCAGTGCTATTAGTGTCCTGTGGAATGCGATCGCCGTCGCAGGTAAGCATTCCGTGATGTTTAATTTTGATGCGCAAATGCTTGTTCTTGCCAAGATTTGGTCACATACAGCAGTGCTAGCGGTGGTATCATTTTGGCCGTCAGCCCCGTCGGGGCTTGTTGGGCACCACCATGGACTTACCCAGTAGTTACTCAATTTTCCGATTGTCCAATCACGTACTGACTGATTGATCCCCTATGGTGTGCGCCGCCGGTGGGGTGGAGCGCGCCATGACTGAAGTTGAAGCCAAAAAGCCGCAAGAAAGTCTGCAAGAACGCCTGGCTCAGGTTGTTGACCTGCTGCATCGGCATAAGCTGGTCGAAGACCTGACTCATCGTCAGGATGGCCAGAACCACCAGCGGGTGGAAAATTTAGTCCACCGTCAGAATCTCGCCGAACTCCAGCGCAAGCTCGACGAACTGCACTCCGCTGACATCGCCCATATTCTCGAAGCATTGCCTCTCGATGATCGTTTGACCGTATGGCAAATGGTCAAAGCCGAGCGCGATGGCGATATCCTGCTCGAAGTTTCCGACTCGGTACGAGAGACGCTGATCGCCGACATGGACGATCACGAAATTCTGGCGGCAACCAGGGATATGGATGCCGACGAATTAGCCGATTTGGCGCCCGAGCTACCGCGAGATGTCGTCCATGAGTTGATGGAAACGCTCGATGCGCAGCAGCGCGAGCGGGTGCGTTCTGCGTTGTCCTACGAGGAGGATGAAGTCGGAGCACTGATGGACTTCGAAATGGTCACCATCCGGGAGGATGTCAGCCTCGAAGTAGTGTTGCGTTACCTGCGTCGTTTGAAAGAGCTTCCGGGCCATACCGACAAGTTATTCGTAGTCGACTATGACGGAATTCTTAAGGGTGTTTTGCCTATCAAGCGGTTGTTGGTTAATGACCCGGACAAAGATGTGTCGGAGGTGATGGCGAGCGATCCAGTCAGTTTTCATCCCGATGAGGATGGCTATGATGCAGCGCAAGCGTTTGAGCGTTATGACCTTATTTCTGCTCCGGTGGTGGACAAGAGCGGCAAGCTAATTGGTCGTTTGACCATCGACGAAATGGTCGACCTCATTCGTGAGGAAAGCGAAAGTGAAGTACTTAACATGGCTGGTCTACGCGAGGAGGAAGATATCTTCGCCTCGGTGTGGAAGTCCGTGCGCAACCGTTGGGCCTGGTTGGCAGTGAATCTAATCACCGCCTTTGTTGCCTCGCGGGTAATTGGCCTGTTCGAGGGCTCGATCGAGAAGCTTGTAGCGTTGGCGGCCTTGATGCCAATCGTGGCGGGCATCGGCGGTAACTCTGGCAACCAGACGATTACGATGATCGTCCGTGCGATGGCGTTGGATCAACTGGGCACGGGCAATACGACCAGATTGCTTCGCAAGGAGCTGGGCGTTTCGTTGATCAATGGTTTGGTTTGGGGTGGGGTGATCGGTGCTGTGGCCTATTGGCTCTATGGCAGTTGGTCGCTTGGTGTGGTGATGACCAGTGCGATGACCCTCAATCTGCTACTGGCAGCGCTTATGGGGGTTCTTATCCCGATGAGTCTTACTCGGCTGGGTAAAGATCCGGCGATGGGTTCGAGCGTAATGATTACTGCGATGACGGATAGTGGGGGCTTTTTTATCTTTCTGGGTCTAGCCACGCTCTTTCTGCTCTGAACAAAAAAACCGCCAAAAGGCGGTTTTTTTATTTCCAAAGAATCAAGCCTCTTCGGCGTTCATTTCCACATCGTGAGCAATCAGCGCGACCAAGGCGTTTTGTTGGCGACGTGAAAGTTGGCGGAAGCGTTGCAGTAGCTCGCGTTCATGCAGAGATAGCTCTGGACGATCCAGGCGCATGCTTAGATCGTCGTCCAGGGCGCCCTCCTGCAACATGCTTTGTTCAAGGCGCGCAATGATTTCAGAGTTCATGCTGCGATGATGGCCGCGGGCTACATCGGCAATGCGCTCGCGCATACCATCAGGGAGTCGGACCACGAATTTGTCAGCTGTACGGCTGGAATAAATAGCCTGTTTCATAGGGCGCATACATTAAACCGGTTAGTTCAAGGGAACGATGCTGGCACTGAGCTGCATGATTGTCACCGGTTCGACAGCCTGTCGCGCTAACCGTTCAGCCAGCATTGCAATTGTCGTCTCAAGTTTGAATATTTGACGTCAAATACGTGTCGTATTCTGGGCGTGTTGAAGGCTTTTTGCCAGCAAGATTTATCCAAAGTGGCTATTGCCAATCAAATGCTGCTGCGAACAGCATAGATCGCTCTGAATTGGCTGCTGATCGTGATTGCAAATAAGGTTTGGGAGGATAGCGGAGATAGGGTTGTCAGCAGATGCTTGCGGCGCCTTCCGATGAGCGGAATGTTGAAGTCATCCGCTCAATCGAGCTGACCCCGTGAGGCTGGAACCCATCGCATATAAAAGCGATGAGTTTCGACACGCTCTTGCTGGGCCAGTGTTCGATCAGATTGAGCGTACAGATGCCGAGTAATTGGCCATCTCGCTCCGCCGCCAGCACGATTCCTGGGGGGGGCAGCCAACGCAACGTCAGCAGGGTAATGTCGGGAGCGGGTCACCAGGCTCAAGCTGCTGCAGCATGCAGTACGCACGTTTGCAGTACGCACGTTGCAGTCAGTGAATACAGCGTCAGGTGTTTCGCCGGCTTTCGAATCGGCCATGACGACGCTCCGTTACTCCGTCGAGTCTACTGTTGGCGGGCATGACGGTTGGCGGCATGACAAACGCTGCTGCGCTCGCTAACATGCCGCCCCGTTGTGTCGTCACAACAACCCTCGCAACAGAATGTCCCAGTAGCTCAATTGGATAGAGCATCCCCCTCCTAAGGGGAAGGTTGGCAGTTCGAACCTGCCCTGGGACACCATATAAATCAATTGCTTAGCGCGACACTAACTTTCCAAATTCACATTGGGCTAGCGCCGGGCTAGCGTTAGGCGGAAAACGCCCCCCTACTTTCCCACCACCCGAATATGAAAAAGCCCGGCTCGATAACCAGGCTTGGCGGTAATTGCTGTGCAATTGCCCAGACAAAGTAGTGCGAAATTGCATCTGACTTGACCACGCAGTTGCGTTGGTCTTGACCAGCGCTTGCGCTCGCCCTGACCACCGCCCCTCAATCGTAATCGGCAGAGAACGGCCAATTGCAGCCATCCCATTTTACCGCTTAGGCCAAATCGGCAGATGTCTTGAGGTAGCTATGATTCGCTATCGCCCAAGGGATGAATCAACGCGTCACCTTGATTGCGGACATTTCCTACCGCTTTATCGACTGCATACCATTCGAAGTCTTCGGTCGGTCGGCCGCAGATCAGCACGATTTCTTCGGCGCGGGCGAGAGTGGTATCCGGGTCGATCCACTCTCGCGCCAGGCTTGGCTCCAATACCACTGGGCGTCGATCATGGATGTCGACCATGCCGCCCTGGCTGTCGGCGGTGATGATCACGAATCCATCGCCCTCGCGCAGCTCACCTTCGTGCGGGAGCTGGCCGATCGCGGCGAAGAACATCGCGCCGCCATCTCGCAGCCGAATAAAGTAAGGCTGTTTGCGCTTCGGGGCCGCCTCATCCTTGACCCACTCATACCAGCCGTCTGCAGCGACCAACGCGCGGTGCGGCCAAATCTGCTTAAAAAACTTTCCGCTGGCCACCGTTTCGACCCGAGCGTTGATCGGTGGCGGCATCCTCCCCTGCGCCCAATGCGGCGCCCATCCCCACTTCACAGCGGCGATTGTTAGCCCGCAGCCTTCGGCGTGCAGCAACTGAACCTTCGTAGTCGGCGGCACGTTGTAATGATCGATCGGCACGTTGTCGTACCCGCTGATCACGTCCTGCTCGCTGTCCAATTCCCGCAGGTAGTCGGCCATGCCCTGATACTGGGCAAATCGTCCGCACATGCCTGACGCCTCATTCCGTCTGTCTGGCTCTATTGTAGGCTGTGGATTTTATCGGATACTGTATTTATATACAGTTTAATCCGGGTGACTCATGTCCTACACCATCCTCGGGCCGCTCGCGCTAGGCGGTCAGGCTCTGCCGCTGTACTCCTCATTGGTCTCCGCTGGGTTTCCCTCGCCAGCGGCTGACCACATCGAGGCCGAAATCTCCCTGGATGAATTGCTCAACCTGCGCGCGCCACACATGTACATCGCCCAGGCGGTCGGCGACAGCATGATCGGTATCGGTATTTTTGACCGCGACTGGCTGGTGGTCGATCGTTCGCTTGAGGTGGTCTCGGGGGACATCGTCATTGCCGCTCTAAATAACGATCCGCTGGTGAAGCGGTTCCATCGGCATGGCCAGCAGATCATCCTGCATGCCGAAAATCCCGCGTACCCGCCGCGCTACATCCTGGAAGGTGATGAACTTCGTATCTGGGGAGTGGTGACCGACAGCATCCGGCGCCATCGCCACCATGGCTGAACAGGTACTGGCGCTCGTCGACTGCAATTCGTTCTACGCGAGCTGCGAACGAGTGTTCCGGCCAGACCTGACGCATACCCCCATCGTGGTGCTGTCGAACAACGACGGCTGCGTGATAGCCCGTTCGGCCGAGGCCAAGGTGTTGGGCATCAAGATGGGCGAGCCATATTTCCAGATCCGCGACAAACTTCGGCGCCATGGCATTCTGGCGTTCTCCAGCAACTACGCCCTCTATGGCGACATGAGCCAGCGCGTGATGACAACGCTCGAAGGTATGGTGCCTGCGATCGAGGTGTACAGCATCGATGAAGCGTTCGCCGACCTGACGGGCATGCCTGGTGATATGGAGGCGTTGGGTCGTGCAATGCGCGCGCGGGTGTTGCGCTGGACGGGCATCCCGGTCGGCGTTGGCATCGCCACAACCAAGACCTTGGCCAAGCTCGCGAACCATTCTGCCAAACGCTGGCAGCGACAGACCGGAGGGGTGGTGGATCTGCGCGATCCGGATCGGCGCGACAAAGTGCTGAAGGTCACCGATGTCAGCGAGGTCTGGGGCATTGGCCGGCGTATGACCGAGCACCTGGCCGAGATGAACATCCGCACTGCATTGGATCTCGCCCAGGCTGACGCCTGGACCCTGCGGCAGAAGTTCAGCGTGGTGGTGGAGAAGACCGCCCGCGAACTACGCGGCACGCCTTGTCTTGAACTGGAAGAGGCAACGCCGCCTAAGCAGGAGATCTGTTGTAGCCGGATGTTCGGCAAGCGGTTGCGTGAGCTGCCGCCAATTCGGGAAGCAGTGGCCACCTATGCAGCGCGCGCCTGCGAGAAGCTCCGCGCGCAGCAATCGATGTGCAAGCGGGTGCGGGTCAGCATCCGTACCGGCATGTTCAATCCAGACGAACCGAAATTCGCCAAGGGTGTGGTGGTCGAGCTGCCATACCCAACCGACGATACCCGCCTGATAAGCAAGGCGGCCGCCGATGGGCTGGAGCTGATCTACCGGGAGGGTTTTGCGTTCAGTAAGGCCGAGTTGCTGCTGCTTGATCTGCGCCAGCATGGCGAGTTCACTGACGACCTGTTCGCCACCACTCAGCCAGAAGCTGCGGAGAAGGTGATGAGGGTTCTGGATGCAATCAATGCGAGATGGGGAAGGGGAACCCTGCATCCAGCCAGCGTGCCGGCGGCGCCGGACTGGGGCATGCGTCGGGAAATGAAGAGTCCGAGCTACACGACTCGGTTGGATCAGTTGTGGACCGTGTCGTGTCGGTAATCTGGTTATGCCGCACTGGGGCCTGAATGGCGACTGTTTTTCCGCGTCTACTTGACCCTTGCTTGATTGCACTGACTTGACCACCCAATTGCATTGCCACTGACCACCCAATTGCATTCGTGCTGAGCACCGTTTGCATGCAGCTTGACCAATACACGCAGCAGTGACGACCGGCTGCATACGACCCGAAGCTGCCTGTCGGGACCGGCAAAGAACGACCAAAAGCGGACTGTGCAGAGCCCGACATTCAACTTGTTGACAGCCGATGCAGCGATTGTGCGAGTTGGACAGGCGCGTCAATGGGGCGCGTCTCCCAAGACAGCGACAGCTTCCCTGCTTCTCCGCTAAACGCAGGCACACGCCATATCCCGACTCACTGGGATGGTGGGGCAAAATGCTATCTTGTCTGCTGCATAAGGAGCGGGTAAGCCAGTGAACGACTACGATTTTTCACGCCTGAACGACAAAGAATTTGAGGTGCTCTGCAATGACCTCATAGGCGCCAAGGAAAAGGTAACCTTTGAGCGCTTTAAGCCTGGTCCGGACAAAGGTGTCGATGGACGACACTTCACGTCTACCAAAGCTGAATGGATTCTTCAGGCCAAGCACTGGGTCTCCACTTCTTTCTCGCAGTTGGTACGCCACATCAGAGATTCTGAGGCGGCAAAGGTCGGGAAACTTAATCCTGAACGGTACATCTTGGTGCTATCGCACAAGCTGTCCAGAGCCAACAAGACTGAAATCACGGATATTCTTGGCGCTCACGCGTCGTGCCGCGTTGATATCTATGGCCGAGAAGATCTGAACGATCTCCTCGCGCAACATCCCACCGTTGAGCGGCGGCATTTTAAGCTTTGGATTAGCAGCAGTTCGGTGTTGAGCAATCTCTTAAATAACGCAATCAATGGTCGCAGTGACGCGATGATGAGAGACATTGTCGAAAAATCGAAAATCTATGTCCAAACAAGTAATTTTACATCCGCTCTAGAAACCTTGGACAGGCTTGGTACGGTAATCATTACGGGCCAGGCCGGCATTGGTAAAACGACGCTTGCTGAGCAGATCATCCTCCACTACGCCAGCGCAAGGTTCGAGCTTCTTTGCATCAGCGACGACTTACGGGAGGCAGAGCAAGCCTATGACCCGGAGCGGCCCCAGCTTTTCTATTTCGACGATTTCCTCGGCAAAAACTACCTCCAGGCATTATCAGGTCATGAAGGCAGCCAGATCGTACATTTCATCAAACGAATTGCTCGCGAAAAATCACACAAGCGCTTTTTGCTGACATCCCGATCGACCATTTTAAATCAGGGGCGGATCCTAAATGATGCGTTCGATAACGCCCATATCAGCCGCAATGAAATGGAGATCAAACTGGCATCACTCTCCAGCCTAGACAAAGCGCATATTCTCTACAACCACATATGGCACTCCAATCTCGGTCCTTCTTTCGTCGACGAGTTGTATTCGGAGAAGAGATACCTGCAGGTCATCGAACACAGAAATTTCAACCCGCGCATAATCGATTTTATTACTGACTCGCAACGCTTGCTCGATGTCGACGCTAATGAATACTGGGAACATATCAGCGATTTGCTGGAGAATCCGTCCAAAATATGGGAGCACCCATTTGATGCACAACTCGATGATTTTGGCCGTTTTATCGTTCTTCTTGTGGCATTTAATAAGCAAAACATTGAGGAAAGCGATCTGGCTAGAGCGTACGCCCGGGCGATTTCAATGCCGCAACACGCCAATTTCAACGGCAAGCGCGATTTCAATGTCGCAACCCGTCACCTGACAAACTCCCTGCTTACCCGTGTGATCATTCAGGACAGCGTCCGGTACCAGCTCTTCAATCCGTCGTTGGGTGATTTTCTGTTGCATCGGTACGCAAAGCTTCCGGCGGCCCTTGAAATTGTTTTGAAGTGCTTGCACAGCCAAGGCGCTATTGACGTGCTGCTGGATATGTCCCAGAACAAATTCATCGACAAAGCGACCACACGCAAAATTTTGGAGTCTTTGTTTGCTCACGAAGAGTCAACGAATTTCCAAGACAGTGATTCAGAATACGTTTCCAAGCTCTGTCATGCTATCGCAAAGCTATCACGACACAGCGAAGGCTTCGAGCGGCTCAGGAAAACGGCAACTTTCGTGCTCAACGGTTCTTTCCCAACCCATTACTCGCACTGCTTAAGAGTTCTCCAAGCAGCCCTTCATCGCGGATTTGTCGAGCCTCAGAACATCCTTTCCTTTATCGAAGACGCGATCGAAGTAGGCGCCAATGACAGCGAGCTTCCCTTGCTCGGAGAATTAGTGGCAGCGCTTGAGCTCGCTGACATCCACACGGCCACCGCCGCTTTCGTCGACCTCGCACAAGCTCATATGGCTGACTCCCTGGATGATATTTTTGACGAAGGGGACATCTTCTATAACGGCGAAAATCTTGCTACAGCGAGAAAAGCGTTAGAGCGACTTATCGAGGAGAAGCTAACGACTTGGAACGTTTCTCCCACGCCAAGCTTCATTGATGAAATGGTGGATGCCTATGAACTGTCGGACAGAATGAAAAATTTCTTTGAACCGGAGAGTTCCTACTACCCGCCGTCTCGGCCTGCACAGAAGATTATCGATATCGCCAGCATTGATGACCTATTTCAGAGAGATCACTAGGCCCGCCCAATGCATATCAGTTTGAGTGGCGGTGGATAGCTGCCTGTCAAAGCCGACCGATTTCGGCCAGGAGCGGGCATTTAGATTGAAAAATAGATCAGCCTTCTTTTCTCGTACAAAAAATCTGTCTCCGTTCTGCTCTGGCCCAAATGCTAGAAATAGAACTCCACAAGTCAGACAAGCTCTACCGGGAAGTCCAGACTCCATTGATTAGTGTCTGCTATCTGGGTCAGTCGCCCATCAGTAGTAACGACGTAGATCGATTTTTCATTTGCGCTTGCGTTGATGGGGAAGACGGCGACATCACCTTGAAATTTCAAGTCTGCGAACCCGGAACGTTCCGCCGGAAAATCGAGGTTCCACTGGTTCGTGTCCCAAAGCTGAGCCAGCCGTCCATCGGTCGTGATAACAAAGATCGATTTCTTGTTCGCACCTGCGATGATTGGGAAGACAGCAATGCCGCCTTGGAACCTCAAGTCGGCGCGGCTAGCGAGAATCGCCGGAAAGTCAAGATTCCACTGGTTGGTATCCCAGATTTGAGCGAGTTGTCCATCTGTGGTGATGGCGTAAATCGATTTCTTGTTTGAGCCTGCGTCGGTAGGAAAAACCGCAATGCTGCCTTGGAATTTCAAGTCCGCGAACCCGGAACGTTCCGCTGGAAAATCGAGGTTCCACTGGTTAGTGTCCCAAATTTGAGCGAGTCGTCCATCAGTCGTGATGGCGTAAATAGATTTTTTATTTGCCCTTACATCGGAAGGAAAGACAGCGATGCCACCTTGAAATCTCAAATCGGCGAACCCAGCGAGTTCCGCCGGAAAGTCAAGATTCCATTGGTTCGTGTCCCAAATCTGAGCAAGTCGTCCATCGGATGTGATGGCGTAGATAGATTTCTTGTTCCCGCTTGCGTTGGTAGGAAATACCGCAATGCTGCCTTGGAATCTCAAGTCGAGATTCCCAGCGAGTTCCGCCGGGAAATGAAGGTGCCACTGATCGGTGTCCCAAATCTGAGCCAATCTTTTATCTACAGTGATGGCGAAGATAGACTTTTTGTGTACGTCTGCCCCGGTGGGAAATACTGCAATACCACCTCGGAACCTCAAATTAGTGTGTCCGGCGAGTTCCGCTGGAAAGTCAAGATTCCATTGGTTTGTATCCCAAATCTGAATCAGTCGTCCTGTTGTCGTGAGGGTATAGATAGATTTTTTGTTACCACTCGGATTGGTCGGAAAGACAGACAGGAAGGAGCTGAAACGTACTGCCCGATGTACAGCCTTACTAGCATTGACTCTCCCGAACCCAAAAAAGAAACTCCATCCATTCGCATCATAATGAGCGCTCGCTGGATCGATTTTTTCTGCGGTTGCATTCAGAATCGTCCGAATGTTTTCCGGAGTTAGCGTGGGGTTTACACTTAACATCAGTCCAGCTATTCCTGCAGCGAGCGGCGCCGCCGCCGAGGTCCCACTAAAGCTACAATAGTCGCCTTCAGGTGAGTTTTGTTTGCTAAAACCATTAACGCCTTGTATGTCGGTTGTTAGTATTGAAGTTGTAAGATCACCGCCCGGCGCAAGAATATCAAGTCCGTTACCATATCGACTAAAAAAGGAAGCGGTATCCCGGTGGTCACTTGCGCCCACGGCAATTGTTTCTGGCAGGCTTGCAGGATACCCTATTGATGGAGTGTGAAAGTTGCCAGTTGAGCAAAATACTGAAACTCCATTGCTGACGGCTCGAGTAATTGCTGCGGTAACAGTGTTGCTTGGTATCATGGTAAAAGAACAACTGATAATACGTCCGCGCAATGCGGCCCAATCGAAGGCAGATGCCCATGTATCGACTAATCGAAAGTCTGTTAATTTTATTGGGATAATTTGACAGTTTGGCGCAATCCCTACCACTCCCAGGCCATTTATGGCTGCGGCTATAATTCCAGCGCATGCTGTTCCATGTGCATCAAATTTATTAGAAGGATCGTCGTCATTGGTATCGAAATTCCATCCAGCCGCGATATTGAGGAAAAGGTCTGGATGAGTAGTATCGATGCCAGAATCAATAATAGCGATCCCAATGTCGGGTGACCCAGTTGTTAAAGTCCATGCGCCAAGTGCACTTACGTCTGCCCCTGGCGTGCCGGATCGTTGACCGGTGTTTCGAAGGTGCCATTGATCCCCAAATCGCGGCTCATCTTGTGGTAGTTGATTAAATTTTGCTGCCTGAAGAAAATTTGGTTCGGCAAATTTTACAATCCTCTCGTTTGAAATCTCGCGAGAGAGTACAAGCGGAGCATCCTCGTTTGGCTCTGTCACATAGATTTTCCAGAAGGTCGCAGTCTTTTCAATAACCTTTCCGTCAAATTTCTTGATTAACTTTTTTCTATCACCGTCGCTGGATTCGTCGTCGAAGCTGATCAGAATTTCGTTTGTTAACACGAGTAGGTTGCCTTGGCTGTCTTGGTAGGCGGATCGAGTGTTTTGGATATCTCGATAATTACCGACTTCCTTCAGCTTCTCCTTATCGCCCCATACGACGAGGAACTCTGGTGGAAAGGCCCTGTCAAGTGCCAACCTCGTTGATCGTGCAAGGCGCGCTGCAACTGTGGCTGGGTGCTCGCCTCGCACTGGTGTGATCAGGCGTATGTTCTCAATTAGCATGAGAGGTATCAGCGACCCATTTACGATTAGTGAATAATCTCCACTTTCCATTTTGGTGGTCCGTAAGCCTTAGATGATTTAGGGAAATTAAAAAGCGCAATCTTATGCTTTGATAATTTGAGTGGGAACACAGCCTAAATTTAAAGCCACTTCCATTCGCATTAACTTTAATAGCCCCTCAAAACTGGATAGTTCTTAAATACATAACTCTAGCGCGTTTGGATTATGTGCTTAGATCAAGTGGAGATTTACATTCGAACGTCAGAATCTATAGGAGCGAATGTAAGCGTGCACTGGCCAACGTGTTTGATAGGAGTCCTCTGTGAAGAGCATTTAGTGCTCGCTTTTGCTTCGTATGGCATGTCTTTGAGTTTGTCCTAAGTTTTGTTTTGAAATGCCGTATCTGAGCAGAGTAAATCTGGGTAGCCTTTTAGGTAGCGATCGAAGGCCCAAGATTGGTTTTCCGTGAGTGAATCGCCCCAGATCACGTAGACGGCTCCAAGCCTCAACGGAGGACTGCTAAGCCACTGCGGAATAGTCCACATTTGGCCGGAGGCGGACGCCTGCGACCGCAGCCAACGGCCAGAAGCGGCCGGTCTGCTTTATAAATAAATCTATCCCCCTTTTCCTTCTGCAAACAGGGGCGGGAGGTAGATGAAATGCAACTGTTTAAGGGCCGGATCTATAAGCGCGTTTACGCTGGGGCCAGCGAAGCGCTACCGCAAATGCGTGAATCCTATACGCTTTACGGCCCGGTCCATTAGATGAACCTAGAATACGAACAAGGGGTACAAATAGTGAGCAACGGTAACCGCCCGCCGGTATGGCAAATGGTTAGGGAAGCAGCCCAGCAGTTGAATGGAGAATGTACGTATCAAGCGATTAAAGCAAAAGTGCGGTCGATGTATGGCGATGAGATCAACGACAGTTCGATGACATGCAGCATTATCTCGGGGGCGGTGAATCACCCATCGCGTATCCATTACAGCGAGAACAAAAAACCACGGCTCACCGACACAACCTACGACTACCTGTTCAGCACTGGGCGCGGTCGGGTTGTTTGGTACCAGCCTGAGAAACACGGCGTATGGGAGATAGCACATTCTGCCGACGGCGCATTGATCGTCCGCCTCGCAGACGGTGTGGGCGACAATCCAGCGCAGATCGCCGAAGCCGTAGAAGCAACCGATGATGCGTACGACATGTTCGCTCTAGAGGCGCACCTTCGCGACTACCTCGCCAAGAAGCTTCCCAAGCTGCCAGGTCACAATGCGCCGCTTACCCTATACCGCACGGACGATCGTGATGGTGTGGAATTTCAAACCGACGTTGGTCCCATCGATATCCTGGCGACCGGCAAGGGCGACTTCTACGTACTCGAACTGAAAGTCGGCCGCGGACCAGACGCGGCTCTGGGACAAATTCTTCGTTATATGGGCTGGGTTAAAGAGCACCTGGCGGGCGACAAGAACGTGTATGGCATCATTATCGCGTCGGACATCGGCCAGAAACTGCGTTACGCGGCAACGCAGGTTCCGAATGTCCGGCTGATGGAGTACGACCTCGCCGTAACGCTTCGCCAGGTGGCCCTGCATGCTTGAGGGGGCGCCAGTAGCGCGCAGGCCATGACAGGTCGTTACCGCCCCTTCAATTGAGCGACAGACTCTCCGTCTCATTATTGCCGGCTTCTGCCAGCGAGGTAGCCTGGATGACCATTGGTGGAAAACGCTCTGCGGTTTTTCACCCTACGCGAACTTGAGAGCTATGTAGGGTGGACAACGCTTTCTTGTCCACCAGCTTCTGCGAGTGGCAGCAATGGGTCGATCTCTGCCAGTCACATCACTGCCGTCTACTGGTCAAGTCGGATGCAATCAGTGGTCAGCACCGATGCAGTTGGCTGGTCAGATGGGTGCAATTGCGCAGAGTAGGACGGCGGCCATTTTTCCTGGCCGCGCCGAAAATCAGCGCGGGGCTGGCTGGGGTTTTGCACCTTTTCCAGCGTGCAGACCCTTGATTTGATTAGCAAATACAGAACTGGGTACACACGGTTTGCACCCAGTCAGTTTCGGCAATGCGGAAAAATGAATATTCCCAATTAGCCAACCCGCTACAAACAGCGTCCTAGCGCGCGTAACGCGCATATCTTTCTCAACCAGCACGGACGCGAAACACATAACCATAAAACCATCCCGGCGCGTCTAAAACGCACCTCTCGGGCGAATTAGATTTTTATAGAGCCTCAACATCCCCAAAACATACCCCCTAAAAGCACTCAAAAAACTCCACTTTGAAAACCTCGTTCACAACCGAGAATTCCACTCCCCTACAAACACACCACAGCCGAGCCAGCCCGCCACGCCCAGCGCTCATGCTTTCTCAAACAGTCTGTTTACACCAACGCCAACCACCCGCCCAAGTTCAACCCCGCGAAACGCGCGCCCCCCTCACCATGCCACCGCTCCAACGCCTCTCGCTTCAACGCTTCCAACTCCGTTTGCACATACGTTGCCGTCAGCAACGGCGAAGCATGGTTTAACAACAACTCTCCCGGCAGCCAATCCACTCCAATCTCAGCCCAGCAGGCCCGCGCCAGCTTGCGCAAATCATGACTTGTCCACTCTCTTTCGCTCAGGTTCATGAATAGTCCCGTCACTGCCTGCGCGCTCAGCGGTTGCCCGCACTCACCAGGGAACAGGTACTCCCCAGGATCATCACCACAGGTCGCCCGATAACGCTTCAATAGCGCCAACATCTGCGGCGTTAGCGGTAACTCATGCTGTGTCCGCGTCTTGGTTTTCTCAGCCGGAATGATCCATAACCGTTCGGCTTCATGAAAGTCAGACCAGCGCGCTTGCCGCGTCTCACCCACCCGCGTTCCGTGGCACAACATCAGCAGCGCCAACATGCCCACACGCGGATCGCGCTCGAAACGCTCGACTAACTTCGGCAACAGGTCGACCAGTTGCCCAGGACGCAACCGCGCTACCTTTGGCTTGATCTTGGCTAGCCCAAAGTCAGTGAACTTAACGCCTATCAGCGGATTGGAAGCCAACAACCCAAGGCCCACAGCGCAGCGAATAGCAGCCACCAACAAGCCATAGACCTGACGAATGTACGCGGGCGTCACCGCCTCCTGCATCGGATGGATCAACAGCCGGTCAAGCAACACCTTGTCCAGATCAGCGACCGGAACCGCGCTCAGGCGCGGCAAAAGCCAAGTCTGCATAACCGACTTGCAGTTGCTTTTACGGACGCTTGATAGCGTGCGCGTGCGCAATTGCCGCTCCGAAAACCACGTCAGTAACTGCCCCGTCATCACCAACATGCCCGCCGACACGACTGGCCGAGCGCCCCCCTTAAGCTGTTCGATCACACGAGGCAGACGCTCCAGCATGGTCGGACAATTCAGCTCGGGATAATTGCCGACCTTGCGCCAACGCCCGCCCTGGAACACATCCCAAGTGCCCCTCGTTCTGACTGTCCGGTATCGAAAACGCAACGCCGGATAATGATCGTCCCGTAAATAGCTGGCGTCCGTATCCCGGCGCAGCCTGCCTATCATCGTTTCGCTTAACCGTGTGTAAACCGTGTCACCCATAGACCACCTCTCACCGAGAATGACCACTTGCCCACCTCCTTACGGCGCTTCGCACCTCTACTCCGTGGATAACTGCACAGAGCAAAAGCAGGCTCAACCCCGCAAGCGGGGCCCCATTCGCCCAAAGCCAAAGCAGGTCATTTCTGACCTAGGCAAAAGCAACAGCAACAGCATTTGCCAGGCTCCGTCTGGTATATCTAAGAAGGAGTACAGTTTCTGTACCAAGTGAACCCCTCCCATGCGTACAGTTTCTGTACCGATGGAGCCTGAAAAGAAGGCTCCTAGACCGTCATCGGTACAGTTTCTGTACGCAGTGGGTACAGTTTCTGTACCGGGTTTTTTGCTCTTTCTAGGCTGAACTTGCGTGGCGGAGTGATGGTGGACGAAACCTCCAGCTTGCCGCCGCATTCGTCGATGGGCTGCCAGGTGACCGCATACAGCGCACAGCAGCCCCCTGGCTTGATGAATCGACCCTGACGGGTGCAGGTGATCAGGTCGCGCTCCTGAAGCTCATTCAGGGCCTTAGTGAGCGTTGACTTACTGCCGATCCCCCAGGGCTTGGCTTGAGTGAACGAGGCTGACAGGTCACCGTTGTTACCGCCTTTGTACTGCCTAAGCACGCACATCAAGACTTTCATGGCACTGCCTGAGAGTGACTTGTAATCGTCATGATCCATCACGATATGGGGGAGCGCGGCGAAGCTGCCGGACTCCTTTCTTCCATTCGCCTTGGGGCGTTTCCGCGCCATGTCTAATCCTTACCTGCAAAGGATCGTGGCGGAGCACCTAGGCTGGGGGCAGGCCAAACACCTGAGCCGTGAGGGTATGGCGAACCCCAACAGCCGTGGCCGTCTGGAAAGAGCAAATACCACCCGCTGTCTTGGCCTGGCCGGTCGCCGTGGGCATGGATTCGGTGTGGTTTGCCATCAGCCACAGGCTCGCCATCAATCAGCCCGCATCGGGCCTGTAAAGCATCCTTGAAGCTCATAAGGGCTACCCTCGATCATTGTCGAAGGCCAGACCGGGTGCGACAATCAGCGCGCTTGCCACTGCTTGCTCAGTGATCGGCACAGCCGGACGCGCCTACGTCCGGCTTTTTTATGCACTGGTGGTTTTGCGAGTGCGCGAGTCCAACCATGCATCAAGATCGGACAGGCGATAGCGAACCTTGCGGCCCACTTTCAGGAAGGGGAGTTGATAGCGGCCAGTGCTGCGCCATACGGACAGCGTGCCGGGGCTAACGTCGAGGTGCTTGGCGGCTTGAGCTTCGTCAAGCATGGGGCTGGCTGTTTTCATCTTGTAAGGCTCCATTTACTACCAACGAAGCACGTTGCTTTGCGGTGTAGATGGTTAATCTATGCAGCAGCTTGGATAGCGTAAGGGGCTTAACTGTCCTGACTTGCTTCAGGACAGTTAAAGCCGTTCATTGCGCGGCCTTCAGGAAGATGTAGTGAATTAAGTCAGGACAGTCGGGACAGTTGCATTCTGTAATAGCTGCTCGACCTGGCACCGGAACGGAAGGCACAAATGCCGCTTAGGTCGTTCTTGAACACTGATTCGGATATAGAAAACGCGCTCTGATGTAGCTTCCGGCATAACGCCTGCAGATCAGCGCGAGTGCCTGGCATAGCGCTAGTGTCTAGGTTTGGGTCGACAGTCTTGAGTTGCTCGACAACCTGCCGCAGCAGGTCTTGTCGGTGCTTGCGGTGCTGGCGGGGTTTGCCTGGCTTGTCCAAGTAATCACAAAGCCAGTGTTTGACCTCTTCGCTCAGCGTGTCTGGTGTTTCCCCTATATCTTTAAGCCATTGCGCCGCGACAGCAGGCGTAACCTTGGGTAGCAGCAGCAGATCTATATAACGGGTGTCATTTCCTTCTTTGTTCGCTTTGTTCTGACGATACTCATTGGACCAGAGCTTTAAGTCATCAGGATACCTTTTGCCCTCCGTCGACCAACCCCACACCATGCCTGTCCATTCCCAGTGTTTGGGGTTTTCCCTGTCCTCAGTACCTGCCAATAGGTTAATTAAACCGAGTCGTGATACTTCGTGGGGATAGCCACTGTCAGACAGCTCCTTGCAAACCTTTGTCATCCGACCATTGCCTTTCCCAGTCATCAGCGTTTTCCTCTCGGGCGCAGCTCCAGAACTTCGGCTGTTTTTTTCAGGCCGCCCGCCGCCATCATTGCAGCAGTAGCGGTATTCACCGACTGCCGCACCGGATCGTCATCGAGGCGCGCATAGATGCGGGTTGATTGCGTGGTTTTGTGGTTCAGGCTCTTGCCGATGATCACCAGTGACGCGCCAGTCTTAGCCTGCCAGCTTCCAAGTGTGCGGCGCAGGTCGTGAATGCGAATGTCGGTCATGTCATAGGCTGTCGGGCTGATCTTGAGTGCTTCTGCAATGGAGCGGCAATGCTCAAGTGCTTGGGTGGGGGCGTGGGCCAATAGATCGACGGCCTGTTGGCGATTCGCGTCGGTTAGCTGCCCCATCTCATCAAGAACTTCCAGCAGGCGACAGGTTGTCGCTCGGTTCAGGATGGTCGCCCATGAGGTTTTGGGTTCGACTAGATGCCCGGTCTTACCGGTTCCTGGGAATACGAAGGGCGAGCCGTTAGCTGCTTGTTTGCGGGCTTTCAGTATTGCTAATGCTTCGGGCGAAAGGGTGACATTCTGAGGGGTGCCATTCTTGGTCATGCCGATGCGCCAAATGCCCGCCTCTTGGTCTATGTCATGCCATCCCATTTCCTGAACGTTTGAGCGTCTTGCGCCAGTCAGTAGCGAAAGCAGGAAGAAGTCACCAATGGCAGATGTGGCAATAGCGTCGAATAAGTGCGGCAACTCGACACGCTGAACAAACCTGTCGCGCTCGACTGCTGGGTTCTTCTGGATGCGTGCCGCTGGGTTGATCCCGTCGAATATTCCTAGGTCGCCCGCGAAATTGAAAACAGCAGAGACGATGCGGACGGCTCTATCGGCTTGAGCATGGCTTTTCTTGGATGCCTTGACATGGATGGCTTTCAGATCGTCCCGGCTAATCTCGGCCAGTTTCTTGCCGGTTATCTTGCCCAGGTACAGCCGCAGTACATCTGAGTAGTTGGTTCGGGTCTTGGCGGTAAGCGTGGTTCCATCGCGCTTTTTCTTATCGATCAGATAGCTTGCGAATACGTCACCAAAGGCCATCTGCTCGCGGACGGCTCTACGGGCCTCTGCCGGGTTGGCTCCGCTGGCGAATTCGCCCAGGACTTTTGCTGCTTCGTTTCTGGCCTGCTCGACTGTCATTTCTGGAAAGGAGCCGAGCTTTAGCCACGTCATCGCCGCGCCGGTACGCTTCACGACATAGAAGGTCTTAGCCCCTGCCGCCGTCGCTCGCAAAGCTAGCTTCTGGCACTGGCTGTCATAGACGGTTCTGCGCTTTCCTTGCGGGGGTAGCTCCAGCTTTAGCAGGTCGGTTTTTGTGAACTTGAATCGTTCGGTTGCTGGCTGCATTGGCTCACCTGTCTATATCGGGCTAGCGCCGGGCTAGCATGGGCTAGCAAAAATGGTTAATTTTAGTGCTGGCCGGTTAAGGTGAGAGTACGCTGAAGCCCTTGATTTGTATAGGTTGGTAGGGGATTGTTAAGGTCTGGTAATGCGTAGACCTTAAAACTCCTAAGGGGAAGGTTGGTGGTTCGAACCCACTCTGGGACGCCAAAAAATCAATGACTTATCAATTTTTTGGTTTCTTTTTAGCTTTCGGTCTTCCAGATTTTCCCCGTTCGTTCCCCGTTTTTTTGGACTTGCCCCTATCAAACCGGACACCGGCACCCCGTTAAGTTGAGGTTCCTGCCAGGCGCCTGAACTCTCGTGGTGAGCGGTATTTCAGGGTGCTCGTTCAGTGATCAACCTAGAACACTCCTGCTACGACCGTTCGTTCAACCAGAGCGGCAAGGTCTAGCTGTTCGGCACGTTTAACGACATCTCCGCTGTATGGCGCCGATAGCCTGAATGAATCGCCCCTCATTTTGTAGATATCTGGTTTAGGCCCGCTCGCGTAGCTCACCCAAGGTGGCGTTCATAGACTCCGGCCCATGGTTCCGGAGGACTCTATGGACGTTGCAGTATCACTCAATCTCGACAAGGTCGAGGTTTCCACCCCCTTCATCAGGGATGCGGACGTCGCTGCCTTGGCCGAGTGGCCCAAGGTCGTGGCGGCGCTGGCGGCAGCCTATGCCCAGCCGATCAAACCAACCATGGTGCCGCCGCGCACCATGGCGCGTGGCGACGGTTTCTGGCTGCGCAGCCTGAGCGCGATCTCGCCGTCGGGCGAGTACATGGGCTGCAAGCTGATTGCCGCCTCGCCGAAGATCAAGCGCGCCAGCTACCTGATCTCGCTGTTCAAGCAAGAAACCATGGAGCTGGCCGCGCTGGTCGACGGCAATCGCATCACCGACCTGCGTACCGCGGCCACCGCCGTGGTGGCGGTCAACGCGGTTAAGCCGAACGGTGCGCTGCGGGTCGGCGTGATTGGTTCCGGTTCGGTGGCCAAGAGCATGCTGACCGCATTGCTGTCGGTGCGCGAAGTGGCCCAGGCGCGGGTATTCAGCCCGACGCCGGCGAGCCGCGAGAAGTTCGCCGCGAGCTTTCACCTCTCGCACGACCTGGCCATCGAGGCGGTCGACAGTCCGCAGGCGGCCATCGATGGCGTCGACGTGGTGATGTGCGCCGCGCGTAGCCGCGACGAGTCGCCGGTGCTGCTGGGCGAATGGCTGCAGCCGGGGATGATCGTGCTGTCCATTGGCTCGACGCTGCCCGAGCAGCGCGAAGTCGATTCGACCGCCATGGCCCGCGCCGATCTGATCATCGCCGACATGCCCGAGGAAGTGCTGCACGAGACCGGCGACGCGCTGGTTGCCATCCGTGACGGCGTGGACGTGGCGGGCAAGACCGTCGGCCTCGATCAGGTCATGTCCGGCCAGGTGCCGGCACGCCGCTCGCCCAGCGACATCGTCATCTACAAGTCGGTCGGCACTGCCCTGCAAGACGTGGTGACCGCCGAGATGCTGCTGCGCGAAGCGCTGGCCAGCAACCAATACCAATTGATCCCTGCGGGCGTCGTGACGATCGACCGCTGAAGCATTGCACTAGGAGAGCAACAAAAATGGCCAACTACAAACGCCAAGACGCCCGTGCCTGGGCCAGCGAGATGCTGGTCGGCTGCTCGGGTGTGACCATCCCCAGCTACAGCGCCGACCTCAAACGCCTGAACGAGCAGGGCATCCGCCACGACATCCAGAAGGTCTCCGACCTGGGCTTCACCTACACCCTGCTGTGCACCGAAGTGGCGATCACCCCGGAGGAGAACGCGCAGTTCACCGCCTGGGCCAAGGACACCACCGGCGACAAGCTGGGTCTGTTCTTCCATGCCGGCTTCGGCACCCTGGCCGAGAACATCGAGGCGGTGAAACTGGCCGAGAAGGCTGGCGCCGATATCGTCCTGCTGTCCTACCCGTCGAACTTCTGGCCGACCAGCGAGAAGGAAATCTACGACTACACCAAGACCTTCTGCGACGCCACCGACCTGGCCGTGATGCTGTTCCCGATCCCGCTGTGGGGCTTCGAGCGCGTGCACCCGCAGGGCATGTCGCCGGAGCTGATCCGCCGCCTGCTCGACGACTGCCCGAACGTCGTGGCGATCAAGGCCGAGCAGGGCTTCCCGCATGTTGCCGGGCTGATCGAGACCTACCACCGCTTCGGCAAGGAAACCATCATCAGCTGCCCGATCGAGAGCGATGTGATCCCGCTGATGAAGTTCATGGATCTGCAGTTCTCCGGTACCAGTTACACCCAGTGGATGGGCGACCACTTCACCAAGACCTTCGACCTGGCCCGCAACGGCAAGTGGGAAGAGGCGATGCAGCTGTACTGGCAGGTACAGCCGGCGCGCGGTGCCGTGGGCGCGGCCACCGGTGCCTACATGCCAGGTTCCAACTACATCAACCGTGCCCACTGGAAGTACATGGACTGGCTGGCCGGTTTCAACGGCGGCCCGCTGCGTGCGCCGGTCGGCCGTATTCCAGACCGTCTGATGAAGGTCCTGCGTCAGGGGCTGGTGGCGTCGAAGCTCGAGTGCACCTCGGACGACGACAGCCAGTTCCTGATCGGCCGCTTCCCCTGCTGAGGATACGGCGATGAGCCAGGAACTACTGAAAGACAAGATGCTGTGGCGTCAGGCTGCCTTTATCAATGGCCAGTGGGTCGAGCAGACCGCGCATGGCAAGTACGCCCTGCGCAACCCGGCGACCGGCGAGATGTTGGTCGAGCTGCCGGTGTGCCGGGAAGCCGAGACCGAGTTCGCCATCGAGTCGGCGCACGAGGCGTTTAAGCGCTGGAGCAAGGTCACTGCTAAGCAGCGCGCCGAGGTCGTCAACCGCTGGTACCAGCTGGTGGTCGAGCACAAGGAAGACCTGGCGACCCTGATTACCCTGGAGGAGGGCAAGCCGCTCGCCGAGGCGCGTGGCGAGATCGACTACGCCGCCTCCTTCCTGCAGTGGTTCTCCGAGGAAGCCAAGCGGGTGCGCGGCGACGTGATCCCGGCGCCGAAGGACAGCCAGCGCATCGTCGCGCTGAAGCAGCCAATCGGCGTGTGCGCGGCCATCACCCCGTGGAACTTTCCTGCGGCGATGATCACCCGCAAGGCCGGTCCGGCGCTCGCTGCGGGCTGCTCGATGGTGGTCAAACCGGCCAGCCAGACCCCGTTGACAGCCTTGGCCCTGGCCGAACTGGCGCAGCGCGCCGGCGTGCCGGCCGGGGTGTTCAGCGTGGTGACCGGCAACGCCACGCGTCCGGTGGGCAACGTGCTGACCGGCCATCCGCTGGTGCGCAAGATCACCTTCACCGGCTCCACCGAAGTGGGCCGTGTGCTGCTCGCGCAGTCCGCCGAGACGATCAAGAAATGTTCGATGGAGCTGGGCGGTAACGCGCCGCTGATCGTTTTCGAGGACGCCGATCTGGATCTCGCCGTGGAGGGCATCCTCAACGCCAAGTTCCGCAACACCGGACAGTCCTGCATCGCCGCCAACCGCGTGCTGATCCAAGACGGCATCTATGAGCAACTGGCCGCGCGCCTTGCTGCACGCGCCGCCGAACTCAAGGTTGGCAACGGCCTGGAGGCGGGCGTGCAGATCGGTCCGATGATCGACGAGGCCGCCGTGGGCAAGGTCGAGGAACACCTGCAGAACGCCGTGGCCGGTGGCGCCCGGGTGCTCGCCGGTGGCCGTCGTCACGCGCTGGGTGGGGCCTTCTTCGAGCCGACCGTGGTGGCCGATGTCGACCTCGGCATGACCATCGCCCGCGAGGAGACTTTCGGCCCGGTGATGCCGCTGCTGCGCTTTCGTGACGAGGCCGAGGCTATCGCCATGGCCAATGACACCGACTTCGGCCTGGCTGCCTACCTGTTCAGCAAGGACGCGGCGCGCATCTGGCGCACCGCCGAGGCGCTGGAGACCGGCATGGTCGGCATCAACACCGGGCTGATCTCCAGCGAGGTGGCGCCATTCGGCGGCATCAAGCAGAGCGGCCTGGGTCGCGAGGGCTCGCACTACGGCATCGATGAGTTCCTCGAGATCAAGTACCTGTGCTGGGACGGAGTGACACCCGTGTAGCACCCAGAACCGGTGGCCCGCCGCACGCGTTGGTGGCGGGTCGCTGCACCGCAACTTGGCACCCAGAACAATCATAAAAGAAGGTAGAGCCATGACACTTCGCAAGAGCAAGTGCGTTCGTTTACCCGCCGCCCTCGGTGTCGCCCTGGTGGT
The DNA here is from genome assembly GCF_024730785.1 of Pseudomonas sp. LS44. Classification (NCBI taxonomy): domain Bacteria; kingdom Pseudomonadati; phylum Pseudomonadota; class Gammaproteobacteria; order Pseudomonadales; family Pseudomonadaceae; genus Pseudomonas; species Pseudomonas sp. LS44. The sequence continues at coordinate 1,615,747 of NZ_CP102830.1, forward strand.
TGGCGCCCTGTCACCCGCGCAGAGCTGGGCGACGTTCAGCTGGGAGTCGGACGACGGCCTGAAGGTCGACTGGACCAACTCGCTACGCTACTCGGCCATGTTTCGGGTCAAGGATCGCGAGAGCGAGTTGCTGAGAAATCCCAACCTCGACGACGGCGACCAGAACTTCAGCAGCGGCCTGGTTTCCAACCGCGGCGAGCTGCTCAGCGAGCTCGACATCGTCCACGCCAACGGCTTCGGCGCGCGGGCCAGTGCCATGGGTTGGTACGACACCGTCTACAACCGCGATAACGACAACCCGGGCGTCGCTGGTGGGGCCTTCCCCAGCCAGCTGTCCAGCGATTACAACGAGTTCACCGACTCGACCCGTGACCAGCACGGCCGTGACGTCGAGCTGCGCGATGCCTTCGTCTTCGGTCGCCTGCAACTGGGCGAGACCGAGCTGACCGGGCGTCTTGGCCAGCACTCGCTGGTCTGGGGTGAGAGCCTGTTCTTCGCCGGCAACGCGGTGGCCGGTGCGCAGAGCCCGTTCGATGTCACCCGGCTGATCGACGACCCGACTGCCGAGGCCAAGGAGTTCGTCCTGCCGGTACCGCAGGTCTCGGCGCAATGGCAGCTCACCGATGGTCTGTCGCTCGGCGCCTACTACCAGTTCCGCTATGTGCATAACCGCATTCCGGCATCCGGCAGTTATTTCTCGGTATCCGACATCGTTGGCGACGGTGCCGAGCGCCTGGTGCTCGATCCGGTCACGGGTCTCTCTGCCCTGCGTGGTTCCGATCAGGATGCCAAGGACGAAGGCCAGTTCGGCGTGCAGCTGCGCTGGCAGGTGGGTGAGTTCGACCTGGGCTTCTATGCCCTGCGCTTCCACGACAAGGACTTGCAGCAGGTTACCGAGCTGGGGCAGCCGTTCGGCCCGTTCGGTCCGGTACTGCCGACTGGCTACTACCTGGCCTATCAGGAGGACACCCAGCTCTATGGTTTCAGCGCCAGTCGTAGCTTCGGCGACCTGAACCTGGCCATGGAGACCTCGATTCGCAAGGACCAGTCCCTGGCCACCACCCATGCCGTCGATGCCTCGGCGCTCGGCGCACCGGCCCCGGACAACAGCGACCACCCGGCCTACGCCGTTGGCGACACCGCCCACGTCAACCTCTCGACCATCTGGACCGTGCCGCGCACCGCGCTGTGGAACGAGGCCAATCTGGTGGCTGAGGTGGCCTGGACGCGCCTGCTCAAGTGCAAGCAGAACTGCGACGACACGCCGGCCGGCGCTGCCGCCCTGGACCCCAACATCACCCGTGACTCCTGGTCGATGCGTGCGGTGTTCGAGCCGATGTACCGCCAGGCCCTGGTCGGCTGGGACATCAGCGTGCCGATGGGCGTCGGCTTTACCCCCGACGGCTCGCGCAACCCGCTTGGCCCGGCGGCGGTACCGGCGGAAAACGGCGGCGACTTCACCATCGGCGTCAGCGGCCTGTACATGAATCAGTGGGACCTGAACCTGGCCTACACCCACTTCTTCGGTCCGGCCGGCACCTTCCTGGATGAAACCAATTCGTACAGCTACCAGCAGGCTCGCCACGACCGCGACTTCGTCGCCTTCACGGTGCGCCGCAGTTTCTGATCAACCTGCTTAAAACAAGAACGAGGAAAAAGCCATGAGAAAGCTATTTGCCATCGGGCAAGGCCTGGCGCTGCTCGCCTGTGCCGTTGCGCTGCCTGCCCACGCAGCAGTGCCGGCGGATCAGGCGCAACGGCTGAAAGGCGGTGACCTCACGCCCGTAGGCGCCGAGAAGGCCGCCAATGCCGACGGTTCGATTCCCGCCTGGACCGGCGGCCTGACCACTGCGACGCCGGGCGACACGCCGGGCGGGCGCCGCGGCGATCCGTTCAAGGATGAAAAACCGCAGTTTTCCATCACCGCGCAGAACATGGCGCAGTACGCCGGCAACCTCAGCGACGGGGTGCAGGCGATGTTGAAGAAGTACCCGGACTACCGCCTCGACGTCTACCCCACGCACCGTACCGCGGCTGCGCCGCAGTGGGTGTACGACAACACCTTCGCCAACGCCACCCGCGGCACGCTCGACAAGGGCGTGCCCAAGGGCGTCTATGGTGGCATTCCTTTTGCGATCCCGCAGAGCGCGGAGGAGGTGATGTGGAACCATGTGCTGCGCTGGCGTGGTGCGCGCTTCCAGCACTTCAACACCTGGTACCAGATTCTCGCCGACGGCCGCGCTGTGCTGGTCACCGATGCGGAGATCAACGAGCAGCTGCCGTACTACGACCAGAACGGCAGCCTCGAACAGTTCGACAGCGAGGGCAAGCCGTTCTGGCAGGTGGCGATCCGCAACATCGGCCCGCCATTGCGCGCCGGCGAGGCGCTGCTGGCCCATGAGTATCTCGATCCGGACCAGCTGCAGACCTGGGTCTACCTGAAGGGCCAGCGCCGCGTGCGCAAGCTGCCCAACGGCTGCTGCGACACGCCGACCCCGGCCGCCGCCGGAGTGATGACCTTCGACGAGATGTACACCTGGACCGGGCGCATGGACCGCTTCGACTGGAAAATGATCGGCAAGAAGGAAATGTTCATCCCCTACAACGCCAACCGTCTGTTGCAGGCGGGCAAGGACGAGGACGCGATCAAGGGCCATTTCCTCAATCCCGACTATGTGCGTTGGGAGAAGCACCGCGTCTGGGTGGTCGAGGCCAACGTGCGCAGCGGCCAGCGTCACCAGGCCGCCAAGAGCCGCTACTACTGCGACGAGGACACCTGGGTCTGCGTACTGGCCGACCGCTGGGATGCCAACGGCCAGCTGTGGCGGACCCTGTGGTCGCAGGTGATCGCGGTGCCGGAGCTGCCGGGCAGCGCCATCTCCACCTTCGGCTACAACGACCTGCAGGCGGGCACCGCCTTCGTCGCCCAGCTCAACGGCTCCAAGCCCAAGCAGTACGTGCTCAAGGACATGGGCAACGACAAGGTGTTTTCACCTGACGGCCTGGCCGGCAGCAGCGTGCGCTGAAGTCGAGCGCAGCGCTGTACAAAAAGGGGCCGCAAGGCCCCTTTTTCATTGGCAATGTTCCAGTTTGATCGTTCCCACGCTCTGCGTGGGAATGCCGCTACAAGACGCTCTGCGTCTGCGGGACGCGGAGCGTCCCCGGATCAGGTTCCCACGCTGGAGCGTAGGAACCATCAGCGTAACCCACCAACTCCTGGCCACGGAGTCCATGCCGGCACCGCTGGTGGGTTACGCCGCTACACGGCTAACCCACCCTATAAAAGCGGGGTGCAACACATCGCTGGGGCATGGCCTTTTCATGGCTGCATGCGGCGCTCCTAGCCCTGCATTTTCTAGATAACTGAATTAAAGGCCGGCGCGTAGCTGGTGCCGGAGCCACTCCATACACTCGGGCCACAACAGTCGGAGTCGCGACTGTGGCGAACAACAACAAGAGGCAATGCCCATGAGCTGCAAATTCGACAAGGCGCGCCGCGGCGTGCTCGGGGCGGTGCTGTGTGGACTGTCTGCCTGCGCCGTCGCATCGGTGCCGGCCGCTGAAGTCGGCGAGCCTGCCAGCCGCGCGGCGCTGGCCTCCAGTCAGGCGGAAAAATCAGTGCTGCTGGGTGCTGCCCGCACGGGTAGTGATCGCCTGGTTTCCGTTGGCGAACGTGGTCTGGTGTTGCTGTCCGACGACAGTGGTGCGCACTGGCGCCAGGCTGTCGTGCCGGTCAGTGTGACGCTCACCGCCGTGCGTTTCGCCGGCCAGCAGGGCGTCGCGGTCGGCCACGCCGGTGTGGTCCTGACCAGCGGCGATGGTGGCGAGACCTGGGTACAGCGTCTGGATGGCCGCCGCGCGGCCGAAGTGGCGATGCGCGACGCCCAGGCGAGCAAGGACGAACAGTTGATCTACAGCGCCCAACTGCTGGTCGACGAAGGCCCGGACAAACCGTTCCTCGATGCCACCATCGGTGCCGACGGCCAACTGCTGGTGGTCGGTGCCTACGGCATGGTCTTCGCCTCGCCGGACATGGGGCAGAGCTGGAATTCCTGGAGCGGGCGCCTGGACAATCCCACCGGCTTGCACCTCTACGCAGTGCGCCAACGCGGCCAAGCGCTGCTGGTCGCCGGCGAGCGCGGCCTGGTGCTGAGCTCGGTGGACGGCGGTGCCAGCTTCAAGCGCCTGGAAGTGCCCTATCAGGGCAGTCTGTTTACGGCCGAGCTGCCGGGCGATGGCGACATGGTTGTCGCCGGCCTCAAGGGCAGCCTGCTGCGCAGCCGCGATGGCGGGGCCAGTTGGCAGCGCCTGGACGCCGCCGATGCCTCTTCCTTCACCGCTTCGACCCTGGGGCGTGACGGTTCGCTCTATCTGGTGACCCAGGCCGGCCATGTGCTCGGTCTGCAACGGGACGGGCTGGTGCAGTTGAGCAGCCAGGCCATGCCCTCGCTCAACGGCATCCTGCCGGTCAATCCGCAAAGCGTCGTGCTGCTCAGCAACCTCGGCCTGACCACGCTGCAGCTGAACGCCGGCACGGAGGCGCAGCCATGAACCTCAATGTCACTCCGCCGGAACGTACCCCGATGACCGATTTCGATCCCCGCTCCGGTTCGCTGGTCGAGCGTGCGATCTTCAACCACCGACTGATCGTCGTGGTGCTGTGCGCACTGCTCACGCTGTTCTTCGCCGGTCAGTTGCGCCACCTGCAACTGGCGGCCAGCTTCGAGAAGATGATTCCGCAGGCTCACGCCTACATCCAGAACTTCACCGCCCACCAGAAGGATCTGGTTGGCCTGGGCAACGCCGTGCGCATCGCCCTGGCCAACCCCAAGGGCAGCATTTATGACGCTAGCTACATGGAGGCGCTGCGCGAGCTGAATGACGATCTGTTCCTGACGCCCGGTGTCAACCGGATGCAGATGAAGTCGCTGTGGACGCCGTCGACCCGTTGGGCCGGCGTGACCGAGGATGGTCTGGAGGGTGGTCCGGTGATTCCGGACGGTTACAACGGATCAAAGGCCAGCCTTGAGCAACTCGCGGCCAACCTGGCGCGTTCCGGCGAGATCGGTCGCCTGGTCGCCAACGACTTCCGCTCCTCGGCGATCTTCCTGCCGCTGTTGGCCACTGATGCCAAAGGGCAGCCGCTGGACTACACCGCACTGGCGGCGTCCCTCGAGGGGCTGCGCGCCAAGTACGAGGCGCGTGGCTTCGAGCTGCACATCACCGGCTTCGCCAAGCTGATCGGTGATCTGATCGACGGCGTGCGCAGCGTGCTGCTGTTCTTCCTTATCACCCTGGCCCTAAGTAGCGCGGTGCTCTACTGGTTCACCCGCTGCTGGCGCTCCACCGCTGCGGTGGTGATCGCCTCGCTGATCGCCGTGGTCTGGCAGCTCGGCATGCTGCCGACCCTGGGCTACGCCCTCGATCCCTATTCGATCCTGGTGCCGTTCCTGGTGTTCGCCATCGGTATGAGCCATGGCTCGCAGAAGATGAACGGCATCCTGCAGGACGTCGGTCGCGGGGTCTGCAAGCTGACGGCCGCGCGCCTGACCTTCCGTCGCCTGTTCGGCGCCGGCCTGGCGGCGCTGGTGATCGATGCCGTGGGCTTCGGCGTGTTGCTGGTGATCGACATCGAGGTGATCCGCGAGCTGGCGCTGGCCGCCTCCATCGGCGTCGGCATTCTGATCTTCACCAACCTGATCCTGCTGCCGGTGATCCTCAGCTATGTCGGGGTTTCGCCGCTGGCCGCCAAGCGTAGCCTGCGCGCCGAGCATGCCGATCAGGGCGGGGCGGCCAAGCATCCGCTGTGGCGTTTTCTCGATCGGTTCACCGAGCGGCGCTGGGCCATTGGTGCGATTGTCGGCAGCCTGGTGCTGGCCGCTGCCGGCTGGACCGTCGCCAGTCACCTGCAGATCGGCGACCTCGATCCGGGCGCTCCGGAACTGCGCCAGGACAGCCGCTACAACCGCGACATGGCCTTCATGAACAGCCGCTACGGCGCCTCCAGCGACGTGCTGGCGGTGATGGTGAAGACCCCCGCCGGTTACTGCTCGGCCAAGGCAACCCTGAACAAGATCGACGCCCTGGAGTGGCAGCTGCGCCAGCTGGACGGCGTGGAGAGCACCGATACCCTGGCCCTGCTGAGTCGGCGCATGAGTGCCGCGCTGAACGAGGGCAATCCCAAGTGGTACGACTTCGTGCCCAACCAGGACATGCTCAACACCATCACCGCCAGTGCGCCGCGCGGGCTGTACGACGACAGCTGCTCGCTGCTGACGCTGTACGTCTACCTGGCCGACCACAAGGCCGCCACCCTGTCGCGCGTCGTCGACCACGTCGAGCGCTTCGCGGTGGAGAACAACACCGACGAGGTGCAGTTCCTCCTGGCGGCCGGTAGCGCCGGTATCGAGGCGGCGACCAACATGGTGGTAAGCGACGCATGGCGGCAGATGAATATGCTGGTCTATGCCATCGTCGCCCTGTTGGCGTTGATCACCTTCCGCTCCTGGCGCGCGGTGGTCGTTGCGGTGCTGCCGCTGATGCTCACCTCGCTGCTGGCCGAGGCGCTGATGGTCGCCCTGGGCATGGGCGTGAAGGTGGCCACCCTTCCGGTGATCGCCCTAGGCGTGGGCATCGGTGTCGACTACGCGCTGTACATCCTGTCGGTGATGCTGGTGCAGCTGAAGAGCGGCCAGCCGCTGTCGGTGGCCTATTACCGCTCGCTGATCTTCACCGGCAAGGTGGTGATGCTGACCGGGATAACCCTGTCGCTCGGTGTCGCCACCTGGCTGGCCAGCCCGATCAAGTTCCAGGCTGACATGGGGGCATTGCTGGCGTTTATGTTCCTGTGGAACATGCTCGGCGCTCTGGTACTGGTGCCGGCGCTGTCGGTGTTCCTGCTGAAACCCAAGCAGGCTCGGGAAACGAAACAAGCGGGCGTGGCCACCGAAGTGGGCGCGCAGGTGCTGGAGCGAGCGGGCCATTAGCCGACCCGCCGCAAGGCCCATGACCAATAAGAATAAGTAGTGAGGAGGTAACCCAAGATGAATTACGACCTGATCTATCCAGGCAACCCCGACCAGTATCTGGACGATCTCTGCCAGCGTGTCTCGCAAGGCATGGACGAAGGCCTGCTGCCCATCGAGGTGTTCCGTGACGACGCCGTATTCAAGGCGGAGATGGAGCGCATCTTCACGCGCAACTGGATCTTCGTCGCGCATGTCTCGGAGATCCCCAATAAGGGCGACTACGTGCTGCGGCGTATGGGCATCGACAAGGTCATCGTCACCCGTGACGACGACGACCAGATCAACGTGATGCTCAACCATTGCCGCCACCGTGGCACCGAGCTGTGCCACCAGGACAAGGGCAATACCAAGCACTTCAAGTGCCCCTACCACGGCTGGGTCTACCGCAACAACGGCGACTGGGCCGGCGCGCCGCACATGCGCGACGCCTACGGCGGCCCGCTGGACAAGAAGGAGTGGGGCCTGCTCAAGGCGGCCAAGGTCGAGGCCATCCACGGTTTCGTGTTCGCCTCGCTGAGCGAGGAAGTGCCGCCGCTGCGCGAGTACCTCGGCGGCGCGGCCTGGATGATGGACGCCATCTTCGGCCTGCACCCGGACGGCATGAAGGTGCTCAAGGAACCGGAGCGCTTCATCGTCAAGGCCGACTGGAAGAGCGGCGCGGAGAACTTCAGCGGCGACGCCTATCACGTCAGCACAGCGCACCTGTCGGCGGCGCTGTCGGAGTTCATTCCCGGGGTCAACCAGGTCAGCAGCATGGCCAGCGGCTACGACTTCGGCAACGGCAACAGCTTCATCGGCCACGCGCTGCCGGAGCTGATCGCACCGATGTTCGACATGTGGGGCTACACGCCCGAGCAGCGCGCCCAGTTCGACCTGTCCAATCTCGACGAGGTGCAGTTGGAGATGCTCAAGACGGTGCCGCCGACCATCGGCACCATCTTCCCTAACTTCAGCTTCCTGCGCTTCCCGCAGCCGGACGTGCCAGGGCAGATGCCGATTCCCTTCACCAGCATCCGCATGTGGCAGCCGGTGGCGCCGGGGGTGATGGAGCTGTGGAACTACGAGCTGGAATACGCCTGCCTGCCCGAGGACTTCCATGCCCGCGCCTATATGGCCGGCCAGTTCGGCTTCGGTTCCGGCGGCATCTTCGAGCAGGACGACACCGCAGTCTGGGAAGGCATCGCCAAGGTGGCGTCCAGCCCGTGGACCCGCTCCAAGGGCATGCGCCTGCACTACCAGCAGAAGCGCGGCGGGCCGGATCCGGACTGGAAGGGGCCGGGCGAGTTCCACCCGTCGGTCTACGGCGAGTACAGCCAGGAGCGCTTCTGGCGCCGCTGGGTGAAAGAGATGACCGAAGGCAAGTCGGCGCCGCGTTCGACTGCCGACAAGTGCCTGGGCGAAGGGGAGTGTGAGTGATGAGCAACCTGCATGAATTGCGCGAGATCGCCTCGGACTTCCTCGCCCGCGAGGCGTTGATCCTCGATGAACGTCGCTTCCGCGACTGGTTCGCCCTGCTCGACGACGAGATCGATTACGACGTGCCGATCCGCATCGCCATGCGCGACTACGCCGACGAGTTCCCCGAAGGCGCGTTCCGCATCAAGGACTGCAAGGCGCATATCCAGACCCGCATCGCCCGTCTGGAAAGCGACCACGCCTGGGCCGAAGTGCCGCCGTCGCGCACCCTGCGGCTGGTCGGCAGCGTGCTGGTGGAGGCCACCGAGCGCCCTGACGTGATCTCGGTGATCAGCGCGCTGATGCTGTATCGCCAGCGTGGCCACGATGAACTGGGCGATGTGATCCCGGTGCGCCGCCACGACCTGCTGCGCATCACCGATGGCGGCCTTAAGTTGCTCAAGCGCAAGGCGCTGATCACCCATGCCGTGCTGCATACGCCCAACCTCGGCGTATTCCTGTAACACCCAGAACAAGAGAACAGAGTGATGGCGACTGAGAGAGTTGAAGTGATCCTGGACACCCAGAAGTGCCAGGGCTATGGCCTGTGCCTGGGGGCGGACGACGTCTTCGAGCTGGATGCGGCGGCCAATATCGCCCATCTCAAGCAGCGTTTCGTCGACATCGCGCGCAAGGGCGAGTTCGAGCAACTGGTGCGCGACTGCCCGGCGGCCGCCATCAGCCTGCGTGTGATTCAAGAGTGAGGACTGGAGCAAGCCATGAGTGATATCGCCAAGAACCTGATCGGTCGCAAGTTCGACCAGATCTGCTTCGTCGTCCCGGACATCGAAGCGGCCATGCAAATGTGGACGAAGACCAACGGCGTCGAGGTGTGGAACGTCGCCTACGACCTGGCCAAGGAGCAGACCCAGAAGGAATACCGCGGCCAGCCGGGCGACTTCCAGTTCAGCTGCGCCTATGGCTTCGCCGGCGACACCCTGATCGAGCTGGCCCGCCACGACGGCGGCAGCAGCCTGTACAAGGACTGGATCGACAGCCGCGGCTACGGCCCGCACCACATCGGTTTCCGTCAGTCCAGCGCCGAGGAATACGCCCAGGCCGAGCAGCATTACCTGGAGCAGGGCCTGGAGAAAGCCATGGCCGGCTTCTTCGAGGGGCCGTTCGGCAACTGCCGCTGGAGCTACTGGGATACCCGCGAGCTGATCGGTTTCTACACCGAGCTGTATTACGTCGATGGCGAGCTGGACGAGCGCATGGCCGCCCTGCGCCGTGGCGAGAACGTCAGCATCACCTCGTGACCGACCTGCGACCGCCGCACGCGGCGGTCGCGGACGCCGCCCATCCGAATTCGGAGCACCCCTATATGAACATCCTCGGACCCGATGCAGTGGTCTTCGGCGTCGACGACCTCGACGTCGCCATCCAGTACATGACCGACTTCGGTCTCAAGGACGCCGGCCTGGTGCGCGACGGCCGCCTGTTCGAAACCCTCGACGGCACCGGCGTGATCATTGCCGCCAGCAATGACCCGGCGCTGCCGGCACCGCTGAGCCCGGCCAATAAGGCGCGCAAGATCATCTATGGCGTCGCCGATCAGCAGAGCCTCGACGAGATCGCCGCCGAACTGGGCAAGGACCGCGAGGTCAAGCGCCTGGCCGATGGCGCGCTCGAGGCGCTCGACGACATGGGTATCACCCTGGCGTTCCAGCTGACCCGGCGCCGCGAGATCAACCTGCCCGCCGAGGCGATCAACGCCCCCGGTGCACCGCTGCAGCGCCCAATCAACGTGCTCGGTGTCGACGACAGCCACGTCGGGCTGCCGCGCAGTCTCGGCCACTTCGCCCTGTTCGTGCCGGATCTGGCCAAGGCCGAGGCCTTCTACGTCGAGCGCCTGCAGTTCCGCGTCAACGACCGTCTCGGCGGTGGCCCGTTCATGCGTTCCAAGGGCACCTACGAACACCACACCATGTTCCTGATCCAGACCCCGCCGCAGGTCAAGGGCGTCGAACACATGGCCTTCCACCTGGCCGGGCCCAGCGAAGTCATGCAGGCCGGCAACCGTTTCCTCGCCAAGGGGCACAACAGCTACTGGGGCCCGGGCCGCCATGGCTTCGGCTCCAACTGGTTCTGGTACTTCGAAAGCCCGCTGGCCTGCCGCTTCGAGTACGACGCCGACATGGACAAGCACGACGACAACTGGGTGCCGCGCGACAAGCCACTGCACGCCGACAACGCCCAGTCCTACCTGCTGGAAATGCAGCGCGAGAACTGGGCGCCGTTCAACGGCCCACGCAAGCCGAGCGGCCCCGCAGCCTGATTCGGCACCGCCGCAAGCCGAGGCTCTGGCCTCGGCTTTCTTTTGCCAATGTCCCGGTTACGTGTTCGGGCTGTCAGCACATGCCGAACCTGTAGGAGCGAATTCATTCGCGATCCGCGGTGCTGGATAGCCCGCAATCGCGAATGAATTCGCTCCTACCCAGGCGACAAGCGCGTAGCCCGGATGCAATCCGGGAATCAGGCCACGCGATATGCGGAATTATTTGATCGTTCCCACGCTCTGCGTGGGAATGCCGCTACAGACGCTCTGCGTCTGCGGGACGCGGAGCGCCCCCGGATCAGGTTCCCACGCTGGAGCGTGGGAACCATCGGAAACCAGTCTTTTGCCCGTCAGATTCCCACCTGCCTACCCATCCGCCAGCGGCGCAGTGCGTGCCCTGGCCTTTACTGGAGCACCTCGATGAAACTCTTCTACAAAGCCGGCGCCTGCTCGCTCAGCCCGCATATCGCCCTCGCCGAATCCGGCCTGCCCTTCGAAACCGAGGCGGTGGATCTGCCGACCAAGCGCACCGCCAGCGGTGCCGACTACCTGGCGATCAATCCCAAGGGCTACGTCCCGGCACTGCTGCTCGACTCCGGCGAGTTGCTCACCGAAGGTCCGGCCATCGTCCAGTACATCGCCGATCTGGTGCCGGACAAGCAGCTGGCGCCGGCCAACGGCACGCTCGACCGTTATCGCATGCAGAGCTGGCTGCACTTCATCGGTAGCGAGCTGCAGAAATCCTGCGCCGCCTTCTTCAATCCCATGGCCAAGGACGACTGGAAAGGCGCGGCCCGCGTCAATCTGGAGAAGCGCCTGGCCTATATCGACGAGCAGTTGGCAGACCGCGACTACCTGGTTGGCGGGGCGTTCAGCGTGGCCGACGGCTACCTGTTCACCGCGCTGAGCTGGATGGCGAAGATCGACATCGACCTGTCGCGCTGGCCGCGCCTGCCGGCCTACCAAGCGCGCATTGGCGCGCGCCCGGCGGTACGGGCTGCGCTCAGCGCGGAGGCGCTGGCCTGAGAACCTGTTTGCGATCTCCTGTCCGTCGGCCATACCGCGTTAAAAACAGGTTCGGAATGCTCATTTACGGCTCGTAAACTGCGCTTCCTCGCCTGTTTTTGCCTTGTCTGGCTCTAGTCCAAAAGATCGTAAACAGGTTCTGGATCTGGCCCACAGGCAGTAGGCGGCCAGCAGCAGCCCCGCGGCGGTCAGCGTCGGCGGGGCGCCGAAGTGCTGGGCGCAGAGCCCGAGCAGCAGGCCGCCGAGGGCATCGAAGCCGAAACGGGTGGCGCTGAAGATGGCCACCACCCGGCCGCGCAGCGCATCCGGGGCGGCGTTTTGCAGGGCGATGTTGCTGCCCAGGTTGTTGCCGGCGATGGCGAAGCCGAGCAGCGCCATGGCCGGCAGCGCCAGCCACAGTTGGGCGCTGGCGGCGAACAGCAGCAGGGCGACGGCGCAGAGGCCGGCGCACAGATGGATCAGCCGGGGCAGCGCCTGGGGCGCGCGCAGGCGGGCCAGCAACAGGCTGGCGAGCAGGGCGCCCAGCCCGGCGGCGCCCCACAGCCAGCCGAGGGTGCGCGCGTCGCCGCTGAAGATGTCGCGGGCGAACACCGGCAGCAGCGCCGCATACCCGGAAGCGCACAGGTTGACCGCCAGCACGCTGAGCATCAGCGCACGCACCTGCGGGGTGCCGCGCACATAATCCAGACCCTCGACCAGCAGGCTGCGCAGCGAGCCGGCGCTGCGCGGCGTCGGCGCCATGCGCACGTAGCTTAGGGCCAGCAGCAGCGGCAGGAAGCCCAGGGCATTGAAGGCGAAGCACAGCGCCTCGCCGAACAGGCCGAGGATCAGCCCGGCGAGTGGCGGGCCGACGAAGCGCGCCAGGGTGAACAGGCTGGCGTTGAGCGCCAGCGCATTGGCCAGGTCGTCGCGCTCCTCGACCAGGGCGCCGACCAGTGACAGGCGCAGCGGAGTGTCGAAGGCGTTGAGCACGCCGAGCAGGGTGGCCAGCGCCACCAGGCCGAGCGGGGTGATCAGCCCGAGCGCGGTGAGCGCGGCGAGGGCGATGGCCTGCAGGCACAGCAGGCTCTCGACGATCATCAATAGGCGGCGCTTGTCGTGGCGGTCGATCCAGGCGCCGACCAGCGGGCCGATCAGTAACTGCGGCAGCAGCCCCAGGCAGGTGACCAGGCCGAGCAGCGCGATGGAATCGCTCAGCCGGTAGATCAGCCAGGCCTGGGCGACCTGTTGCGCCCAGAGCCCCAGGGTGGAAATGCCCTGGGCGGCGAAATACAGACGGAAGTTGCGATGGCGCAGGGCGCGCAAAGCGTCGGGCCAATCGTGCATGGCGCTCTTCTTATTTCTCGCGGGAGAACGGTCGGGCGGCCCGCAACAACCTGTAGTTATGCAGGCCGAGCGGCGGCGGATGGGTGTGCAAATACGCGCTCAGCATATATCGCTCGCGGCCCGCGAAGCCTTGCAATTGTTGGATATCTGCCTTGAGGGAATCCCTCTGGCTCGATCACGGGGTGCTTCATAAGATGCCATCCAATCAATAAGGCGAAGACTCGAAGAGTGTCCGAAGTGTCTGCCAAGTTTTAACAGGACTGCGCGGAAGTTATGCATTCGGGCGCTTTGGAAGTTGGCTTGAAGTTGCAGCGTTGAGACGTAACAGAAGAGCAACAAGAACCAGCAGGAAGACAATCATGGCAGCAGGCAAACCTTTTCGTTTCACCGGCGTCGAGTGCGTCAGGTTCGCGGTCGAGAACCTTGACGAAGCATGCCGCTTCGCCTCCGACTGGGGGCTTTCCTACGTCCCTTCCGCCGATCCGGAGGTGAAACTGTTCCGTGCCGTCGACGGCTCGGAAGTCCAGGTGGTCGCCGCCGACCCGGCGTGCATAGAGCGCACGCCGATCGGTGGCGGCAGCGGCCTGTGCGAGATCGTCTGGGGCGTGGAGGATCAGGCCACGCTGACGGCGCTGGCCGAGGACCTGGGACGGGATCGGCGCGCCGAACTGGACGCCAAGGGTGAGCTGCACAGCGTCGATGACCTGGGGATCAACCTGGCTTTCCGCATCGCCCAGCGCAAGCCGATGCCCTTCGAGGCCACCCGCTACAACGCGCCGGGCCAGCCGGAGCGCATTAACCGCCGCGCCGCTGCCTACAAGGTGGCCAAGCCGCGCGAAATCAGTCACATCGCCATTGGGGTGGACGACGCCGGCGAGGCCGCGCGTTTCTACATCGAGCGCCTGGGCTTCATCGTCTCCGATCGCTATGCCAACCGTGGCTTGTTCATGCGCTGCTCGCCGGCCGGCAACCACCACCACGTGTTCTTCATGAACGCCAAGGTGCCCGGTACGCGCTTCAACCACCTGGCCTTCAAGGTGCGCGACATCCACGAGGTGATCGGCGGTGGCCAGCATGTCGAGTCGCTGGGCTGGAAGACCTTCGCCGGGCCCGGTCGCCACATCATCTCCTCGGCCTGCTTCTGGTACTTCCAGACGCCGTTCGGCGGCTCCTGGGAATACGCGGCCGACGAGGACATCGTCACCGACGAATGGGAGTCGCAGGACTTCGCTGCCACCTCGCATGTCTTCACCGAGTGGACCTTCGGCCTGGAGAAGTCCGACGGCACCCTGAAAGGGCCGATCTCGGGGAGCAAGGAGAAGGCGCTCTAGCAGGCTGTTGAAAACGTAGCGAGCGAAGGCTAGACAAGGCGAAATCAGGCGAAAAAGCGCAGTCTACGAGTGGTAAATGAGCATTTTGAGCCTGATTTCAACGCGGTATAGCCGAGCGCAGTAGTTTTTCAACGGCCTGCTAATTCGCCGCTATCCCTCCCGAACCTGTCCGCCGCCTTGGCGGGGTCGCGCCAAACGCGGCTCCCCGCCGTGGCGAGGCGGACGCAGCATTCTGCCGGCAAGAAGGAAGTCTCTCGTGTCCGCATCACGCTCTAGCGAAACCCCTTACTGGATCGAACTGCTGGATTGCCAGGTCCGCCAGATCCAGGGCAAGTACCGCACCCGCATCATCGAGGCCGGTAGCGGCCCGGCGCTGCTCCTGCTGCATGGCACCGGTGGTCATGCGGAAAACTACGCACGCAACATCGCCGAGCTGGCGAAGCGCTTCCATGTCATCGCCATGGATTTTCTCTGGCACGGCAAGTCGCAGACCGAGGGCTTTGACCTCGAGATCATCCCCAGCCTGGTCGATCAGGTCGTCGATGTAATGGATCAGCTGGGCCTGGCCAAGGCTTTCGTCGAGGGCCAGTCGCTCGGCGGCTGGGTCGCCATGCAGCTGGCGTTGCAGCATCCCGAACGGGTGCGTGCGCTGGTGCTGACCACCACCATGGGTTATGCCCCGGACGAGGGGGCCATCCCCGGCTACGTCGAGCCGGACTGGGCGGCCAACCTGCCGAGTTCCCTGGAGGTATTGCGCGATCCCAGTTTCGACAATGTGCGCACGCGCATGGCGCGCATCCTGGCCAAGCCCGAGCGGCTGACCGACGAGGCGGTCATGGTGCGCCAGGCGCTCTATCGCCAGCCCGCCCTGGCCGCGGTGCAGCAGCCGTTCATCAGCGAGTACCTGGCCGGCAGCACCATCCGCCAGCACCTGGTCACCGATGCACTGGCCCGGCAGATCCGCCAGCCGACGCTGGTCTACTGGGGCGACGCCAACCGCACGCCGCCGGCCCTCGGCCAGCACATCGCTCGCCAGGTGCAGCACGGCACCTTCCATTGCGCGCAGGACACCGGGCACTGGGCCCAGTTCGAGAGCGCAGCCGAACACAACCAAGTGGTCGCGGCCTTCCTCGAGTCGCAACTGTCAGCGGAGCACAGCAACATGCCGACAAGCACCCTCAATCCGCTCGGGCGCTGGGAGATTCTCTCCTGGGAGCAGGCCTTCGACGATGGCCGTCGCGAGCTGCCGATGGGCGAGCAGCTGCAAGGCTTCATCCAGTACAGCGAGAGCGGCCACATGGCCTGCATGATCGCCAGGGCCGAGCGCGCCAAGTTCGTGACCGGTGGCCAGTGGGATGCTGGCGACGCGGAGAAGGCCGGCGCCTACAACAGCATGCTGGCCTATGGCGGCCGCTACGAGGTCAACGGTGACGTGATCACCCATCTGGTCGACATCAGCCTGTTCCCCAATTGGATCGGTGGCAGCCAGAAGCGCCGCTTCGAGGTCAATGCCGACGCCACCCTGACCCTCAGCGCCCGTCTCGAGGAAGGCACCCCCCAAGCCCGTACCGCGCGCCTCGTCTGGCGCCGCGCGTAACCTGAGGAAGATTCTGCGATGAACATGCAAACCAACCCCGAAATCGGCCAGTACATCCAAACCGGCTCCATCCTCACTAATTACCACGACATCGGCAGCGGTGAACCGGTGCTGCTGCTGCACGGCTCCGGGCCGGGTGTCAGCGCCTGGGCCAACTGGCGCTTGAGCATCCAGGGCCTCAAGGACGACTTCCGCCTGCTGGCGCCGGACCTAGCCGGCTTCGGTTACAGCCGCTCGCCGGCGGACATCGTCTATTCGCGGCAACTCTGGCTGGAGCAGATAGTCGCCTTCCTCGATGCCCTGGACATCGCCAAGGTCAACGTCGTCGGCAACTCGTTCGGCGGTTCCATGGCCCTGGCCCTGGCCATCCACCACCCCGAACGGGTCAACAAGCTGATCCTGATGGGTAGCGTCGGCGTGCCCTTCGAACTCACCCCGGGGCTGGACGCGGTATGGGGCTATACCCCGTCCGAGGACAACATGCGCGCCATCATGCGCATCTTCGCCTACGACCAGAAGCTGGTCGGCGACGACCTGGTGCGCATGCGCTACGAGGCGAGCAAGCGTGCCGGCGTGCACGAGGCCTATGAGGCGATGTTCTCGGCCCCGCGCCAGCGCTGGGTCGAGGCGATGGCCCACAGCGAGGCCGAGATCCGCGGCATCGGCCACAAGACCCTGCTGGTCCACGGTCGTGACGACAAGGTGATCCCACTGGCCACCTCGCTGACCCTGCAGCAGTGGATCGACGACAGCCAGCTGCACATCTTTGGTCGCTGTGGCCACTGGACCCAGATCGAGCACGCCGCCGCCTTCGGCCAACTGGTCGACAACTTCCTCAAGGGCGCCTGACAACCAGTCGTAGGGCGGGTTAGCCGCGTAGCGGCGTAACCCGCCATGGATGTCGGTAGGCATCCCTGTGGCCGGCCCTGCAACCGGTCGGTGGGTTACGGCCTGCGGCCTAACCCACCCTACGAAAATCAAGACATCAAAGGGCCGGATCAATAGTGCCCGACAACAAGAATCAAGGAATCCCACCATGGCCAAAGCTGTACAAAAGGCGCTGATCGTCGGCGCCGGAACGGCCGGCATGTCCGCTGCCATCACCCTGCGTCGCATCGGGGTCGAGGTCGACATGATCGACATCAACCCCAACTGGGGTGCTCTCGGCGCCGGTCTGACCATCACCGGGCCGACCCTGCGTGCCCTGCACCAGCTCGGCGTCTACCAGGACATGGTCGACGAGGCCTATGTCGGCGAAGGCATCCAGGTCTGCAACACCGAGGGTGAGCCGCTGCGCAAACTGGCCACGCCGATGCCCAGCGACAGCCCGACGCAAAGCAGCGGCGGCATCATGCGCCCGACCCTGCACCACATTCTCGCCCGCCACGCCCAGGCCGGCGGCGCGCCGATCCGCCTGGGCCTGAGCGTCGATGCGCTGGCGCAGGACGCCGAGGGCGTCGACGTGACTTTCAGCGACGGTAGTCAGGGCCGCTACGACATCGTGCTCGGCTCCGACGGGGTGTTCTCCAAGGTGCGCGGGCTGATCTTCCCTGGCGCGCCGAAGGCCGAGTACACCGGGCAGAGCTGCTGGCGCCTGTTCCTCGAGCGCCCGGCCAGCGTCGAGCGGCGCACCTACTTCCTCGGTGGCCCGCACAAAGTCGGCTTCACCCCGGTGTCGGCGACGCACATGTACATGTTCCTGCTCGAGCGCACCCCGCAGGTGTTCATCCAGCCGGAGCAGTTCCACGTCGAACTGGCCAAGCGCATGGAGAGCTATGGCGGGATCCTCGCCGAGATTCGCCAGTCGCTCTCGGAAAAGGACATTGCGGCGATCAACTTCCGCCCGCTGGAGGCCTTCATCCTGCCGGCTCCCTGGTATCAGGGCCGCGTCCTGCTGATCGGCGACTCCGCGCATCCAACCACCCCGCAACTGGCCTCCGGTGCCGGCATGGGCATCGAGGACGCCCTGGTCCTGGCCGAGGAGCTGCAGCGCGCGGACAGCGTCGAGCAGGCGTTCGCGCAGTTCATGGAACGCCGTGAGGCGCGCTGCCGCCTGGTCACCGAAAGCTCGATGGAGCTTGGCCGTCTGGAGCAGGCGCGTGCGCCGGTCGAGGCGCAGACCGCGGTGGTTGAACGGGCGCTGCTCAAGTTGAGCGAGCCCATCTGAGCACCGACCACCACGCATCCGAACAGCTACGAGGGGCAGACATGAGCATTCAAGAATCGCTGCTGCAAGGCATCAGTGCCGACCTATACAACGCCTTGCGCAGCGCCGAGGCGATCGCGCCGCTGACCGAGCAGTACCCGCAACTGAGCATCCGCGACGCCTACACCATCCAGCAGTACCTGATCGCCCAGCGTCTAGACGACGGCGAGCGGATCGTCGGCAAGAAGATCGGCGTGACCAGCCAGGCGGTGATGAACCTGCTGGGCGTCGACCAGCCGGACTTCGGCATCCTCACAGACGCGATGACCTTCAACTCCAGCGAGGCGATTCCGGCATCCACGCTGATCCAGCCCAAGGCCGAGGGCGAGATCGCCTTCGTGCTCAAGCACGACCTGTCTGGCCCGGGTGTCACCGTGGCCGACGTGCTGCGCGCCACCGAGGGGCTGATGGTCTGCTTCGAGATCGTCGACTCACGCATCCAGGACTGGAGGATCAAGATCCAGGACACCGTGGCGGACAACGCCTCGTGCGGGGTGTTCGTCCTCAGCGACCGGCTGGTGCCGGCCAACCAGATCGACCTGAGCCTGTGCGGCATGGTGCTGGAGAAGAACGGCGAGATCGTCGCCACCGGTGCCGGCGCCGCCTCGATGGGCTCGCCCGCGGTGGCGGTGGCCTGGCTGGCCAACACCCTCGGCCGCCTGGGCATGAGCCTGAAGGCCGGCGAGGTGATTTTGTCCGGCTCCCTGGGGCCGATGATTCCGGTGCGTGCCGGCGACAACCTGCGCGTTTCGATCGGTGGCCTCGGTAGCTGCTCGGTGCGTTTCAACTGACAGCGCGGCATGGCAGCGGCGCTCGCTGGCGGGCGCCACGCTGTCCATGGACGAGCAGGGAGCACAAGGATGGGCAGTCGCAAGGGGTTGGCGCTGGTCGGGATGCTGCTGTTGTCGATGTCCTGGCCAGTGGCTGCGGAGTATGGCGAGGCGGATCGCATCCAGGTGCTGCGCAGCGAGAGTTTTCGGGTGATCTCCAGCCTTCTGCTGGGCTATGACGCCCTCGCCGGCACCCTGGCGGGGGAGCAGCTTGGCGTCTCCCAGGGCAGCCTGGAGAAGATGACGGCGGCGCTGCGCGATCCGGCACTGCAGGAATTGCAGGACGCTTACGCGGCCTTCGTCACGGCGTTGAACGAACTGGAAGCGGAGCCTCGGCATGCCGCGCCGATGACGGTCAACCGACTGCTCACCGCGCAGGCGGCGCTGCTCGGCGCCGCCGACCGGCTCTATGCGCGGCTGACGCCCGGTGAGGCGCCGCTGAAGCGGCGTCTGCACGCGCTGAGCCTTGCCAGCGGGCAGGTGCTGATCCTCCACCAGATGCGTCCCTACGGCGGCCTGGTGGTTTATCCGGGACTGCCGCTGAACGAGGAGATGCTCGCGTCGCTCGATGCGCAGATCAACGCCGGTCTGGAGCAGCTGGCGGCCGAGGGTGTGCAGCCGGCGGAGGTGGACAGCCTGCGGCGCCGCTATCGGTTCGTGCGACCCAAACTTTTCGAGGCGCGCAAGGAGCTCGCCGGCTACGGCGTGGATCGCTACCTGGGCCAGAACATGGCGCGCCTCGACGCTTTGGCCGAGCCGTTGTGAAGCGCCGGACGCATGCGTTTTCGGAATAGCTGCTTTGCCCCGGGCTGTCTGGTTCACCGCGCTGCCCGGTTCGTATGCTGGCCATCGGCATAACGGCCCTGCATGCCGCACGGGCCGTATCGACCAGTCCTCGAACAATAACAAGGAGAACCTGGCATGAGCTTCGTGCTGAAAGAATCGATCCTGGCCGGAATCATCGGCGGCGTCATCGCCGCGTTCCTGGCTTTCGCCGTCAATCACTTCCTCGTGCCGTTCCCACAGAGCGTATTCGACAACTCGCTGGGCAACGGCATCAGCGGTTTCATCAGCGGCCTGCTCAGCGGTTTCGTCGGGGTCTTCCTGGTGTTGCGCAAGACCGGCCAGAACCACGCAGGCCGTTGAAAAACGTAGCGAGCCGAGCGCAGTAGTTTTTCAACGACCTGCTAGACACCCCGGGCCGGCGCTCGCTTGGCCTGCCATGAATGGCTGGAGTTCCACCATGCACAAGAAACTCAAGGTTGCCATCGTCGGCTCCGGCAACATCGGTACCGACTTGATGATCAAGGTGCTGCGCAATGCGCAGTACCTGGAAATGGGCGCCATGGTCGGTATCGACCCGGCGTCCGACGGTCTGGCGCGCGCAGCACGAATGGGCGTCGCCACTACCCACGAAGGCGTGGAAGGCCTGACCCGCCTGCCGATCTTTAACGAGATCGACTTCGTCTTCGATGCCACCAGTGCTGGCGCTCATGTGAAGAACGACGCGTTCCTGCGGGGCCACAAGCCCGGTCTTCGCCTGATCGACCTGACTCCGGCCGCAATAGGTCCCTATTGCGTGCCGGTGGTCAACCTGGAGCAGAACCTCAGCCAGTTGAACGTCAACATGGTCACCTGCGGTGGCCAGGCTACGATTCCGATGGTCGCCGCGGTGTCGCGGGTGGCCAAGGTCCATTACGCCGAGATCATCGCCTCGATCGCCAGCAAGTCCGCCGGCCCCGGCACGCGCGCCAACATCGACGAATTCACCGAGACCACCAGCAAGGCCATCGAAGTGATCGGTGGTGCGGCGAAAGGCAAGGCGATCATCGTCATGAACCCGGCCGAGCCACCGCTGATGATGCGCGACACGGTATTCGTGCTCAGCGAAGCGGCCGACCAGGCCAAGGTCGAAGCGAGCATCGTCGAGATGGCTGCAGCGGTGCAGGCCTACGTGCCGGGCTACCGCCTGAAGCAGAAGGTGCAGTTCGACGTGATCCCTGAGTCGGCGCCGCTGCACATCCCCGGCCACGGCCAGTTCAGCGGGCTGAAGACCTCGGTGTTCCTCGAAGTCGAAGGCGCCGCCCATTACCTGCCGGCCTACGCCGGCAACCTCGACATCATGACCTCCGCCGCGCTGGCCACCGCCGAGCGCATGGCGCAATCCATGCTCAAGGCTTGAGGGTACGACCATGAACGGTAAGAAAATCTACATCTCCGACGTGACCCTGCGCGACGGCAGTCACGCGATCCGCCACCAGTACCAGCTGGAGGACGTGCGCGCCATCGCCCGCGCGCTGGACGCGGCCAAGGTCGATTCCATCGAAGTCGCCCATGGCGACGGTCTGCAGGGCTCCTCGTTCAACTACGGCTTCGGCCGCCATACCGACCTCGAGTACATCGAGGCGGTGGCCGGCGAGCTCAAGCACGCCAAGATCGCCACCCTGCTGCTGCCCGGCATCGGCACCGTGCACGACCTGAAGGCCGCCTACGACGCCGGCGCGCGGGTGGTGCGCATCGCCACCCATTGCACCGAGGCGGATGTCTCCAAGCAGCACATCGAGTACGCCCGGCACCTGGGCATGGACACCGTCGGCTTCCTGATGATGAGCCACATGATCCCGGCAGAAAAACTCGCCGAGCAGGGCAAGCTGATGGAGAGCTACGGCGCGACCTGCATCTACATGGCCGACTCCGGCGGGGCGATGAACATGCAGGACATCCGCGACCGCATGCGCGCCTTCAAGGCCGTGCTCAAGCCGGAGACGCAGACCGGCATGCACGCGCACCACAACCTGTCCCTGGGCGTGGCCAACTCCATAGTCGCGGTGGAGGAAGGCTGCGATCGCATCGACGCCAGCCTCGCCGGCATGGGCGCCGGCGCCGGCAACGCGCCGCTGGAGGTGTTCATCGCCGCCGCCGAGCGCCTCGGCTGGAACCACGGCACCGACCTCTACCGCCTGATGGACGCCGCCGACGAACTGGTGCGCCCGCTGCAGGACCGCCCGGTGCGCGTCGACCGCGAGACCCTCGGCCTCGGCTACGCCGGGGTGTATTCGAGCTTCCTGCGCCACGCCGAAGTCGCCGCCGCCAAGTACGGCCTGAAGACCCTCGACATCCTCGTCGAGCTGGGTCGGCGGCGGATGGTCGGCGGCCAGGAAGACATGATCGTCGACGTGGCGCTGGACCTACTGGCGGCGCGCACGCCTGGCTGACCGATACGCGCTCCACTCCTGGCGCGGGAGGTTACATCCGATTGCCACACCCGGCCCTGTGCCGGGTTTTTTCTTGGCTATGTCCCGGTTACGTGCTGCATGGTCACGCCCGGAACACTGGTGTCCAGCCTTGGATCTACGGGTCTGACGCAGATTTTTTGTAGGAGCGGATTTATCCGCGATAGCCGACGCCGCGGATCGCGAATGAATTCGCTCCTACCGAAGCGCTGCAACCAGATTCGTAGGGCGGGTTTTTTGATCGTTCCCATGCTCTGCGTGGGAACGCCGCCACAGACGCTCTGCGTCTGCGGGACGCGGAGCATCCCCGGATCAGGTTCCCACGCTGGAGCGTGGGAACCATCGGAAACGCAGACATAGCCTTTTTCTTGCCACCCTTCACTCCAAGGAAATCTGCCTTGAACAGCACAACTACCGCCTTGCGTCCCATTCCCTTGCCACTGTTGTTCCTGCTCGGCAGCCTGGCGGCCATCGCGCCGCTGTCCACCGATATGTACCTGCCTGCGTTCGCTGCGATTCGTCAGGAAATCGGCCTGGCTGCTGGTGACGTGGAGTTAAGCTTCTCGTCCTATTTCATCGGCATGCTGATTGGCATGCTCTGCTATGGCCCGGTCAGCGATCGGATCGGTCGCAAGCTGCCACTGCTGGTCGGCCTCGGTCTGTACGTGCTCGCCGGTGCGGCGATCACCCAGGTCGACGGCCTGGGTAGCCTGGTGTTCTGGCGCTTCCTCCAGGGCCTGGGCGGTTGCGCCGGCGCGGTGCTGACCTTCGCCATCATCCGCGACCGCTGTGACATGTCGCAGAGCGCCCACAACATCTCCCTGCTGGTCCTGATCATGGGCGCCGCACCCATATTGGCGCCGCTGCTGGGCGGCTGGGTGATGGAGCTGGCCGGCTGGCGCAACGTGTTCAGCGCGTTGAGCCTGTTCGGCGTGGCGCTGTTTCTCTATGCGTTTGTGGTGCTCGACGAGCGGCCACTCGCCCACCACGGCGACAGCGGGTTTTTCGCGGTGCTGCGCGAATACCTGGACCTGCTGAAGTCCAGCCGCTTCATGACCTTCGTGCTGATCCAGGCGCTGGTGATGGGTGGGATGTTCAGCTACATCATTGGTTCGCCGTCCGTACTGATGGATATCCACGGCATCTCGCCAGGCCTGTTCGGCTACTTCTTCGGCGCCAACGCCATCGGTGTGATGCTCACCGGGCAGCTAAACCGTGCGCTGCTCAAGCGCTGCGCGCCGGTCGAGATTCTGCGGCGGGCGTTGTGGCTGCCGCTGCTCGGCGGCACGCTCCTGGTGATCGATGCGCAACTGGCCGCAAGCACCCTGTGGTTGGTGTTGCCGGGGTTCTTCCTCGCGGTGTGCAGCGTGGGCTTCGTCAATCCCAACGCGTCGGCGCTGGCCATGGCCGATCAGGGACGCCGCGCCGGCAAGGCTTCGGCGATCCTCAACGGCGCCATCTTCGGGTTCGGCATGCTTGCTGGCCTGCTGCTCAACCTGTGCTACACCGGCACCACCGCGCCGGTGGCCTGGTTGATGTTCGGCTGTGCCATGCTGGCCATCTACGTCGGCCGTCGTCTTTGAACAGCTTCTATTGATCCGGCCCTTTGATGTTTTGATTTTCGTAGGGTGGGTTAGGCCGCAGGCCGTAACCCACCGACCGGCCGCAGGGATGCCTGCCGACATCCATGTCGGGTTACGCCGCTACGCGGCTAACCCGCCCGACTAGGGCCTGCTAACACTACTGACGCGAGCCGCGTTGCAGCGAGAAATGGCCCCCGGTTAGGCGCAGGATGCAGGCAATGGTCATTCCCTTGGCAAGTCCTGCAACGACAGCGGGGGCCATTTCCCGCGCAACCCTGTGGGACGGGCCTGTTTTTGCGCGAAGCTGCGTTTCTCGATGCTCATTTGGAATGCCAAACCTTGCATCTCGCGCCTTGCCTCGCGCAAAAACTGGCTCCGGCGCGGCCGTGTCAGTAGCGTTAACAGGCCCTAAGCTCGCCCCGCGCTCATCAGGTGCGGAAGTCGGCCACTGCGGTGTTCAGCGTACCGCTCACCTGTTCCAGCTCGCGTACCGAGCCCTCCAGCTGACCGCTCGCCGCGCTGCTCTGTTCGGCGATCGCGCGGACCCGTTCCATGCTGTGGCCGACCTGCTCAGCTACCGTGCTCTGCTCTTCGGCGGCTGCGGCGATCTGCTGGCTCATCTGTTCCACGGTGGACACCGCCAGGCTGATGGCCTGTAGCGCCACGGAGGTATGGGCGGCCAGCTCGACGCTTTCGCGGGTCAGCGCCTGGCTGCTCTGCAGGCGCCCGGCAGCCTGCTCGGTGACCAGGCGCAACTGGCGGACGATGCTGGCGATTTCTTCCGTGGAGCCCTGGGTGTGATGGGCCAGTTGGCGCACTTCGTCAGCGACCACGGCGAAGCCGCAGCCATGCTCGCCAGCCCGCGCGGCCTCGATGGCAGCATTCAGCGCCAGCAGGTTGGTTTGTTCGGCGAGCGTGTTGATCACCTGCAGGACCTTGCCCACTGCGCTGCTTTCCAGCAGCAGTTGCTCCATCGCCTCGGTGCAGCCAGTCATTTCATGGGCCAGATGGTCGATCCGGTTATGTGCCTGGCGCACCAGTTCGTCACCGCGGCGTGCTTCACGGTTGGCCAGCAGCACCGCGTCGCAGGTCTCGCTGGCGTTACGCGCGACCTCCTGGGCGGTGGCGGTCATCTGCTGCATGGCGGTGGCCGCCAGCTCGGTCTCGACGTTCTGCTGCACGACGTCCTGGCTGGTGCGGTCGGCGACCTGGACCACGCCGCTAGTGGCCTGGTTGAGGCGTCCGACGCTCTGGCCGATGCGCCCGATCAGGCCGCGCAAGCTGTCAAGCATGCCCGCGACGCTGGCGATCAGCTGGCCCAGTTCGTCGCGGCGCCCGTCGTGGTCGATCTGTGCGCTGAGGTCGCCGGCGGCTACCTGGCGGGTGAGGGCCAGGGCCTGGCGTAGCGGCTGCAGGATCAGCTGGCGGATCAGCAGGGCGGCGCCGATGCCGAAGCCCAGCGCGAGCAGCAGGATCATCGCGAGCAATTGCGTAACCTGGCGGCTGGTCTGTTGCCAGTCGTGCTCCTGGGCGCTGGCGACCGCGGCGAGGCGGTTATCGACCTCATCGGCGGCGCTGCGCATTGCCGCTTGGCTGGCGCTGGCGCGCTCGCGGCTGGCGACGAAGCGGGCGAAGGCCGCACGATAGCCGGACAGTGCCTGGTTGGCTTGCTGCAGCGAGTCCTGTTCGTTGCCGTCCAGTTGCCGGGCCAGGCTGTCCATGTAGGTGAGCAGCTCGGTCATCCGGGTTTCCCAATCGTCGCGGGCGCGCAGGCTGTTCTCGTGGGCGTAGTACAGCTCGCTGTCACGCAGGGCGGCCAGCTTGTCGCGCAGCATCGAGCTCTGCTCCAGCAGCATCATGCGCTCCAGTTGGGCCGGCTGGCTTTGCTCGGCGAGTGCGTTGAGCGCGTCGAGCTGGTCGAGCAGTACGGCGGTGAAACGTTCGCCGAGGTTCTGGGCCAGCTCCTGCATGCTGACTCGCGCATCCCGCTCCTCCTGCTTGGCCTGGGCGTAGCGCTGGAACTGGCTGGCGTAGACGCTGGCGTCCTGGCTGGCCGCCGCCGCTTGGGGGAGCAGGGCGTGTTGCTGCAACAGGCCATTGAGCCGCTCGACGAGGTCGGCAACCCGCTGGCCAGCGTCAGCCGTCAGCGACAGGGCGAATGTCTTTTCCGCCTCGCGGGCCTGCAGCATCAGGGCGCGGGCGCCGCCGAGCTCGCGGATGGTGGCGCCGCGCTCCTCCAGGATGTGCAGGGCCTGAAAGGCGGTGAGGGCCACGGCGAGGGTCGACAGCAGCACCAGGCCAAAGCCGAGGGAGAGTTTGGCGCCTACCGACAGGTTGCCGAGTACACGAACGAGCATGGTCGTCTCCTTCTGGGGAGCTGGACGTTTCTTCTTATTGATCAGGCCCGCTGAAGTTTGAACTTTCAGCCGGCAGTCCGCAGTCGTAGGGCGGGTTAGTCGCGCAGCGGCGTAACCCGCCATGGATGTCGGCAGGCATCCCTGTGGCCGGCTCTGCGGCCGGTCGGTGGGTTACGGCCTGCGGCCTAACCCACCCTACGAAAATCAAGACATCAAAGGGCCGGATAAATATTGGGGGCATGGAAAACAGGGCAGGGCGCGAGGCCTCTGCCCTTGAAGGAAAGTTGTGGCTCAGCCGAGCAGGCTTTTCAGGTCGAAAGCCGGGTCGGCGGCTTGCTGCCGATCCGGCGAGATGCCGGCCGCCAGCAGCTTGCGACTGAGAATGTGCTCCAGTGGCTGATTGATCGAATCGACGGCGATCAAGGTGTCATCCCGGTAGTGGAGCACCGAGAAACGGCCTAGCTCGGGGTTGCCGCGGGTCACGCAAGCGGTACGGCCGATGGACAGGCCGACCATCTGCAGCTTGATCTCGCCCTGGTCGCTCCAGAACCAGGGCACGGCGTCGAAGTGCGCCTGGTTGCCGGTGATCTGCAGGGCGACGGTGCGCGCCTGGTCGTTGGCGTTCTGGATCGATTCCAGGCGCAGGCGGGCGTTGCCGGCGTAGCGGTTCTCGCAGGCCACGCAGTCGCCGATGGCGTAGACGTGCGTTGCCGAGGTGCGTAGCTGAGCGTCGACAAGGATGCCGTTGGCGCAGGCGATGCCGGCGGCTTCGGCCAGCTCACTGTTGGGCAGCGCGCCGGCGCCGACGATCACCAGGTCGGCCGGAAAATCGCCGCTGTCGGTGCGCACCGCAGTCACCTGGCCGTGGTCGCCGAGAAAGGCCTGCACGGTGCTGTTCAGCTCGATGACGATGCCCTTCTCGCGGTGCTTGCGGGTGATGTGCGCGGAGACTTCCGGCGCCACCGAGCGCTCCATGATGCGTGCGGCAGTTTCCAGCACGGTCACTTGCTTGCCGAGCGCGCGTGCCGTGACGGCGATTTCCAGGCCGATGAAGCCGCCGCCGACCACCACCAGAGCCTGGCAGTCGGCCAAGCGTCGGCGCAGGTCGCGGGCTTCGGCCAGGGTGCGCAGCGCCAGGATGCCGTCCAGCTCGTTGCCCGGCAGGGGCAGGCGGCGCGCGCGGGCGCCGGTGGCGAGGACCAGCTCGTCGTAGGTCAGGCTATTGCCGTCGGCCAGCGTCAGCCGGCGGGCGTTGGTGTCCAGCGCGCTGACCCGGCAACCGAGGCGCAGGTCGATGCGCTTCTCGCTGTAGAAGTCCTCGCTTTCGAGCAGCAGCTTCTTCTCCGCTTCGGGCGTGTCGCTGGCGATGAAGGCCTTGGACAGTGGCGGGCGGTGGTAAGGCAGATCGGCTTCGTCGCTGAGCAGGGTGATGCTGGCGTCGCAGTCCTGGGCACGCAGGGCGGCGGCGAGGCTGACTCCGCCGTGTCCGGCTCCGACGATAACGACATGTTTTGTCATGCTTGTTGTCTCTGTCGTTGGTTGATTCCGGCAACGCTGTGCCGGCTCGGGTTAGTCCACAAAGAACTGGCGGAGCAGGCGCTTCACCTCGGCGGGAGCCTCGTGGTTGCCGATGTGGCCGACGCCGGCGATGATCGCCAGGGTGCTGTGCGGGTTCTGCTCGGCCATTGCCTGCATGTCCGGCACCGGGCCGCCGCCATGGTCGTGCTCGCCCGCTACCAGCAGGGTGGGCACGCGCAGTTCGCTGAAGCGCGCGCTGAAGTCCATCTCGATGAAGGCCTGCACGTAGGCGAGATAACCGTCCAGCGTGGTGTTTTTCATCATCTGCCGCAGCAGTTGGTCGACGTCCGGATGCGCGGCGCGGAAGTCGGCACTCAGCCAGCGGTCGACGGTGACGTCGGCCAGCTTGTCGATACCCTGAGCCTGGGCCGCCTCGCAGCGCGCGCGCCAGAAGTCGCGGCGATCATCCGGCTGACGCGGCCGGCAGCAGAAGGCGGCGATGCGTTCGACCCGCTCGGGATGCTCGATGCCCAGCGCCAGGGCCAGCGAACCGCCGAAACCGAGGCCGACCAGGCCGCTGCGCTGGATGCCCAGGCTGTCCCAGAGTTGCACCACGCCTTCGCGGATGTCGGCAAAGCGGCAATCCTGCGGTGGCGCCGGGCTGTGGCCGTGGCCCCAGGGGTCGAAGCGCAGTACGCGAAAGTGCGTGGCTAGCGCCGCGGCCTGTTCGGCCCAGAAGCCGGCGTCGTTGCCGATGCCGGGAATGAAGGTCAGCCAGGGTGCCCCTTGCGGGCCCTCGACGACGTGGTTGAAGGTGGGCAATGCTTTCATCGAACAGACTCCTATCGCTTGCCGCACGTTTTACGAACCTCGCGCCGCGCAAGCTAGCTGCGCAGCTGGATTGCAGCTATCCAGTCCGTGCATGGCTGCCTACAGCCGGAAACTGCATCCGGAAATAGAAAGCTGAGATGCAGCTTCGGGGGCTGCTGGTGGCGGTGGACGGGATTAGGATGCTGCGCACCATGTACGGCGGCGCGCTGATGCGCTGACCCATAACAACAACAGCGGTGGGCGCACGCGCCCGGCCCGAGGGCTATCTCATGGCTGCACCTGTAGTAAGCAACGTCCTGATCGTCGGCGGCGGTTTTTCCGGCATGTCGGCGGCCATCGAACTGCGCAAGCGCGGTATTTCCGTCGACCTGGTCGAGATCGATGCCGGCTGGCGCAGCTATGGTGCCGGCATCAGCATCGGCGGCCCTACGCTGCGGGCCTTCCGTACGCTGGGCATCCTCGAACGCTTCCTCGACGAGGGCTATGCCTGTGATGGCCTGGACATCTTCTCGGCGGAGGGTCAGCTGCTGACTCAGGTAGCGACGCCGCGCATCGCCGGCGACGAGGTGCCAGGCAGCGGCGCGGTGATGCGTCCGGTGCTGGCGAAAATACTCGCCGACGCCACCCGTGCGGCCGGCGCCAATGTCCGTCTTGGCTGCACGCTGACTGATCTTGAGCAGGACGCCGAGGGCGTCAGCGTAGGCTTCAGCGATGGCACGCGGGGTCGCTACGATCTGCTGATCGGCGCCGACGGCCTGTATTCCCAGTTGCGTGAGCGCCTGCTGGCGGAGGCGCCGACACCGCGCTACAGCGGCCAGGGCGTGTGGCGCGCAGTGCTGCCACGCCCGGCCGGGATCACCTGCACCATGCTGTGGGTGGGGGCGCAGCTCAAGGTTGGCCTCAATCCAGTGTCCCGCGACGAGATGTATCTGTTCGTCAATGAAAACCGCCCGGTCAACGACTTTGTGCCGCCGGAGCAGTTCCTGGAGCGCTTGAAGGCGCTGTTGGAGCAATTCTCCGCGCCAGAGGTGAGGGCCGCGAGTGCGGCGCTGAACGAGGACTCGCTGGTGGTGTTCCGCCCATTGGAAGGCCTGCTGGTACCGCAGCCCTGGTATCGCGGGCGCGTAGTGCTGATCGGCGACACCGTGCACGCGACCACACCGCATCTGGCTTCGGGAGCCTGCATCGGCATCGAAGACGCCATCGTCCTGGCCGAGGAGCTGGAGCGTGCCGCCGGACTGCCGGCCGCGCTGGATCGCTTTCAGTCGCGCCGCTGGGAGCGTTGCCGCCTGGTGGTGGAGAACTCCGCGCGCCTGGGTGAAATCGAAATCTCCGGCGGCGACAAGGCCGAGCACATGCGCATCATGCATGAGTCATTCGCCGCCCTGGCCCAGCCCATATGAGCGAGGAATCTGCAATGTCGTTGCTGAAAGACCATGTCGTGCTGGTGACTGGCGGAGGTTCCGGCCTGGGCTTGGGGCTGGCGCGCCATTGCCTCGCCGAGGGCGCAGAGGTGGTGATCTTCGAGATATCCGCAGATAAGGTTCGAGCGCTGCGTGAGGAGTTCGGTCCTGACGTGCTGATCGTCCAGGGCGACGTGACCAGCCTTGCCGACCTGCGCGCCTGCCGCGAGGCGATCACTGAGCGTTATGGTCGCCTCGATGCGCTGATCGGCGCCCAGGGCATCTTCGATGGCAACGTGCCGATTCTGGAGATGCCCGAGGAACGGCTCGACGCGTTGTTCGAGGAAGTCATGCGGGTCAACGTCAAGGGCTATCTACTGTCGGCCCGGGTGTTCGGCGAGTTGCTACGCGCCAGCCAGGGCGCGCTGGTGCTGACCACCTCGACGGCGGCCTACGCCGCCGATGGCGGTGGGGCGGTGTACAGCGCCAGCAAGGGCGCCATTCGCAGCCTGGTGGGCCAGTTGGCATTCGAGTTTGCCCCGCTGGTGCGGGTCAATGCGGTGGCGCCGGCGGGTATCGCTAACAGCCAGTTGAGCGGGCCGCGTTCGCTGGGGCTTGATGCGCAGAAGCAGTCGGATATTCCCCAAGACGCCTTCCTGTCCATGTTCCGCTCGCTGAGTCTGCTGCAGGAACTACCGACGCCCGAGGATCACGGCCCGCTGTATGCCTTCCTGGCCTCGCGGCATAACCGCATCATGACCGGGCAGACGGTGGTGGCGGACCAGGGCCTGCTCAATCGCGCGGTGCTCAACCGGGGCTGATGAGGCCCCGGTGGTTCCGATGGTTCCCACGCTCCAGCGTGGGAACCTGATCCGGGGACGCTCTGCGTCCCGCAGACACAGAGCGTGGGAACGATCAACTGCGGCGGCTCAGACGCGGTTCTTCAGCAGCAGCGGCACTTCCTGCTCGATCAGCTTCTGCACCGTGCGCGTCGCCAGGCTGCTGGGGCGGCGCAGCGAGCTGGCCAGCACCACGCTGCGCATTAGCTCCGGCTTGACGATGCGGGCGACCGAGAAGCGCGGGTCGTCGATGTGTTCGAACAGCCCCGAGATAATCGCATAGCCGCCGCCAGCGGCGACCACTTCCCATTGCAGGCGTATCGAGTCGGCCTCCACGGCGCAGTCGAAAAAGATGTCATGGGTCTTGGACAGCCTCTCCAGACGCATGCGCAGGGGGTGGGGGCGCGAAGGCAGGACCAGCGGCAGGTTCTGCAGGGTGGCCAGCTCCACGGTGGTCTGGGCGACCGCGGGGTCGCCGGCGCGGCCCACCAGCATTAACTTGGGCTGGACCAGCACGGATTCGTCCGAGGACGAGACATCCGCTTCCCTGAGCAGCAGGGCCATGTCGATGCGCCCTTCGTTGAGCAATTCCTCGAGGTGCGCGCTGCTGCCGTCGCAGAAGTGCAGCTTGACGCGCGGATAACGCTCGCGGATCAGCCGATACAGCGGCCCGGTGATGGGCGCGACGGTGGACGGCAGCAGGCCGACGCGCACCTCGCCGACCGGCACGCCGCCGGAGGTGCGGATCACATCGGAGATTTCCTCGGACTCATCGGCCAAGGACTCGATGCGCGGCAGAATCTGCCGGCCGAACTCGGTCAGGGTGACACCGCGTCCGGTACGGTTGAACAGGCGTACGCCGCAGTCCCGTTCGAGTTGGGAAATATGGCGGCTGATCATCGATTGTGGCACGTCCAGTGCCACGGCGGCTTGGGTCAGGCTGCCCAGCTTGGCCACCTTGATGAAGTGATGCCACTTGGGATCCAGGATTGGTTGCAAAGGTGGGCCTCCGGAGAGATGTGGGTGGTTAGAGTTGTTCGAGTTCCACATCTTTCGCGGATTATTCCATGCCTCAGCAGCGGGTCGCCATCCGACCAAAGCGGTCTAGGCGGTGCGGATGCCCAGATGCACAGGATGTCGCTATCGGGGCGCAAGCGTGACGAGGCTGGGGATGCCGCTACCGACTTGCTGTCCCTGCAGATCGAGACAAGACAATCCATCGAAACGCTCTAGGACAAAATCCGATTTCAGTACCGCTTCATGCAGATCGTGAGTGTGTAGGTCGAACGTCAGCCGAGCGGGGGCTGGGGATATTGGCCCTTGTAACCTGCGCGGTATCGGTTTTTACGGGATATCGTTTTTACAACTGGTTTGTGGGCTGCTGGCAAGGTGGAAGTGCCAGCGCCCAGATTTCTCCCGTTCGTGAGGGCTGCTGAGACGCACCTGTAACGTTTCTCTGCTCATTGCGGTCTATTCCTGCAGTAACCATTGATGGGAAAACGGTAATGAGCGAACGCAAGGCGTTTTTGATCCTGCACGGTAAGCAGGCGCTCAATGAAGAGGTGCGGGCAGCGGTCCATGCCAAGCGTGAGGAGGGTTGGGAGTTGGCGGTGCGTCTAACTTGGGAGGAGGGTGATGGCTGCCGGTTGGTCGATGAGGCGCTGGCGGCGGGATATCCGATCCTCATTGCTGGCGGTGGCGACGGCACATTGCGCGAAGTCGCCGAGGCGCTGGCGCTGTCCGCCGCGGATGCCAGTCTGGCGCTGTTGCCACTAGGAACCGCCAACGATTTCGCTCGCGCTGCTGGCGTGCCGCTGATCCCAAGCGAGGCCCTGGCGTTGTTGGAGGTGCTTCCGCGGTTCATCGATTTGGGTGAAGTTGGCGACCAGCTGTTTCTTAACATGGCCACGGCGGCTTCGGCTCGAATGTCACTGCCAATACCTCGGACGACTTGAAAAAAGTCCTAGGTGGCGCGGCTTATCTGTTGACCGGCTTGAGCCGTTTTTCCGAAGTGCATTCGTCGTTTGGCAGCTTCACTGGGCCGGACTTCGCCTGGGCTGGTGAGTTTCTCGCCTTGGGTATCGGCAATGGCCGTCAGGCGGGCGGCGGCCATGAGTTGTGTCCGCAGGCCATGGTCGACGACGGGCTGCTCGATCTGTGCATCGTGCCGGCGGCCCAGGACCTGATGGGGACTCTGGGCACGCTGTTGTCTGGAGGGATGCGTGGACTGGAGGCGGTGTCGATAAACGCGCGCTTGCCGTGGATCGAGATCGATGCCCCGGAAGGTCTGGATGTGAACCTCGATGGCGAACCTCTAGAAAGTAATCACCTGCGTTTTGCCGTTCGTTCGGCGGCGCTGCGCGTGCATCTACCGGCAGGCTCGCCATTGTTGAGTAACGACCTCACTCCGGTCTCGGGCCAGTAGAAGGCTCTATTTGTAGCTGATATCCATGTGCCGTCATTCGCCGGCTTCATGCTTTTACGGTAACTGCCGATAACGCATGCAACAAACATCTTCGCAGCCCAGGAGTAGACGATGGCCGGCATTCTTGAATCGGTGGATCAGCGCACCCAGCTGGTGGGCGAAAATCGGCTGGAAATTCTGATGTTCCGTCTGGCTGGCCGCCAGCTGTTCGCGATCAATGTATTCAAGGTGCAGGAAGTCCTGCACATGCCCAAGCTGACCTTGATGCCGCACCGTCACCCGTTTGTTTGCGGGGTGGTCAGTTTGCGCGGCCAGACGCTGCCGGTGATCGACCTGTCGCGCGCTATCGGCATGCGTCCGCAAGCTGCCGATGAGAAAAGCACCATCATCGTCACCGAGTACAACCGTTCGGTGCAGGCGTTCTTGGTCAGTGGCGTCGACCGCATTCTCAACCTCAACTGGGAGTCCATCCTGCCGCCACCCGGTGGAGCGGGTCGCCAGCATTACCTGACGGCAATCACCAAGGTCGATGAGCAACTGGTGGAAATTATCGACGTGGAAAAAGTGCTGGCCGAAATCGTGCCCTACAAGGCGAAGATTTCTAATGATCGACTCGCCGATCCGTTGTTGGAAAAAGCCCGTGGCCGCGAAGTGCTGCTGGTCGATGACTCCAGCGTGGCCCTGGCGCAACTGCGCGACACCCTGGTGCAGCTGGGATTGAAGATGCATATCGCCAGCGACGGACTGAAGGCACTGACCCAGTTGAAAAAGTGGGCCGACAGCGGCGAGGTGATGACCGACAAGCTGCTGATGATCTTCACAGACGCGGAAATGCCGGAAATGGACGGCTATCGCCTGACCACCGAGATCCGCAACGATCCCCGCTTGCGTGAGCTGTACGTGGTGATGCACACCTCGCTGTCGGGCAGTTTCAACGATGCGATGGTCAAGAAGGTCGGCTGCGACAACTTCCTCTCCAAATTCCAGCCGGATCGGTTGGTCGATGTCATCCGCGAGCGTTTGCAACTCGACCAGTGAGCGCGTGTCGGGCGTAGGCGGAGGCCGGCGCGCGGTGCGGTTTCCTGTGGCTGGGCTTGAGCTGGCGGGCAGGGCTTCCGTATAACGGAGCTTTGACCGCCAGGGCAGGATGCAGGCCATGCTGAAACTTTCCGCGCTTTACCGTTTTCCCCTCAAATCGGGCCTCGCCGAGCCGCTGCAGGCCGCGCAGCTGGACGCCCTGGGCATGGCCGGCGATCGGCGCTGGATGGTCGTGGATGCAGCCAGCGGACGTTTCCAATCGCAGCGCGCTTTGCCGCAGATGACTCAGATTTACGCGCGCTGGAACGCCGCCGGTGGCCTGACCTTGCAGGCGCCAGGGCGACCACACCTGGATATCCCGCTGCCGGACGCCGATAGCGCGGTGCGCGGGGTCACGGTGTGGAGCGACAGCATGCTGGTGCCCGACGCTGGCGATGAAGCGGCCGCCTGGCTCAGCGAGTTACTCGGCAAGTCCTATCGGTTGGTGCAGGTCCCCCAAGCTCGTGCGCGGCAGATCAACACGAGCTATGCCGAACCGGGGGAGAAGGTCAGTTTCGCCGATGGCTTCCCGTTGCTGTTGATCGGTCAGGCCTCGTTGGACGATTTGTCGGCACGCGTCGGTCGACCATTGGAGATGCTGCGTTTTCGTCCCAATCTGGTCGTTGAAGGCAGCGAGCCGTATGCCGAGGACAGTTGGAAGCGCATCCGCATCGGCGGCATGCAGTTCCGCCTGGTCAAGGGCTGCAGTCGCTGCATCATGACCACGCTTGATCCTGTCACCGGCGAGCGCAACGCCGACCGCGAGCCATTGGCGACCCTCAAGACCTATCGCGAGCGGGACGGTGATGTGTACTTCGGCCAAAACCTGATCAACGAAAATCAGGGCGAACTACGCGTGGGCATGCAGGTAGAAGTGCTGGAGTAGGTTGGCGCTGAGCGCCAACCTGGATAGCGGCTTATTGATCGTCGAAGTAGCGCTCATGCCATTCGACCAATGGTTGCGGCGCGTTGAGCTTGTGTCCGTAGATCACCGAGTAGGACAGCACGTTCTGCACGTACTGGCGGGTTTCGTCGAACGGAATGCTCTCCACCCACACGTCATAGGCCAGATGGTCGGTGCCTTTTAGCCACTGACGCACGCGGCCGGGGCCGGCGTTATAGGCGGCGGAAGCCAGCACGCGGTTGCCATTGAACTGGCCATGAACCTGACTCAGATACGCGGCGCCGAGCTGGATGTTCTTCTCCGGCACGAGTACCTGTTGCGGTGAGGCCAGGGAAATACCGAATTTGCGTGCGGTTTCCTTGGCGGTCGCCGGCATCAGCTGCATCAACCCGGTGGCGCCAACGCCGGAGCGCGCGTCGGCCATGAAGGCGCTTTCCTGCCGGGTGATGGCGAATACCCAGCTGGAATGCAGGCCGCGGGTGCGGGCCTCGCGAACTAGGGTCGGTCGGTAGGCCATCGGGAAGCGCACATCCAGATCGTCCCAATACTGCGCCTGGCTGATGGTGCGGATCGCCGGGAAATACCATTCCATGTCGTACGCCAGGCGTGCCTGGGCGACCAGCTCGTCACGGCTGAACAGGCGGCTGACGTAATACCACTCGCGGCGCCCATCGACGATTTGCCCGCGTGCATGGAATTCCAAGGCCCGACGAATGCCAGCGGTATTGCGTACTTTTTGGATGACCTTTGGGTCCAGTGCCAACGGTTTGTTGTTCAGTTGATACGCCGACTTGATCTGGTCGGCAGCCATGAAACCGTAGAAATCACGCTCGCGCGCCACCGGCTGGTAGAGGGCGATCGGCTCGCGGCTGTTCGGCTGCGCCAACTGCAGGCTGCGCGCTTGCCAGTAGCGCCAGCGGTTGGTGCTGGCCAGCTCGGGCGGGAGCTTGCGGCTCAGCTGGTAGGCGTCATCCCAGCGGCCGAGGCGCAACAACAGGCGCATGCGCCATTCGCTAACGGTGTTGTCACGCAGCCCTGGGTCGTATTGGGTCATTACGGCCAGGGCGCGAGAGTCGAAGCGCTTGGCGAGGGTCAGGCCAATTTCGCGGGCGATGGCGACCTTCTCTTCGGTCGAGAACGGCAGGCGCTTGCTGTACACATCGAGCAGATCGAGGGCCTTTTCCGGATCTTGACGCGCCAGTCGCCGCAGGCCGAGGCCGGCAACGTCAGCCATGGTCTCGCTGGCCGGCGTGAAACGAGCGACTTGCGTGAGCATCAACGGCTTCTGCGCCACGTCGATCATCAGCTGACCCTGAGTGGACAGAGTCGGCAAGGTTTTCACCAGGTGATTGGCCAAGCCATAGTTGCGTGCCTCAGCCGCCAGTTTGGCGCGCTGCCAGCGTTTGGCTTCGGTCAGTTGGCCGCGGCTGCTCCACATGCTGAACAGCGCTTCACAAGCGTCCGGTTGGGATTTGCCGACCAACCAGAGCTTTTCGGCGCTGGCATAACCTTCGGCTTCCAGGCCATGGCTGAGTTGGTACTGGCCATATAGGCAGTCCAGCTCGGTGAAATTCATCTTCGGATCGTAATAATTGACGAAAGTTTTCCATTCGCCACGTTCGGCCAGCCAGCGCAGCCAGCGCAATTTCATCCAGTTGGCTTGCGGCAGGTCGCCATGCTCGGCGAGGAATTTCTCGATTTCGGCATTGCTGGCGGTTTTCAGACGGGCGGTTAGCTCGTCATACGCCAGATAAGGTTCCAGCGGATAGTCACGCAGGGCGCTGGCGTACATCCGATAAGGGCCGCTATTGCCCTTGGCCAAGGCGCGTTTGGCTTCGTCGTAATAGAGGCGCTGCTGGGCCAGGCTGGCGGCTTGTGCGGCGCTAATACTGGCGACGGAGAGAAAAAGGCAGGGCAACAACAGGCTGAGCAGACGACCGCGCATGACACATCCGAAAATAACGGGTACAGAAAGAAGCACGGCAGGCAGGCCGGCATTGAACGCGCCTAGCTTAGCCTTTTGCCATGAGCCGGTGAAAGTGCTGCGCCGCTGCGGGAAACATCAGGCAAAAATGCCCGGCTGGCCGCAGCGCAAAACGGGTAGAATGCGCCCCCAGTTTTTCGGAGGTGCCCATGACCCTGCTCAAGTTCAGCGATGTGTCCCTGGCCTACGGCGCAATGCCGCTGTTGGACAAGGTGTCCTGGCAAATCGCCCGTGGCGAGCGGGTGTGCATCATCGGCCGTAACGGCACCGGCAAGTCCAGCATGATGAAGCTGGTCAAGGGTGACCAGAAGGCCGATGAAGGGGCGATCTGGCGTGCCCCTGGACTGAAGATCGGCGAATTGCCGCAAGAATTGCCAGTCGCCGACGAGCGGACCGTGTTCGACGTGGTCGCCCAGGGTCTGGACGGCGTTGGCGAACTGCTTGCGCAGTATCATCACCTGAGCCAGAACATTCACTCCGCCGAAGATCTGGACAAGCTCATGCATGTCCAGCAGGACCTCGAAGCGCGTGACGGCTGGCGTTTGCAGCAACTGGTGGACAGCACCCTGAGTCGCCTGCAGCTGCCGGCCGACAAGACCCTCGCCGAACTGTCCGGCGGTTGGCGTCGTCGTGTTCTGCTGGCCCAGGCGTTGGTTTCCGAGCCGGATTTGCTGCTCCTCGATGAGCCAACCAACCATCTCGATATCGGGGCGATCGCCTGGCTGGAAGAGGCGCTGACCGGCTTCCAGGGCGCAGTACTGTTCATCACCCACGACCGTTCCTTCCTGCAGAACCTGGCCACCCGGATCCTCGAGTTGGATCGCGGTGGTCTGATCGACTGGAATGGCGACTACGCCAGCTTCCTGGTGCACAAGGAAGCCTCCTTGGCGGCTGAAGAAACCGCCAATGCCCTGTTTGACAAGCGTCTGGCCCAGGAAGAGGTGTGGATACGTCAGGGCATCAAGGCTCGTCGTACCCGTAACGAAGGTCGGGTGCGGGCCTTGAAGGCATTGCGCGTCGAGCGCAGCGAGCGCCGTGAGCGCACCGGCAAGGCCAATATCCAGCTGGAAACCGCGGACAAGTCCGGCAAGCAGGTCATGGTTCTGGATAACGTCAGCTTCGCCCACCCGGGCGGCCCGTTCCTGATCAAAGACTTCTCCATGGTCTTGCAGCGCGGCGACCGTATCGGTCTGCTCGGCGCTAACGGCACTGGCAAGACCACCTTGCTGAAACTCATGCTCGGCGGTTTGCAGCCAACCAACGGCACGGTCGAGGAGGGGACACGCATCGATGTGGCATATTTTGACCAATTGCGGCATCAGCTGGATCTGGAAAAGACCGTAATCGACAACGTTGCCGAAGGCCGTGACTTCATCGAGATCGACGGCCAAAGCCGGCATGTCCTGAGTTATCTCGGCGATTTCCTGTTCAGCCCGCAGCGCGCCCGCACGCCAGTCAAGGCGCTATCCGGCGGCGAGCGGGCACGTTTGTTGCTGGCCAAGCTATTCAGTAAGCCAGCCAACCTGTTGGTCCTTGACGAGCCGACCAACGACCTCGACGTGGAAACTCTCGAGTTGCTCGAAGAGGTCTTGCTGACCTTCCAAGGTACCGTGTTGATGGTCAGCCACGACCGAGCCTTCCTCGACAACGTGGTGACCAGCACCTTGGTTTTCGAAGGCGAAGGGCAGGTGCGCGAGTACGTCGGTGGCTATCAGGATTGGCTGCGTCAGGGTGGTTCTCCACGCTTGCTCGGCGTGGGTGAGAGCAAATCGGGCAAGGCCGAAATGATTGCTCCGGCGCCGGAGCCAGCCACGACAGAGGCTGTAGTTAGCGAAGTCGTTCCGGCGGCGAAGAAAAAGTTGAGTTACAAGTTGCAGCGCGAGTTGGAGGCTTTACCGGCTCTGATCGAAGCTCAGGAAAACAAGATCGCAGCGGCGAATGCCGAAATTGCCGATCCGGCTTTCTACCAGCGCCCGGCAGGTGAAACTGGTGGAGCTTTGCAAAAACTGGAAACTTTGCAGCATGAACTGGATGCCCTGCTGGAACGCTGGGCCGAACTCGAAGAATAAGAATAATAGGTAGGGAGACAGGGATGGCGATTGAGTATCGCATCAGCCTCGATAGTGGGCACGAGTTGAACTACCGCATTGAGCTGGAGCGGGGTTATGACCGTGAGCGAGCCGAACAAGCACCGGCGTGGGCTCGTCTGGAGCATCAGCAATGCAGCAATTGTCCGCTCAAGCGCGAGGACTACAGCCATTGCCCGGCCGCCGTCGACTTGCATCGGGTAGTGGAAGATTTCCATGGTTTGCCGGCGTTCAAGAAGGCCGAATTCTGGGTGCGTACTCCCGAGCGGGAATACAGCAAACAGGCGGGGTTGGAGGAAGGCTTGCGTGCTCTGCTGGGGGTAATCATGGCGACTAGTGATTGTCCAATGCTGGGAAAACTCAAGCCGATGGCGCACAACCATCTGCCGTTCGCCAGCAATCAGGAGTTTATCCTTCGCGCGGTTTCACTGTATCTGGCCCGCCAATACTTCAATCAGCGCGAAGGGCGGCGGCCCGATTGGGAGCTCAAGGGGCTGGTG
The DNA here is from genome assembly GCF_024730785.1 of Pseudomonas sp. LS44. Taxonomy (NCBI): domain Bacteria; kingdom Pseudomonadati; phylum Pseudomonadota; class Gammaproteobacteria; order Pseudomonadales; family Pseudomonadaceae; genus Pseudomonas; species Pseudomonas sp. LS44. The sequence continues at coordinate 1,655,565 of NZ_CP102830.1, forward strand.
CGTTTGTTCCAGCAGCTGCAGTTAGTCAACCAGGCGTTCTGGCAGCGAATTCATGACACCTGCGAGGGCGATTCGAACCTCAAGGCCTTCCTGACGTTCTTCTCCATGTCTTCGAGCATGACCTATTCGCTGGAGACCCAGCTGCAGAAAATTCGCCCGCTGGTAATGAGTGCAGGTGATTCGCTGGAGTAAGGCGAGCCGCCTTTGGAAACGGCTCGCCGTTAGCTTACTCGGGCTTTTTCAGGCGTACGGCCAATACGTCGCAAGGCGCACCATGCAGCACGTCGTTGGCCGTCGAGCCGAGGAGTAAGGCAAGCCCATGGCGGCCATGGCTGCCCACGACGATCAGGTCGCAACCTTGCTCTGTGGCGAGCCGATGGATTTCCTGGCGCGGTTGGCCGTAGACCAGATGGCGGTTGTCAGCACCCAGTTGCGGATAGCGGCCGGCAAAGGTATTCAGCCGTTCGCGAGCCTGGTCGAACTGCTGTTGTTGAAGCATCGATAAATCCATCGGTACATCACCACCAAACGCCATCGCCATCGGCTCGACGATGTGTACCAACGACAGCTTGGCCTGGCTGCTGATGGCAAGTTCCTGGGCGCGTTGCATGACCGGGTGACATTCTTCCGACAGGTCGATGGCGATCAGAATGTGCTGGTAGGGCATGAGATGACTCCTGAGGTGAACGATGAACTTAAGTATGGCCGTCCTGGCCGTTTGCCGCGATTTCCCTGTGAGATATAGCTTATGACCTGGTGGATAGTGATATTGCTCACGATGGCGGCGCTCAGTCCGCTGGCCTGGTTGCGGCCTTCGCGCCGTCAGGGCCGCCAGATTACCGTGCGCTTGGAAGCGCGACGTCGTGGGCTGGGGATGCAATTGGTGTCGCAGGAATGGCCACATTGGTTGGCGCTGCAGCCGCCGAGCCCATGCGCCCAATACCACCGCCCGCGTCGCGCGGGAAAGGTCGATAGCTGGAGCTATTGGCAATTGGCGCCTGGTCAGTGGGTCAATCAATGGCGTGAGCCCTGCACCGACACGCGCTTGAACGAGCATTTCGAGACTTTGCCAGCGGATGTCTTTAAGGCGGAGGCGGACCGGCAAATGGTTGCGTTGTACTGGGGTGAGGGGAGCGAAGAGGGCGCTTTGCAGCGCATCGCAGCGGCCTTGCAGGGGCTGGCATAAAGCAAGAAAAAGCCCGATGCGAACATCGGGCTTCAAGTGGCCAGGCAGGCCGGTAATCGCTGAATTACTGCTTAGAGCTGGGCTACTGAGTACTGCGCGGAGACGGCTTCCAATCCTTCGATGATGCGATCTGAGTACTTATTGACCAGGAAGGGTACGCTTTTCTCGTTGTAGTTTTGCAGGGATTTTTCGATATAGCGCCATTTGGTGCCGATATTTTCCAGTGCCTGATTGATCTGCGCGGTGTTTTGCGGGGCCTTTTCCATGCTGTTGAGCTTCTCGGAAAACGTCTTGACCAATTCTTCGATGGGCGTCGCTCCCTCTGCACTGCCATAGAACGAGCCGCCAACCGACGCGCTGCGCGAGGCGTAATCGACCGCGATGGTCTGCATCAATACGCTTTGTTCACGGCTTTGTTGAGTCAGCGGCGGTACTTGCACCGCACCTTCTTGCTGAATTTTTTTGTACAGCTCGGTGCTCAGCTCAAGCAGCTGTTGATTACGCGCGGCGAGATCGGCAATCGGCTGTAGATCGGTAAAGCCGTCACTCTTCAATGTGCTTACCAGACCCTGGAGTTCACTTTCGTAGGCCTGCCATTGACTGTCGAGCTGACCGCGTAGGGCTTGGGAAGAGTCTCCAGGCATCTCACCGATTGCTTTGAGTTGTGTGTCCGCTTGCTGTAGCGACGCCTCGATCATTCGCGCGTAACGCTGATCGCCTTCCATGCCGTTGTACATATAGAAGTCGCCCAGGGTCTTCTGGGCGGCGAGGCGGACTTGATGCAGTTTCAGTAAGTCGTCGGCCGGCGCGGCAAAGGCGCTGGAAGCGCTGGCATACAGCAAGACGCTGAGCGAAAGAGTGCGCACGCATAGGCGTATTGTCATGGGAACTGCTCCATGTTGCCCGCAGGCTTGTTGTTTTCTTGCCAAGTAGTGGCATTTTGGGACGAATGTACCCGTCGTTAAACGGTTTGGCTAGAAGCGTGCGCTGGTACGCAATCCGCGAACTGCCAGGGCTGGAGAGGATAATTGGCGACCTTTATACGATGCTATTAGTTGGGCGGGGCGGTCAGCACTCTCCGTGGTCATACAGGTCACTGCTTTGGGTGGGCGCTAATTGACAACCGGGCGCTTTTCCACGAATGTGTGCGCACCCAATCAAACGGGCGTATGAAATGAGTGTTTGCCTGCGTGCGACGCCGTTTCAGCCGTAACCCGAATATCGCGTCGGCGGGTGTGCCGGGCTCATCGGGGCTATCCTCGAAGGCTCTGCAATGGGGTTGCCCCGTTGCTTCAGGCGTCTGACGTGTACTGTTCAGCTTCCATACCGTGGAGATCAGTTGATGATTTACGAAGGTAAAGCCATCACGGTTAAGGCTCTTGAGAGTGGCATCGTCGAATTGAATTTCGACCTCAAGGGTGAGTCCGTCAACAAATTCAACCGTCTGACCCTGGCCGATCTGCGCCAGTCGGTAGACGCCATCAAGGCCGACGGTTCGATCAAGGGCGTGATTGTCACCAGTGGCAAAGACGTGTTCATCGTCGGCGCCGATATCAGTGAATTCACTGAAAATTTCAAGCTGTCGGATGAAGAGCTGGTTGCGGGTAACCTCGAAGCCAACAAGATCTTCAGCGACTTCGAAGACCTCAATGTTCCGACCGTAGTCGCCGTCAACGGCATCGCCCTCGGTGGCGGTTTCGAGATGTGTCTGGCTGCGGATTACCGCGTCATGGCCGAGCGTGCCGTGGTTGGTCTGCCTGAAGTCAAACTGGGCATCTATCCCGGTTTCGGCGGCACCGTGCGCCTGCCGCGCGTGATCGGTACCGACAACGCCATCGAGTGGATTGCTTCCGGTAAGGAAAACAAGGCCGCCGACGCGCTGGTAATTGGCGCTGTGGATGCAGTGGTCAAGGCCGACAAACTCAAGGAAGCCGCTCTGGACCTGGTCAAGCGCGCCATTTCCGGCGAGCTGGATTACAAAGCCAAGCGTCAACCGAAGCTGGAAAAGATCAAGCTCAATGCCATCGAGCAGATGATGGCGTTCGAAACCTCGAAAGGTTTCGTCGCCGGCCAGGCGGGCCCGAACTACCCGGCGCCGGTCGAAGCGATCAAAACCATTCAGAAAGCCGCCAACTTCGGTCGCGACAAAGCGCTGGAAGTGGAAGCCAATGGTTTCGTCAAACTGGCCAAGACTTCGGTCGCGGACAGCCTGATCGGCCTGTTCCTGAACGATCAGGAACTGAAGAAAAAAGCCAAGCAGCACGACGAAATCGCACGTGATGTGAAGCTGGCCGCCGTACTGGGTGCTGGGATCATGGGTGGCGGTATCGCCTACCAGTCCGCGTCCAAAGGCACGCCGATTCTGATGAAGGATATCCGTGAAGACGGTATCCAGATGGGCCTGAACGAAGCATCCAAGCTGCTCGGCAAGCGTGTCGAGAAAGGCCGCATGACTCCGGCGAAGATGGCCGAAGCCCTCAACGCCATTCGCCCGACCATGTCCTACGGTGATTTCGGCAACGTCGACCTCGTCGTCGAAGCCGTGGTCGAGAATCCGAAGGTCAAGCAAGCGGTGCTGGCTGAAGTGGAAGGCGTGGTGGGTGAGAACACCATCCTCGCATCCAACACTTCGACCATTTCCATCAGCCTGCTGGCCAAAGCCCTCAAGCGTCCGGAAAACTTCGTCGGCATGCACTTCTTCAACCCGGTGCACATGATGCCGCTGGTTGAAGTTATTCGCGGCGAGAAGTCCAGCGATGTGGCCGTGGCCACCACCGTTGCCTACGCCAAGAAAATGGGCAAGAACCCGATCGTGGTCAACGACTGCCCGGGCTTCCTGGTCAACCGCGTACTGTTCCCGTACTTCGGCGGCTTCTCCAAGCTGCTGTCCTTCGGTGTCGACTTCGTGCGCATCGACAAGGTGATGGAGAAGTTCGGCTGGCCTATGGGCCCGGCTTATCTGTCCGACGTGGTCGGTATCGACACCGGCCATCATGGCCGCGACGTCATGGCTGAAGGCTTCCCGGACCGTATGGCCGTGGAAGGCAAGACGGCCGTCGACGTGATGTACGAAGCCAATCGTCTGGGTCAGAAAAACGGCAAAGGTTTCTACGCTTACGAGATGGACAAGCGTGGCAAGCCGAAGAAAGTGCAGGATCCAGCCGCCTACGAGCTGCTCAAGTCGATCGTCACCGAACAGCGTGAAGTGACCGACGAGGACATCATCAATTTCATGATGATTCCGCTGTGCCTGGAAACTGTTCGTTGCCTGGAAGACGGCATCGTCGAAACCGCTGCCGAGGCCGATATGGGCCTGATCTACGGCATCGGCTTCCCGCTCTTCCGCGGTGGTGCACTGCGTTACATCGACAGCGTCGGTGTAGCCGAATTCGTCGCCCTGGCCGACAAATATGCCGAGCTGGGTGCGCTGTACTACCCGACCGCCAAGCTTCGCGAAATGGCCAAAAACGGCCAGAAGTTTTTCGGTTAATCGCGGAACGAACAGAGCGAGAGTGAATTTATGAGCCTGAATCCTAGAGATGCAGTCATTGTCGACTTCGGTCGTACCCCGATGGGTCGTTCCAAAGGCGGCATGCACCGCAACACCCGTGCCGAGACCATGTCGGCGAACCTGATCAGTGGCGTCCTGGCCCGCAACACCAAGCTAGACCCGGCTGAAGTGGAAGATGTGATCTGGGGCTGCGTCAACCAGACCCTGGAACAAGGCTGGAACATCGCGCGCATGGCGTCGCTGATGACCCAGATTCCACACACGGCCGCCGGTCAAACCGTCAGCCGCCTGTGCGGTTCGTCGATGAGCGCGCTGCACACTGCCGTGCAAGCGATCCAGACCGGCAATGGCGACGTGTTCGTCGTCGGCGGCGTGGAGCACATGGGCCACGTCGGCATGATGCATGGCGTCGATCCGAACCCGCACCTGTCCCTGTACGCCGCCAAGGCTTCGGGCATGATGGGTCTGACTGCGGAGATGCTTGGCAAGATGCATGGCATCAGCCGCGAGCAGCAGGACGCGTTCGGTGAGCGTTCGCACCGTCTGGCACACAAGGCCACCGTCGAAGGCAAGTTCAAGGATGAAATCATCCCGATGCAAGGCTACGACGAGAACGGCTTCCTCAAGGTGTTCGACTTCGACGAGACCATCCGTCCGGAAACCACCCTGGAAAGCCTGGCTGCGTTGAAGCCGGCGTTTAACCCGAAAGGCGGCACCGTGACTGCGGGTACGTCCTCGCAGATCACTGACGGCGCTTCCTGCATGATCGTGATGTCCGCTCAGCGCGCTCAAGACCTCGGCATCCAGCCGCTGGCCGTGGTGCGGGCGATGGCCGTGGCCGGTGTCGATCCGGCGATCATGGGTTACGGCCCGGTACCGTCCACCCAGAAGGCGCTCAAGCGCGCTGGCCTGACCATGGATAACATCGATTTCGTTGAGCTCAACGAAGCCTTTGCTGCCCAGGCTCTGCCGGTTCTGAAGGACCTGAAGCTGCTCGACAAAATGGAGCAGAAGGTCAACCTGCATGGTGGCGCTATCGCCCTGGGTCACCCGTTCGGTTGTTCCGGTGCGCGTATCTCCGGTACCCTGCTGAACGTGATGAAGCAGAACGGTGGTACTTTCGGCGTGTCCACCATGTGTGTGGGCCTCGGCCAGGGAATCACCACCATCTTCGAGCGCATCTAACGCGCAACGAGGTGTGAAAGCCGGGGCCGAGTGCCCCGGTTTTCATTTCTGCTCGTTTTTAATATTCCGCCGTTTGGATACTCAGCATGTCATTGCAGCCCGGTCTATATCGTCATTACAAGGGCCCCGAATACCGCGTCATCGGTACCGCGCGCCATTCCGAAACCGAGGAAGAGCTGGTGGTTTACCAGGCGTTATATGGCGAGTACGGCTTGTGGGTGCGGCCGCTGAGTATGTTCTGCGGGACCCTGGAAGTGGACGGTTGCACCATTCAGCGCTTTGCTCTGGTACAAGCCGAACCTGACTTGTTCGCGCGGCCCTGAGAGTCGACCGGGCAAGCCCTGCGCTTGACCTTGCCTCAGTCGCCACTATATATAGCGGTGCCGCTTCAGACACCCCGCCTTTAATTTCTTAAATTCAGGAACTTTCCGATCCATGGGCAAATCGCTGGTCATCGTGGAATCCCCGGCCAAGGCCAAGACCATCAACAAGTATCTGGGTAACCAGTACGTGGTGAAGTCGAGCATCGGCCATATCCGTGACCTGCCTACCAGCGGTTCGGCCAGTGCCAGCAAAGAGCCAGCCAAGCGCGGCAAGGCTGCTGCAGGCGAGGCACCGGTGCTGTCGCCCAAGGAAAAAGCCAAGCGCCAGTTGTTCACGCGCATGGGCGTCGATCCCGAGCATGGCTGGAAAGCCAAGTACGAGATCCTGCCTGGCAAGGAAAAGGTGATCGAGGAATTGCGCCGCCTGGCCAAGGATGCCGACACCATCTATCTCGCAACCGACTTGGATCGCGAAGGGGAGGCCATCGCTTGGCACCTGCGCGAAGCCATTGGTGGCGATGACAGCCGCTACAAGCGCGTGGTGTTCAACGAAATCACCAAGAAGGCGATCCAGGAAGCGTTCTCGCAACCGGGCGAGCTGGATATCAACCGGGTCAATGCCCAGCAGGCGCGACGCTTCCTCGATCGCGTGGTGGGCTACATGGTTTCCCCTCTGCTGTGGCAGAAGATCGCCCGCGGCCTTTCCGCCGGCCGCGTGCAGTCGGTAGCGGTGAAGCTGGTCGTCGAGCGCGAGAAAGAAATTCGCGCGTTCGTGCCTGAGGAATACTGGGAGATCCATGCGGATCTGGGCACGGCCAAGGGCGCCAACGTGCGCTTCGAAGTCGCTCGGCAAAATGGCGAAGCCTTCAAACCGCTGAATGAGTCTCAGGCCACCGCCGCGCTGGAGAAGCTCAAGGCGTCCAGCTATAGCGTGATCAAACGCGAAGACAAGCCGACCAGCAGCAAGCCTTCCGCACCTTTTATCACCTCCACGTTGCAGCAAGCGGCGAGTAACCGCCTCGGCTTCGGCGTGAAGAAGACCATGATGATGGCCCAGCGTCTCTATGAGGCCGGCTATATCACCTATATGCGTACCGACTCGACCAACCTCTCGGCCGATGCCGTGAGCATGGTGCGTGACTTCATCGAGGGGGAGTTCGGCAAGAAATACCTGCCCGCTAACCCGAACGTGTACAGCAGCAAGGAAGGCGCGCAGGAAGCGCACGAAGCGATTCGCCCGTCCGACGTCAACCTCAAACCGACCCAGTTGACCGGCATGGAGCGCGATGCCGAGCGCCTGTACGACCTGATCTGGCGCCAATTTGTCGCTTGCCAGATGCCACCGGCGGAATATCTGTCCACCAGTGTCAGTGTTAAGGCCAGTGAATTCGAATTGCGCGCCAAAGGCCGCATCCTCAAGTTCGACGGTTATACCCGTGCCTTGCCGCAGCAGAGCAAGCCTGGCGATGACGACGTGCTGCCAGAAATGGATCAGGGCGAAGCGCTCAAACTGCTCAAGCTCGATCCCAGTCAGCACTTCACCAAGCCGCCGGCGCGTTACTCCGAAGCTAGCCTGGTCAAGGAGTTGGAAAAGCGCGGCATCGGTCGCCCATCGACGTACGCGGCAATCATCTCGACCATTCAGGATCGCGGTTATGTCGCGGTGCAGAATCGCCGTTTCTATTCCGAGAAGATGGGCGATATCGTCACCGAGCGCTTGAGCGAAAGCTTCTCGCACCTGATGGATTACGGCTTCACCGCCGGCATGGAAGAGCATCTTGACGACGTCGCCCAAGGCGAGCGTGACTGGAAGCATGTGCTCGACGAGTTCTATGGCGACTTCAAGAAGAAGCTTGAACTGGCGGAAACCAGCGACACCGGCATGCGTGCCAATCAGCCGACGTTGACCGACATCGCCTGTAAGGATTGTGGTCGGCCGATGATGATTCGCACCGCTTCCACCGGCGTATTCCTGGGTTGTTCGGGTTATGCGTTGCCGCCGAAAGAGCGCTGCAAGGCGACTGTCAATCTGATCCCGGGCGATGAAGTTGCGGCGGATGACGAGGGTGAATCCGAGTCGCGCGTGCTGCTCGGCAAGCATCGTTGCCCGATCTGCAGCACGGCGATGGATGCCTATCTGCTCGATGAGAAGCGCAAGCTGCATATCTGCGGCAACAACCCCGATTGTGCGGGTTACGAAATCGAAGAAGGTCAGTACCGCATCAAGGGTTATGAAGGCCCGAGTCTGGAATGCGACAAGTGCGGTAGTGCAATGCAGTTGAAGACCGGGCGTTTCGGCAAGTTCTTCGGTTGCACCAATACCGAGTGCAAGAACACCCGCAAACTGCTGAAGAGCGGTGAAGCTGCGCCACCGAAGATCGACCCGGTCAAAATGCCGGAGCTCAAGTGTGAAAAGGTCAACGACACCTACGTGCTACGAGACGGGGCTTCCGGTTTGTTCCTGGCGGCCAGCCAATTCCCGAAGAATCGGGAGACGCGGGCGCCATTGGTACTGGAACTGATCCCGCATAAAGATGAGCTGGATTCGAAGTACCACTTCCTCTTGGAAGCGCCGAAAAAAGATCCGGAAGGGCGACCGGCAGTCATCCGCTTCAGCCGCAAGACCAAAGAGCAATACGTGCAATCCGAGGTCGATGGCAAGCCGACCGGTTGGCGTGCCTTCTACAGCAATGGCGCCTGGAAAGTCGAAGACAAGCGCTAGACGCTATCGGATAAACGCGCGTTGAGGCTTTGCCCGCGCGCGTATAGTGAATGCCTCTACTTGGAGGGCGCTGCAGATGGCCCATGAGTTGTATACCCGCACTAACCAGAAACTGTATTTCGCAGGCCTGGCGCTGAATAGCTGGCGGCAGGCGCAAGAGGGGCGGGCAATGAATGCCCAGGCCCTGATTCATGCCGAGCGCGAAGCATCGCTGTTCCATCTATACGGCGCGTTGCTTGGCCTGTGTCATGAGATTGCCGGTTACTACCGGTTGCCGCAGAGCCATGTGCCACGTGCCGAGCTGTTTCTGACGTCCGAGGTGCTGAATCAGGCACCGAGTCCGGAACTGGCTGAATTGGTAGAGCTCGCGCAGCAGTCGGAAACGTGGCTGGCGCGGCTGTTGGCTGCCTATGCGGCTTTGTTCCAGCCTCCGCATGAGCCTAAAAAGACCAAGGTTGATCCAACGTTGCCGCTGATCACTGCGGTTAGCTTGGAAGACGAGGCGCCCCCGGCCTTGGCCCTCGAAGAGCTGGAAGAATGGCGTCAGCAGCTGAAAATCCTGGCGCTGCGGTTTCGTGAGTCCCTCAGTGAATGCTGAGCCACTCGGCGTACGGACTAGGGAAGAGCCTCGTTCGGCTGATACAATTTCGGCCTTTTTTCGGAGGTTCTGATGTCGACATCCTTTCTTGAAATCGTAGAACTACCCGATGGTCGTATCGCCCTGCGTCGCGCCGAAGACCAAGAGGCGCTGGTAACGCTGGATTTTTCCGGCGATGCGAAAGCTTTTCTGCAGGGACATCACATCGAAGTGGCCAAGGCGATGCTGAATGTCGGCTTGCAGATGGCCGGGCGATTGGCCGAAGGTGATTTCGAGCGCGATGAAGGTCCGCATGTACTGCATTGAGCATGCACAAGTGTCGGGTGACTGGCGTTAATTTTTGGCGTAAAGAGGGTGGCACATCCTTGTGCCGGGGGAGGCCGAGCTCTCGGCTTTTCGTTAGCCCAGACTGATATTCAGACTTTGCGCGCCACCTTGGCGGGCGGCGGCGGCCAGTTGCTGGCGCGCGGGGCTGTGAAGCGGGTGTAACCAACTGACCACGGTGTGGCTGCGGCCCAGGCGCAATGCCTCGCAGGCCAGCTCCAAGGCGTTCTGTCCGTGGCCCGGCTGTAGAATCAGAATGCGTTCACGATTCAGGCCCGCATCGCGCAGCCAGGCTTGAGTGAGGCTGACCGGTGGTGCAATCAGCGTTAGCCACCGGGCATCCAGATTTTCACTCAGCTCTCGCAGGATCGGGGCGAGCAGATGCAAGCGGTTGCCCACCGCGCCGCGCAAAGACATCTCGCTGAACGTGTCCGGTTCATCGATCCAGACATTAGTAATTTCATCAGGTAGAGGTGCTGCCGGTTGCGCCAGAAAGGCGTCAAACAGCGGTAGCTGGGTACGACTGAGCGACTGCGGGAACTGCATAAAGCCTCCTCTAGCGGCGTATTACGCCGACACTCAAACCTTCGATGACTAGCTCCTGGGTTTCCAGATCCACTTCGATGGGCGCGAACTCAGGATTTTCCGCGATCAACCAAACTTTATTGCCTTCACGCTTGAAGCGCTTCACCGTCACCTCGTCATCCAGACGGGCAACGACGATCTGGCCGTTACGCGCTTCGCGAGTGGTGTGTACAGCGAGCAAGTCGCCGTCGAGAATGCCGATGTCTTTCATGCTCATGCCGCGAACCCGAAGCAGATAGTCGGCGGCCGGCTGGAAGAAGGTGGGATTGATTCGACACGCGTCTTCGACATGCTGTTGGGCGAGCATTGGGGCGCCAGCCGCTACACGGCCGATGATAGGCAGGCCTTCTTCCTCGCTGTTGGGCTCGAAGCCGGGGATGCGGATGCCGCGTGAGGCGCCTGGGGTCATCTCGATAGCGCCCTTGCGGGCCAGTGCCTTGAGATGTTCTTCGGCGGCATTGGGCGATTTGAAACCAAGTTCCTGGGCGATTTCGGCGCGCGTTGGCGGGTAGCCGTTATCTTCCAGGCAACGCTTGATGAACTCGAGAATCTCGGTTTGGCGTGGCGTTAGTTTCAGCATGTCGGGAGCGCTCTGTCTTTTTATACAGTGACTGGGATTATATACAGTGAAAAGCGCTTGGCAATCCCTTGCCAAGAGATGGTTTTTAGGAATTTTGTTATATGCGCGTGTGCATGGCGCCCGTATGCCGCCTTGACAAGCGCAGCGCCCGCTACGTATGTTTCAAACAAGTGTTTGTTAGGGTGTGAATGGCATGGCCCAGTCGGAAACCGTCGAGCGCATTCTCGACGCAGCAGAACAGTTATTCGCGGAAAAAGGTTTCGCTGAAACCTCTTTGCGTTTGATCACCAGCAAAGCCGGAGTCAATCTGGCGGCGGTGAATTATCACTTCGGCTCCAAAAAAGCGCTGATTCAAGCCGTGTTTTCACGCTTCCTCGGGCCTTTTTGCATCAGTCTCGAGCGCGAACTGGACCGCCGCCAAGCCCGGGCCGAAAAAGTCACTCTCGAGGAAATGCTCGAGATGGTGGTCGAGCAGGCGTTGGCGGTGAAACCGCGCAGCGGCGATGACCTTTCGATCTTCATGCGGTTGCTCGGATTGGCCTTTAGCCAAAGCCAGGGGCACTTGCGGCGTTACCTGGACGATGTCTACGGCAAGCTATTTCGTCGTTATCTGTCGCTGGTTCAGGAGTCGGCGCCGCGGATTCCGCCGGTGGAGTTGTTCTGGCGTATTCACTTTATGCTCGGTGCGGCGGCGTTCAGCATGTCTGGCATCAAGGCATTGCGCGCAATCGCCGAGGAGGATTTCGGCGTCAGTACCTCCATCGAACAGGTGATGCGCCTGATGGTGCCTTTCCTGGCGGCAGCGATGCGGGCAGAGACGGGAATTGCCGATGAGACATTGGCCAACGCGCAGTTGAAACCACGCAGCAAGGCGGCCGCGCCAGCCAAGGCATGATGTTCGCGATGGGCGCGGCTGAGCTGATCGGCTAAGCTTGGCGCCCATGCCATCCCTCGATTTTCTGCACATTTCAATTGCTGACCAGTGCCTCTACGGCTTTGCCGAAGGGCGCCTGTTGCTGCGTCTGCCGGTTTCCACTGCGTTGAATGGCGTTGGCGAACTCAACGGCTCCGGCTGCACGCCCCGTGGGCGGCATCAAGTGCGTGCGATGATCGGCGCGGGCTTGCCAGAGGGCGCCGTGTTGCGCGGTCGGCGCTGGACTGGCGAGGTCTGGTCGACGGCGCTGAGCGAGCAGTTCCCCGGTCGTGACTGGATACTCACGCGGATTCTCTGGCTCAGCGGCTGCGAGCCTGGTCGCAATCGACTCGGTGCGGTGGATACGTTTCGTCGCTATATCTATCTGCATGGCACGCCGGACAGCGAACCCTTGGGCGTTCCGCTGTCACATGGATGCATTCGTTTGCGGAATGCCGATCTGCTCAAGCTCTTCCCGCGTGTACCCGTTCACTGCGCCGTACAGATTGAAGAAGCGTCGTGCCCGCAGTGGGCTGCGATCGAACTCGTTTAAGGATTTTCTATGACTTCAAGCCTGCAAGGCTCATTGATGCTGGATGTCGGCGGTACTTGGCTGACTGCTGAAGACCGGCAGATTCTTCGACAGCCGCAAGTCGGCGGATTGATTCTGTTCGCCCGCAACATCGAGCATCCGCGCCAGGTGCGCGAGTTGACGGCGGCGATCCGTGCGGTGCGCCCCGAGCTGTTGTTGGCGGTGGATCAGGAAGGCGGACGGGTGCAGCGGTTGCGCCAAGGTTTCGTGCGGCTGCCGGCGATGCGGGCGATCGCCGATAACGTCGATGCCGAGGTGTTGGCCGAGCACTGCGGCTGGCTGATGGCGACCGAAGTGCTGGCGGTCGGTCTCGATCTCAGTTTCGCGCCAGTGCTCGATCTCGACTACCAACGTAGCGCGGTGGTCGGTAGCCGTGCATTCGAGGGCGACCCGCAGCGCGCGGCGGCACTTGCCGGGGCGTTTATCCGCGGCATGAACGCTGCCGGTATGGCGGCGACGGGCAAGCATTTCCCTGGACATGGGTGGGCTGAAGCCGATTCCCATGTTGCCATCCCGACCGACGAGCGCAGCCTGGAACAGATTCGCGCCAACGACTTGCAGCCGTTCGCGCTGCTCAGCCAGCAGTTGGCGGCGGTGATGCCGGCGCATGTCATCTATCCGCAGGTGGATGCGCAGCCGGCCGGCTTCTCACGGCGCTGGCTGCAGGACATCCTGCGCGGCGAGCTGGGCTTCGATGGCGTGATTTTCAGCGATGACTTGTCCATGGCCGGCGCTCATGTGGTCGGTGATGCCGCCAATCGCATTGAGGCGGCACTGGCTGCGGGTTGTGACATGGGCCTGGTCTGCAATGACCGCGCGGCGGCCGAACTGGCGCTCAGCGCGCTGCAACGTCTGGATGTCCAGCCGCCGGCCCGCTTGGCGCGGATGCGTGGCCAGGCCGTTGCCTCTACGGAATATCGCCAGGATCCCCGCTGGCTGGCGGCTACTGGCGCCTTGCGGGCTGCCCAATTGATCGATTGAGGTTCCCACCATGACAGTCCACGCGATTATCGGCGGTACCGGTCTGACCCAGCTGGAAGGCTTGACCATCACCGCCGCGCTGAACGTCGATACGCCGTATGGCGCGCCATCGGCGCCGTTGCTGCGCGGTGACTTCGCCGGTCGTGAGGTGTTGTTCGTTGCGCGCCACGGCCATCCCCACCGGATTCCGCCGCACCAGGTGAATTACCGCGCCAACCTGTGGGCGCTCAAGCAGTGCGGCGCGCAGGCGGTGTTGGCGGTCAATGCAGTGGGTGGAATTCACAGGCAGATGGGGGCGGGGCATTTGTGTGTGCCGCATCAGCTCATCGATTACACCTTCGGCCGCGAGCAGACCTTTTTTGAAGGGATTCTCGATCACGTCACCCATGTCGATTTCAGCTATCCCTACGACGAGCCGTTGCGCCAGCGCCTGATCGACGCGCTGCGCGCCGAGCAATTCGCTCACAGCGAGCGCGGCGTGTACGCCTGCACCCAAGGTCCGCGCCTGGAGACGGCGGCGGAGATCGACCGACTGGAGCGCGATGGCTGCGATATCGTCGGCATGACCGGAATGCCGGAAGCGGCGCTAGCGCGCGAATTGGAACTGCCCTACGCGTGCCTGGCGTTGGTGGTCAATCCGGCAGCGGGACGCTCTTCCGGACTGATCAGCATGGCTGACATCGAACGAGCCCTGGGCGACGGGATCGACCAGATCAAGGCCGTTCTGGGCAGGGCGCTGAGCGCCGCTTGAGTCGCTAGCTGTTCGCGCGCGCGCTGGCCGTGCCAGGCAGTGGGGCGAGCAGGGCATCGATATCACCGGGTTGGATCTGCCAGTCGGAGCTGGCATCGCCACTCAGTACTCCAGCGGCCAGGGCGGCCTTGTGCTGTTGTAGCTGCTGGATCTTTTCTTCGACCGTGCCGCGAGCAATCAATTTGTAGACGAATACCGGCTTGGTCTGGCCGATCCGGTAGGCGCGATCGGTAGCCTGGTTTTCCGAAGCCGGATTCCACCACGGGTCGTAGTGGATCACGGTGTCCGCCGCGGTTAGATTGAGCCCGGTGCCGCCCGCCTTCAGGCTGATCAGAAACAGCGGCACCTCGCCCTGTTGGAAGCGTTGCACCGGGGTGCGCCGATCCCGCGTGGCGCCGGTGATTTGCACGTAAGTCAGCCCACGCCGCTGCAGCTCCTCCTCGATCAGAGCCAGCATTGAGGTGAACTGCGAGAACAGCAGGACGCGGCGGCCTTCGGCGAGCAGTTCGCTGAGCATCTCCATCAAGCTATCGAGTTTGCTCGAATGACTGCCGGCCTTGCGCCGTGGCGCGTCCTGTTTGACCAGGCGCAGGTCGCAGCAGACCTGACGTAGCTTGAGCAGCGCGTCGAGAATCACTACCTGGCTGCGGGCCAGGCCCTTGCGCTGGATTTCTTCGCGGACCTTGCGATCCATGGCCAGCCGCACCGTTTCATAGACATCACGTTGCGCTTCGCTGAGTTCGATCCACTGGACGATTTCGCTTTTGGCCGGTAATTCCTTGGCCACCTCTTCCTTGGTGCGGCGCAGCAGAAACGGTTTGATCCGCGCCTTCAGATGCACGAGGCGGGCGTGATCGCCGTGCTTTTCGATGGGCGTGCGGTAGTCGCGGGTGAACTGTTTACTGTCGCCCAGCCAGCCGGGCATGAGGAAATGAAACAGCGACCAGAGTTCGCCGAGATGATTTTCCAGCGGCGTGCCGGTCAAGCACAGGCGCTGCCGGGCGTTCAGCTCGCGTGCCGCATGGGCCGCCTTGCTGGTGGGGTTTTTGATGAACTGCGCTTCGTCGAGAATCAGCACGTGCAGGGGTTGCTCACGCAGCTGCTGAATGTCGCGGGGGAGTAGTGCATAGGTGGTGAGAAGCAGGTCGTAGTCGCCCAGACGAGCAAAGTCCGTGTGTCGCTGCGGGCCTTGCAGGGTCAGCACGCGCAGCTGCGGGGCGAAGTGCGCGGCTTCGTCTTGCCAGTTGGGAATCAGGCTGGTGGGCATGACCACCAGCGCCGGTCGATCGAGGCGCCCGGCCTGCTTTTCGACGAGCAGATGCGCCAGGCTTTGCAGGGTTTTACCCAGCCCCATGTCATCGCCCAGCACGCCGCCGGCACCCAACTCGCGCAGGATCTGCATCCAACTCAGGCCTTCTAGCTGGTACGGCCGCAAGGTCGCGTTCAGACCTGCCGGGGGCTGAACGACGTTACGCGCGCTCTCGTGCAGCTTGTGGGCGAACTCGCGTAGTTGTTCGCCGCCACGCCACTCCAGTTCCAGGCCTTCCAGACCGCTCAAGCGCGCGGCGTCTGGTGCGGCGAGGCGCAGATTGGCGCCCGGCGGTTGATCGCGCAGATACAGCTCGCCCAGCGTGGCGAATACCGGCTTGAGGCGCGCGAAGGGCAGCACCACCTGCAGCGGTTGACCGTCCGCCGAGCGCTGCGCGTCGAGCTGCACATGAAGCATTTCGTCATCGCCGCGCAGGGCCAGGCTTTCCGCGCTGAGCAGTTCGGGTGTGCTGCGGATCAGGCGCAGCAGCACTGGTAACAGGCTGATGCGCTGACCTTCGACGACGATGCCCAGCTCGAGGTCGAACCAGTCGTGCTCGGGAGATTCATCGAGATCGGCGTACCAGGTATCGATCGGACTGAGATCGAAGCTGAAACTAGGGCTGATCTCGATCTGCCAACCCTGCTCACGCAATACCGGCAACTGCTGCTGAACGAAGTGCAGCCAGGCGTCTTCACCCGGCAGCTCGAACATTTCTGCCGAGTCGGGTGGCAGGGCTTGGCTTTGCCGCAGGGCGACGCGAAAGCCGAGTTGCTGCAGGGTGTTACGCAGCGCTTGCTCGGCCTGGGGATGACGGACGATGCAGAGCGTTTCGCCGTCCACGTTGCGGCGGATCGTCGCGTCCTTGGATTTACCGTGTGCCCGGTAGTCCGCATAGTCGAACGCCAGGCCCGCGCGGTGCTGCTGACTGCGTTGCATGCGCCGGCTACGCAAGTCGTATTGGGTATGCAGCAGGCTGCCGAGACTCAGCACCGGCGCCGGTTGTAGATCATCGATGCGCCGCTCCGGCAGGCCGGCGGTGGCCGGCTGCTCGGATGTTTGCTGCAGCTCCAGTAACACCGCGGCGACATGCTTGCAGTTGTAGCCGACCGGGCAAGTGCAGAAGCCAATCACCGGATCGCTGGGGTATTGCAGGCGGATGCGCTGGCGGTAGAGCTGATCGCCCGAGCCCAGACAGCTGGCGATCAGTTGCCCGTCGCGCAGCTCGGCAAAGCGCGGGTGGCCTTGGTTCGCGTAGCCGACGCCGCGCTGCAGGGTCGCGGCGTCGAAGGCGTCGGTCCACGGCAGGCTGCGCAGACGTGCGACGAACGCCGCCAGAGTGTCCATCGGTGCTTAGAGCGGCACGATCTTGATCAGCACGCCGAGATTGGAGTGATCGAGATAGGTCAGTTCACCATTCTTCAGACGGGTGCTTTGCTTCAGGCGCTCGCTGCCGGTCAGCAGGCCGTCGGCGTCGAACTGGTTGATCCAGAACTCCACAGTCGCGTCGGTGAAGCGCACCTGGGTGAGGCTGACCGTGCCTTCTACCGGGAAATGGCCGAAGTGCTGGTCGCCGGAGCTGAGCGCCACTTTGCTCGGTACGGCGGACAGATTCTGTGCCCACGCCTTGTGCAGCAACACCTCATAACCCGCGTTAGGGCTCAGCTTGGCGGCTTCGCCATCCAGCGCGGTACCGCGTTCAGTGCCGGCGATCGACTGCGCGCCACCGGCCCAGTCGTCCGGTGCCGGCTGGCTGGCGGGCACGGGCTCACCGGCCTGGCGGAAAATGATCAGTTCGATCAGGTACTGACCATCGGCCACCGCCAACGGGGCGAACAGAGCGAGCAACAGGGCCAGGTGGCGGAACATACGCATGAAGTGAGTCCTTTTTGATCAAGCAATGAGCTGAAGCGGGTGAACGAAAGGCAGACGACCAGTTTTCAACGCGGCCACTCCGGGCGCAACCGCTTTAGGCCGTTTGCGGGGTGAGGCGCTCGAAAAGCGCCTCCAAAGTATTGAAACGTTCTTCCGGGCGTTCCATCGGCATCTGAATGCGGAACAAAGTCGCACCTTCGAATTTGTAACGGTTTGGCTGGCTCTGGATCAGCTTGATCAGGGTCAGCGGATCGACGCCGGTATCGCTGGCGAACTCGATGCGTCCGCCCTGCGGACCTGCGTCGACTTTGACGATGCCGAGCTGTTCGGCCTGCAGTTTGAGCAGGGTCAGGCGCATCAGGTTCTTGGTCGGCTCCGGCAGCAGGCCGAAGCGATCGATCATTTCTACCTGCAGTTCCTTGAGGCCCTCTTCATCGGCAGCCGAGGCAATACGCTTGTAGAGAATCAGGCGGGCATGCACATCCGGCAGGTAATCCTCGGGAATCAAGGCTGGCAGCCGCAAGTTGACCTCCGGACCACCGCCCAGCGGCTTGTCGAGGTTCGGCTGCTCGCCTTTGCGGATGGCTTTCACCGCGCGCTCGAGCATTTCCATGTAGAGGGTGAAACCGACCGCCTGGATCTGCCCGCTCTGGCCGTCGCCGAGCAGTTCGCCGGCGCCGCGGATTTCCAGGTCGTGGGTGGCAAGCACAAAGCCGGCGCCCAGGTCCTGGGCATTGGCAATGGCTTCGAGGCGCTTTTGCGCATCGTCGGTCATCTGCTTGCGCGGCGGGGTCAGCAGGTAGGCGTAAGCCTGGTGGTGGCTGCGCCCGACCCGACCACGCAACTGGTGCAGCTGGGCCAGGCCGAACTTGTCGGCACGGTCGATCAGGATGGTGTTGGCGCTCGGCACGTCGATACCGGTTTCGATGATGGTCGAGGCGATCAGCACATTGAAACGCTTGTGGTAGAAGTCGCTCATCACCTGCTCGAGTTCGCGTTCGCGCATCTGCCCGTGGCCGATGGCGATGCGCGCCTCGGGCACCAATTCGGCGAGATCGGCGGCGCATTTCTCGATGGATTTCACATCGTTGTGCAGGTAGTAGACCTGGCCGCCGCGCAGCAACTCGCGCAGCAATGCCTCCTTGATAGTCGGCTTGTTGGACTCCATCACGAAGGTGCGCACCGACAGCCGGCGCGCCGGCGGGGTGGCGATGATCGACAGGTCGCGCATGCCCGCCACCGCCATGTTCAGCGTGCGCGGGATCGGCGTAGCGGTGAGGGTGAGAATGTCCACCTCGCTGCGCAGCGCCTTGAGTTGCTCCTTCTGACGGACGCCGAAACGGTGCTCTTCGT
This sequence comes from Pseudomonas sp. LS44, assembly GCF_024730785.1. Classification (NCBI taxonomy): domain Bacteria; kingdom Pseudomonadati; phylum Pseudomonadota; class Gammaproteobacteria; order Pseudomonadales; family Pseudomonadaceae; genus Pseudomonas; species Pseudomonas sp. LS44. The sequence continues at coordinate 1,674,353 of NZ_CP102830.1, forward strand.
CGATGATCACCAGGCCCAGATTGTCGAACTTGACGTCGTCCTGCAGCAGCTTGTGGGTGCCGATGACGATATCCACCTTGCCTTCGGCGAGCTGCTGGACTGCGCCGTCGATTTCCTTGGCGGACTTGAAGCGGCTCATCACCTCGACCTTGACCGGCCAATCGGCGAAACGGTCGCGGAAGCTGTTGTAGTGCTGCTGGGCGAGCAGGGTAGTGGGCACCAGTACCGCCACCTGCTTGCCGCTGTGCACGGCGAGGAACGCGGCGCGCATCGCCACTTCGGTCTTGCCAAAGCCGACGTCGCCGCAGATCAGTCGATCCATCGGTTTGGCCGCGAGCATATCCTCGCGCACCGCGTCGATGGCGGTCTGTTGGTCCGGGGTTTCCTCGAAGGGGAAGCCGGCACTGAAGCTGGCGTAGTCGAGGCCCGGGTCTAGGAAGGCATAGCCCTCGCGGGCGGCACGCCGGGCATAGATGTCGAGTAGCTCGGCGGCGACGTCGCGCACCTGTTCGGCGGCTTTGCGCTTGGCTTTCTGCCAGGTCTCCGAGCCCAGGCGGTGCAGCGGGGCGAGGGCGTCGTCGCTGCCGGTGTAGCGGGCGATCAGGTGCAGGCTGGCCACCGGCACGTACAGTTTGGCTTCCTCGGCGTACATCAGGGCGAGGAATTCGGCGGATTGGCCTTCGATCTCCAGGGTGATCAGGCCCAGATACCGGCCGACACCATGGTCGATGTGCACCACCGGCGCGCCTTCACGCAGCTCGGCGAGGTTCTTGATAACGTTGTCGCCGCCATCCCGGGCTTTCTCGCGACGGCGGCGCTGCATGACGCGTTGGCCGAACAGCGGGCTCTCGGCGATCAGCGCCAGATCGTCGAGCAGCAGACCCTCGTCCAGTGGCGCAATACAGATCGCCAAGCGTGCGCGGCTGGCAGTGAATTCCGGCCAGCCGCTGACTTCCTGGGGCTTGAGTTTCAAACGGGCGAGCAATTCCAGCAGCACCTCGCGGCGCCCAGCGGATTCGGCGCTAAACAGCACGCGGCCGGGATATTCCTCGATAAAGCGGCGCAGCGCGGCCAGCGGTTCGCTGGCTTTGGACTGGATGGCCAAGTCCGGCAGCGGCCGGGCGTTGAAGCGGTCACGACCGACACCGGTGTCGATATCGTCCTGGCTGACGACGATGCGCGGCCAACTCTTCAGGCGCGCGAAGCAGTCATCGACCGGCAGGAACAGCTCGGCCGGCGGCACCAGCGGGCGTTCCGGATCGACGCGCCGCTCTTCGTAGCGGTTGCGCACGTCATTCCAGAACTGTTCGGCGGCTTGCTCGATTCCCGGCAGGGAGAACACCTGGGTGTCCTGCGGCAGGTAGTCGAACAGCGTCGCGGTTTCTTCGAAGAACAGCGGCAGGTAGTACTCGATGCCGGCCGGGGTAATGCCAGTGCTCAAGTCCTGATAGATCGGGCAACGGCGGAAATCCACGTCGAAACGCTCGCGGAAGCGGCCACGGAAGTCGGTGACGGATTTCTTGTCTAGCGGGAACTCGCGCGCCGGCAGTAGGCGGATCGATTCGACTTTGTCGATCGAGCGCTGGGTTTCCGGGTCGAAGGTACGCAGCGTTTCGATCTCATCGTCGAACAGGTCGATGCGAAACGGCAGCGTGCTGCCCATCGGGAACAGATCGATCAGCGCGCCACGCACGGCGAACTCGCCGTGTTCATACACCGTATCCACACAGCGGTAGCCGGTTGCTTCCAGACGCAGGCGCATCTGCTCGACATCAAGCTTCTGGCCGATGTCCAGGACCAGGCTGGAACCAAGCAGAAAGCGCGTCGGCGCCAAGCGGTGCAGGGCGGTGGTGATCGGCACCACCAGCACTCCGTGGCTCAGCTCGGGCAAGCGGTAGAGGCTGGCAATGCGCTGGGAAATGATGTCCTGGTGCGGCGAGAACAAATCGTACGGCAGCGTTTCCCAGTCGGGGAAATGCAGCACCGGCAGATCGGGAGCGAAAAATCCGAGCTCCTGCTCCAAGCGCTCGGCGGCTTGGCTATCGGCAGTCAATAGTAGGGTGAAGCGCTTGGCAGCGCTGGCGGCCTCGGCAATCGCGAGGGAGAGGGCGGCACCGGGCAGATTGCCCCAATGCTTTTTGCCTGCCGCGGCGGGCAGGGGGGGAAGGCGCAATACGGACACGGGCGGTCGTAGCTCCGGTCGGGAAATGGACCGGCGGATTGTAACTACCCCGATGACCTGCTGTCAGTGTCAGCGCCGCTGCTGATTGCCGGCGCCAACGTGCGCCGTCATAATGTAGCCCCTTTTTTCAGCCCCTACATTTGGAAGGTATTGCCCGTGACCCAGAAGCCCGACCAGTGTCTCGGTGAGTGGATTGATCGTGAAGCCCTCGCAGAAGCGATGATCCCGATGATCGGCCAACTCTACCGCAACAACAGCGTGGTTACCTCGATCTACGGCCGTGGTCTGATCAACCGTTCGGTGATCGACATTCTGAAAGCACACCGTTTCGCCCGTCACCGTCTGGCGGACGACAGCGAGCTATCGGTGCATGACACCTTCCCGATCCTCAAGGCCATGAGCGAGCTCAAGCTGGGCGCCGCCTCGGTCGACCTCGGCAAGATGGCCGCCAAGTTCAAGGCCGAAGGGGCCGGCCGCAGCGTCGAGCAGTTCGTCAAGGACGCCCTGGCCGACGTGGTTGGCAAGCAGAACGGCTCCGGCCGCGAAGGCACCGACGTCGTGCTCTACGGCTTCGGTCGCATCGGCCGCCTGCTGGCACGCATCCTCATCGAGAAAACCGGTGGTGGCGACGGCCTGCGTCTGCGCGCCATCGTGGTCCGCAAGGGCGCCAGCAACGACCTGGTCAAGCGTGCCAGCCTGCTGCGTCGCGACTCGGTACACGGAAAATTCGATGGCACCATCACCATCGACGAAGAGAACAACACCCTGACGGCCAACGGCAACCTGATCCAGGTGATCTACGCCAAAGACCCGAAAGAAGTGGATTACACCCAATACGGCATCAAGAACGCCCTGCTGGTCGACAACACCGGCGTATGGCGTGATGCCGAAGGTCTGGGCCAGCACCTGGCGTGCCCGGGTGTCGACCGCGTGGTGCTCACGGCTCCTGGTAAAGGCGCGCTGAAGAACATCGTGCACGGCATCAACCACAGCGAAATCACCGCTGAGGACAAGATCATCTCCGCGGCTTCCTGCACCACCAACGCCATCGTGCCGGTGCTCAAAGCGGTGAACGATCGCTACGGCATCGTCAACGGCCACGTTGAAACCGTGCACTCCTACACCAACGACCAGAACCTTATCGACAACTTCCACAAGGGCGATCGCCGTGGTCGTAGCGCCGCGCTGAACATGGTGATCACCGAGACCGGTGCAGCCACTGCCGCGGCCAAGGCTCTACCTGTGCTGAAAGGCAAGCTGACCGGTAACGCGATTCGTGTACCGACGCCGAACGTGTCGATGGCGATCCTCAACCTGAACCTTGAGAAAGCCACCACCCGCGAAGAAATCAACGAATACCTGCGCCAGATGGCCATGCATTCGGATCTGCAGAAGCAGATTGACTTCGTCAGCTCGCAGGAAGTGGTATCCACTGACTTCGTCGGCTCGCGCCACGCCGGTGTGGTCGATGCCGAAGCCACCATCGCCAACGACAATCGCGTCGTTCTGTACGTGTGGTACGACAACGAGTTCGGCTACAGCTGCCAGGTAGTTCGCGTGATGGAAGACATGGCTGGGGTCAACCCGCCAGCTTTCCCGCGCTAAACGCGGTATGACAAACGGGAGCTTCGGCTCCCGTTTTGCATTTACGGGTGCGGTGGTTCCATGAGTGCGATAGGTGTGGCGATGTGGCAGGCAAGGCGCAGTGGCACGACGTTGCTGCTGGCTGTTATTGGCCTGCTGGCCGGGTGCGGCGCGCAGATTGAAGCGTTCGAGGGGCCGACCATGGGCAGTCACTATTCGCTCAAATATGTGGCTGAACCCGACGGACCTGGTATGGCGCAGTTGCGCGGCGAGGTCGAGGCGATACTCGCTGAGGTCGATGCGCAGATGTCGACCTATCGCAGCGACTCGCTGATTTCCCGTTTCAATGCCTTACCGGCGAACCGTTGCCAGGCGATGCCAGCGTCAATATTAGATCTGGTGCGCTTTGGCGAGAGCTTGTCGCGGGAAAGCGCCGGGGCGTTCGATCTGACCGTCGAGCCGCTGCTCGATCTGTGGGGCTTTGGTCCGCAATCGCGTGGCGAGCGGGTGCCGAGTGCCGAGGAAATCGCTGCAGTACGCGCCAATGTCGGCTTCACTCACTTGCGTGTGGACGGTCAACAGCTTTGCAAAGATGCCGCCGTGCAGGTGGATTTCGACAGCATCGCCGCCGGCTATACGGTCGATCGCATTGCGCAGCGCTTGGATGAATCAGGGGTGCGCAGCTATTTGCTGAGCGTCACCGGCGAACTCAAGGTGCGCGGACGCAAGCCGGATGGTTCGCCCTGGCGTGTCGCTATCGAGGCGCCGCGCGAGGCGGGTCAGGAGGCCCAGCAAGAGCTGACGTTGGACGGCTACGGTGTGTCCACTTCCGGCGACTACCGAAATTATTTCGAAGTACAGGGGCGCCGTTACTCGCACACCTTCGATCCGGCCAGCGGTGCGCCGGTCAGGCATAACCTGGCTTCGGTCACGGTGGTCGATCCGTCGGCGCTGCGGGCGGATGGGTTGTCGACCTTGTTGATGGTGCTGGGCCCGCAGCGCGGCCTGGCATTCGCAAAGCAAAAGGGGGTCGCGGCATTGTTCATTCGTCGCGAGGTCGATGGTTTTCAAGTCGATGCGAGCCCTGCGTTTCAGGCGCTGCAGGCAGGAAAATCAACGGTAACAGGCCGTTGAAAAATGTAGGCGAGGCAGCCGAGACAAGGCAAAAGCGGCCGAAAAAGCGCAGTTTACGTGTTGTAAATGAGCATTTTGAGGCCGTTTTTAACGCCGGATCGGCAACGCAGGTAATTTTTCAACAGCCTGTTAAGTGATGGCGCGAGTTGCCTGCCTATGACCAAGCGCTAATGGGCAGCGCCGAGGGTCGCGGGTAAGCTGCAACGGCAATCCCGGTGCTTGTTGCCAAATTTGTGTTCGTCATGGCCACGGCCGTGGCTCAGCCGCAGCGCAGTAAGGCGCTCTGGCCAGTTGAGAGGAGTAAGCATGGCGGTCTACAACTACGACGTGGTAGTGCTCGGTTCCGGTCCCGCGGGCGAGGGGGCGGCAATGAATGCGGCCAAGAGCGGCCTCAAGGTCGCGGTGGTCGATAGTCGTCGCGAAGTCGGCGGCAATTGCACGCACTTGGGCACCATTCCCTCCAAGGCGCTGCGCCACTCGGTGCGGCAAATCATGCAGTACAACACCAACCCACTATTCCGCCAGATCGGTGAGCCGCGCTGGTTCTCCTTTCCGGACGTGCTGAAAAGCGCCGAGCGGGTGATCGCCAAGCAAGTTACCTCGCGCACCGGTTACTACGCGCACAACCGCATCGACATGTTCTTCGGCACCGGTAGCTTCGCCGCCGATCAGACCATCGAAGTGGTCTGCCCGAACGGCGTGGTGGAAAAGCTGGTGGCCAAGCACATCATCATCGCCACCGGTTCGCGTCCCTATCGTCCGGCGGACGTCGACTTCACGCACCCGCGGGTTTACGACAGCGACACCATTCTCAGCCTGACCCATACCCCGCGCCGGCTGATCATCTACGGTGCCGGGGTGATCGGTAGTGAATATGCGTCGATCTTCAGCGGCCTCGGCGTGCTGGTCGACCTGATCGACAACCGCGACCAGTTGCTCAGTTTCCTCGATGACGAGATTTCCGATGCGCTCAGTTATCACCTGCGCAACCAGAATGTGTTGATCCGCCACAACGAGGAATACGAGCGCATCGAGGGCATCGACAACGGCGTGATCCTGCACCTCAAGTCGGGCAAGAAGATCAAGGCCGACGCGCTGCTCTGGTGTAACGGGCGTACCGGCAACACCGACAAGCTCGGCTTGGAAAACATCGGCATCAAGGTCAACAGTCGCGGGCAGGTCGAGGTGGATGAGAACTACCGCACCTCGGTATCGAACATCTACGCTGCTGGCGATGTAATCGGCTGGCCGAGTCTGGCCAGTGCCGCTTACGACCAAGGCCGATCGGCCTCCGGCAACATCGCCGAGAACGACAGCTGGCGCTTCGTCGACGACGTGCCGACCGGTATCTATACCATTCCGGAGATCAGCTCGATCGGTAAGAACGAGAAAGAGTTGACCCAGGCGAAGATCCCCTACGAAGTGGGCAAGGCATTCTTCAAGGGCATGGCGCGCGCGCAGATATCCAACGAACCGGTGGGCATGCTGAAGATTCTCTTCCACCGCGAGACCTTGGAAATCCTCGGCGTGCATTGCTTCGGCTACCAGGCTTCGGAAATCGTCCATATCGGCCAGGCGATCATGAGTCAGAAAGGCGAGGCGAACACGCTGAAGTACTTCGTCAGCACCACCTTTAACTATCCGACCATGGCCGAGGCCTATCGGGTGGCCGCATTCGATGGGCTCAACCGGCTTTTTTGACCAGCTCCGACCGGTGGCCTGAGCCGGTCGGGGGGGACTTTTTCAGCGACTCCCCAACCTGGCGCTGGCCGAATCGGGAGAGTTTCTGACCAGGTAACGAAAAACCGGCCTTTGGGCCGGTTTTTTGTGCATGAATAAAATGTGTGGTTCAGGCCTTGAGCGTACTCACCGCCAGGCTCGGGAAGTCGGTGATCAGGCTGTCTACGCCGAAGTCGGCGAGGCGGCGCATCAGGGCGGGTTCGTTGACCGTCCACACCGATACATGCAGACCTTGCTTCTGCGCCTTGAACAGGCGTTCCGGGGTGCACAGCGTCCAGTTCAGCGCGAGCAGATTGCAGCCATAGCTCTGCGCCACCTTGAGCGGATCGAGCCAGGCGTACTCGGCCACCAGGCCACGCGCCAGTTGCGGGGTTAGCTGGGTCAGCGCACGCAGCACCTCGCGAGAGCTGGAGGTGACGGTGACTTTGTCGATCACCCCGTAGTGGTTGGCGAGCTCCTGAATGGCCAGCACGCTACGGGCTGCACGGTCACGCGAAGCGCTCTTGACCTCCAGCTGCCAGTGTTCGAACGGGCATTTTTCGAACAGCTCAGCCAGGCGCGGAATCGGGCAGGGCTGTACCCAGCCAGGGCCGCCCTGGCGAGCGTCGTAGTTGGTCAAGTCGGTGGCATCGTATGCGGAAACCTTGCCGCGGCGGCCAGTGGTGCGCTTCAGCGTTGGGTCGTGGATCACCATCAGCTCGCCATCGCGGGACAGATGCAAGTCCAGCTCACAGCGCCGCACGCCCTGTTCCAGGCATCTCTTGAAACTGTTCAGGGTGTTTTCCGGTGCTTCGCCTTTGGCGCCACGATGGCCGTAAATCTGCGTCACTGGAACTCCTTGGGTTGTGCGCCAGGCTGCCCCGCTGGGCTGCGTGGGCGATGCTGAAGGACGCTGTCGATCACTCGACCGCTTTCAAAATAGACGCTGAAATTGCGGTAGTCCCAGCGCGTAATCGGTGGTTTTCCGACCGCGGGATGCTCCTGGTCGGCAAGCCCGAAGCGCATCAGCACTTCTTTTTGCGTCAGGCCGCGAGCGGGTAGGGCGATCTCCGCAGCGCCTTGCTGACCTACCGGGATTTCGATGGTTTGCGCCCAGCTAGCCAGCGGGCCGAGCAGGGTGATGAGTAGTAACAGGCGCCACATGGCCGTCTCCTGGCGAACTGATCAGAGTTGTTCGCGTGCCTGGCGGCGCTCCAGCGCTTGGCGCTGCAGGATGTGCCGCGCCAGCAATTGGCGCTGGGCATCGGTCAGGCTTTCGAACTCGGTGCCGATGTTATAGAGGCCATTTTCCAGCGGCTGGCAGTGGATCACTAAAGCGCGAACCAGCAAGCCAAGGGCTTGCGGCATCAGCACCATCTTCAGCGCCAAGTGACTGCCAAGCTCAAGCGAGCTGGCATTGTCGAAGCTCAGGCCACCTTCGGACATGGTGACCTGCCGCGGTGTGCCGAGTGCACTCAGCAGGTTCTGGGCCAGTGCCTGGCCGAGCAGATCGGTGCGCCGGTTGATGACTTTCAGGTAGTTGGCCAGGGTGCGGTCGCGTTCGCTGATATGCCGCAACAGGTGCTGCGATTCATAGTCGAGCAGATGCAGTTCGCTGAGTAGATTGAACAGCGGCGAGGTGTCGTGCAGCGCCTCGCCAGCCAGGGCCTCAGCGCCTGACAAGAGGCTGAATTCCAGTGCGATGGTGTCGTCGATGCGATAGTATTCGCGGCGATCATTTTCGTCTTGTGTCGTCATGGCGAACCCATGGCAGCGAGATTGGTCTGAGTGTAAGGCCGCTCGCCAAGCCCCGCCACAAGGACGTTCCTTCTTTCGCCAGCGAACCAACTCTTTCTATGTTCAGACCGCTGTCCGTGTTCATCGGCGCCCGTTATACGCGCGCTAAACGCCGCAATCATTTCGTCTCCTTCATCTCCCTGACCTCGATGATCGGTCTCGCCCTCGGCGTGCTGGTGATGATCGTGGTGTTGTCGGTCATGAACGGCTTTGACCATGAAATGCGTACCCGCGTCCTCGGCATGGTGCCGCACGCGACCCTCGAAGCGGCGCAGCCCATCAGCGACTGGCGCGAGATGGCCAACAAGATCAAGCGGCCACAGATCCTGGCGGTGGCGCCCTTTACGCAAATGCAGGGTTTGCTGACCAACGCCGGCCAGGTCGAAAAGGTGCTGATCAACGCCATCGATCCGCAGGAAGAGGGCAAGGTGTCAGTCATCGGCGAGTTCTTCCGGCAGGGCAGCTTGGACGATCTGAAGGCCGGCGGCTTTGGCATCGTCCTCGGCGACAAGGCGGCGGTCAAACTCGGCGTCGGCGTCGGTGACAAAGTGACCTTCGTCGCCCCAGAAGTGACGGTCACTCCAGCTGGCATGTTTCCGCGCATCAAGCGCTTCACCGTGGTCGGCATCTTTCACGTAGGCGCTGGCGAGATCGATGGCCATGTCGCCATGGCGCATTTGCAGGACATCGCCCGCCTGCATCGCTGGAAGCCGGAGCAGGTGCAGGGTCTGCGCCTGAAATTCGACGACTTGTTCAAGGCACCGCGCATTGCCTGGGGCATCGCCCAGCATCTCGGCCCTGACTACTACGCCCGCGACTGGACCCGTTCGCACGGCAACCTATATCAGGCCATCCGCATGGAAAAGGCGATGATCGGCCTGCTGTTGCTGCTGATCGTCGCAGTCGCAGCGTTCAACATTATTTCCACGTTGGTCATGGTGGTGACCGACAAGAAAGGGGATATCGCCATCCTGCGTACCTTGGGCGCGACACCGTTGCAGATCATGCGCATCTTCATGGTCCAGGGCACGGTGATCGGCGTGATCGGTACCCTACTTGGCGCTGTGCTGGGGATTATTGCCGCGCTCAATGTCAGCAGTTGGATCGCCGCGCTGGAGCGTCTGCTGGGCATCAAATTCCTCAACGCCGATGTGTATTTCATCGATTACCTGCCGTCGCAACTGATGCGCGCAGACGTCGTCATGGTGTGCGGCGCGGCATTGATTCTGAGTTTCTTCGCCACTCTTTATCCGGCCTGGCGTGCTGCGCGTACCCAGCCTGCGGAGGCGTTACGTTATGAGTAAGCAAGTGGTTCTGAGCTGCCGCAATCTTGGCAAGAGCTATGAAGAGGGCCCGCAGGCGGTGGTAGTGCTGGCCGGCCTCGATCTGGAATTGCAGGCGGGTGAGCGGGTGGCCATCGTGGGCAGTTCCGGTTCGGGCAAAAGCACCCTGCTGAACATGTTGGGCGGTCTCGATACGCCGAGTCAGGGCAGTGTCTGGTTGGCTGGTGAAGAACTCTCGGCTCTCGGCGAAAAGGCTCGCGGGTTGCTGCGTAATCGGCAGTTGGGATTTGTCTACCAGTTCCACCATCTGCTGGCGGAGTTCACTGCGCTGGAGAATGTCTGCATGCCGTTGCTGATTGGCAAGATGGCCATTCCCGCGGCGCGTGAACGGGCGGCGGCATTGCTGCAGCGGGTGGGTCTTGGTCACCGTCTGGATCACAAGCCAGCCGAATTGTCTGGCGGCGAGCGCCAGCGTGTGGCGATTGCCCGGGCATTGGTCAATCAGCCCGGCTTGGTCCTGCTCGATGAGCCGACCGGTAACCTCGATCACCACACGGCGCAGGGCATTCAGGAGTTGATGCGCGAGCTGAGCAGTTCGTCGAACACCGCCTTCCTGGTGGTTACTCACGATCCCGAGCTGGCCGGGCAGATGGATCGCATCCTGCGTCTGGAAGATGGCCGGCTGGTGGCGGCGTAACCATGTTCAGACCGATCTCGATCTTCATCGGCAGCCGCTACACGCGGGCCAAGCGGCGCAACCATTTCATTTCGTTTATCTCGCTGACCTCGATGATCGGCCTGGCCCTCGGTGTGTTGGCGATGATCGTGGTGCTGTCGGTGATGAACGGTTTCCAGCAGGAAATGAGTTCACGCATCCTCGGTATGGTCCCACATGCCACCATCGGCAATGCGCAACCGCTGAGCGATTGGCGCGCGGTAGCCAAAGTCGCCCAAGGTAACCCGCAAGTATTGGCTGCGGTGCCATTCGGCGAGTTGGATGGCATGTTGTCGTACAAGGGCGCCATGCAGTCGGTCCAGATCAACGGCATCGATCCGCAGGAAGAGCCCAAGGTCTCGATCATCGGCCAGCACATCGTGCAAGGCAGTCTCGAGGCGCTCAAGCCTGGCGAATTCGGTGTGGTGATCGGCGAGATCACCGCGCGGCGGTTTCGCATCAATGTCGGCGACAAGCTGACTCTGATCGTTCCCGAAGTCAGTTCGGCGCCCGGTGGTATCACGCCACGTATGCAGCGGCTGAATGTGGTCGGGGTATTCAAAGTGGGTGCCGAGCTGGATGGCAATCTGGCGCTGATCAACGTGGCCGATGCCGCCGCCATGCAGCGTATGCAGCCTGGCCAAGTGCAGGGCGTGCGCCTGGCGCTGAAGGATCTGTATCAGGCGCCACAGGTTGCCGCGGCGGTTGCCGCGAAGCTGGGTGACGGCTATACGGCGAGCGACTGGACGCAGACTCAGGGCAGCCTGTTCAGTGCGATGAAGATGGAGAAGACCATGATCGGTCTGCTGCTGCTGCTGATCGTAGCAGTGGCGGCGTTCAACATCATCGCCACGTTGATCATGGTGGTCGCCGACAAGGGTGGCGACATTGCCATCCTGCGGACCCTCGGTGCGACGCCGGGGCAGATCATGGCCACTTTCGTGGTGCAGGGGTCGATCATCGGCGTGGTCGGCACCACGATCGGTACGGTGCTTGGGGTAATCGCTGCGCTGAACGTCAGCAGCCTGGTCGGCTGGCTGGAGCAGGTCAGCGGCCAGCGCATTTTCAGTTCCGATGTGTATTTCATCAGTACCTTGCCATCCGATCTGCAAGGTTTCGATGTATTGCTGATCGCCGTGGCGGCGCTCAGCTTGAGTTTCCTGGCCACCCTCTATCCGTCTTGGCGAGCCGCGCAGATTCAGCCTGCCGAAGCGTTGCGCTACGAATAAGCCATAAAAAACGCCGCTGTTGAGCGGCGTTTTTTATTCTGCGCCCAGGCGTCGCGCCTTGCGTCGCTTGTCCCAGCTGCGTTGCACCCACCAGCGCCAATACAGCATGGTCAGCACATAGCCAACCAGAGCGGCGAGCAGGCCGCAGACAATTGAGCCCACCAGAAATGGTTGCAGGATCGGCTTCCACATCAGCTGAATCAGTTCCCATGACGGCTCATCGAAGAACCGACTGATGCGCGGCCACACCTGCGTGCTGATCTGCCCGGCCGGTACTTGCATGACCCACGCGCCGAGCTTGTAAGTGCAGTAAAAAACCGGCGGCATGGTGATGGGGTTGGTCAGCCAGACCAAGCCCACCGAAATGGGCAAGTTGCCCCGTACCGGCAGGGCCAGGGTGGCTGCCAGCAGCATCTGCATGGGAATGGGAATAAACGCGGCGAACAACCCGACTGCCATGGCGCGCGATACCGAGTGTCGATTGAGGTGCCAAAGATTCGGATCGTGCATCAAACTGCCAAGAAAACGCAGCGACTTGTGCTCGCGGATACTTTGCGGATTGGGCATGTAGCGCTTGAACAGACGTCGCGGCATGAGCATTCTCGGGCAGGCATAAAGCCTGGGTATTATGCATGGATTGCACGGCGATCAAGTCGGCACTTTGTGACAACAGATAAGTGTTTGATGCAGCGACCCAAGGATGGGTCAGGAGTAATTCATGCGAACAGGGATGTTGGCGTTGGCGGCCGGGCTGCTGACGCTGCGGTTTCTGCCGGAGCTGCCACCCGCCTGGCTGCTGGGCGTTCTTCCGCTGTTGGGTTTGATGCTGCTGCCGTTTCGCAGCTATCCGTTGGCCTTCTTCCTGTTCGGTTTCAGCTGGGCCTGCGCCTCGGCGCAATGGGCGCTGGACGATCGTCTGGCGCCTGAACTGGACGGCAATACGCTATGGCTGCAAGGCCTGGTGGTTGGTCTGCCGGAGCAGGGTGATGGGGTGGTGCGCTTTCAGCTTGGACAGCCCGAGTCGCGGCGCGCCTTTCTACCCCAACGCCTACGGCTGGCCTGGTACGGCGGCCCGGCATTGCAAGCGGGTGAGCGCTGGCGGTTGGCGGTCAAGCTCAAGCGCGGTCATGGCATGGTTAATCCACAGGGCTTCGATTACGAAGCCTGGTTGCTGGCACAGCGGGTTGGCGGCACCGGCACCGTCAAACACGGTGAGCGGATCAGCCCAGCCAACGGGCCTTCCGCCTGGCGCGATGCATTGCGTCAGCGGATGCTCAAGGTTTACGCGTTTGGTCGTCAGGGTGGCTTGGTGGCCTTGGTAATCGGCGACGGCTCGGGATTGTCGGTGGCCGACTGGCGATTGCTGCAGGACACCGGCACGGTGCACCTGATGGTGATTTCCGGTCAGCATGTGGCGATGCTGGCGGCCCTGGTTTACGCCTTGATCGTCGCCCTGGCGCGCCTCGGTTGGTGGCCCCCATCCTGGCCATGGCTGCCGTGGGCCTGCGCGCTATCGTTCGCCGTGGCGCTCGGCTATGGCGTGCTGGCCGGTTTCGAGGTCCCGGTGCGCCGCGCCTGCGTGATGATCGCCATGGTACTGATCTGGCGGCTGCGCTACCGCCATCTTGGCGTCTGGTTGCCCTGGTTGCTGGCGCTTAACGGCGTGCTATTGCTGGAGCCGCTGGCCAGTCTGCAAGCTGGTTTCTGGCTGTCGTTTGGCGCTGTCGCGGTGTTGATGCTGGTCTTCGCCGGTCGCCTCGGACCGTGGAGTTGGTGGCGGAGCTGGGGCAGGGCGCAATGGACCATGGCCATCGGTCTGCTGCCGGCGCTGCTGGCTTTAGGCTTGCCGGTCAGTGCCAGCGGGCCGTTGGCTAACTTGATTGCAGTTCCTTGGGTGAGCTTTCTGGTAGTGCCGTTGGCGCTGCTCGGCACGCTATTGCTGCCGTTATTCGGGTTGGGCGATGGGCTGTTGTGGCTGGCGGGCGGCCTGTTGGAGTTGCTTTTTCAACTGCTAGCCTGGATCGCCAGTTGGCTACCGGCCTGGTCGGCGCCGGCTATTCCTTGGTGGGCGTGGCTATTGGGTGCTGCAGGCGCACTGCTTATCCTTCTGCCGACGGGCATGCCGTTGCGCGCGCTAGGACTGGCATTGCTTTTGCCGATGCTGCGGCCACCGATCGATACTCCCGCGCCAGGACGACTGGACGCCTGGGTATTGGATGTCGGTCAAGGGTTAGCCGTTGCCTTGCGCACGCAGCACCATGCACTTCTATACGACAGCGGGCCGCGTTATGGCGAATTCGATAGCGGCGAGCGGGTGGTGCTGCCTTCCCTGCGCACGCTTGGCGTTGATCGTTTGGACCTGATGCTGATTAGCCACGCCGACACCGATCACGCCGGCGGTGCGCTCAGCGTGCAGCGCGGCATGTCGGTCGATCGGGTGCTCAGTGGTGAGCCCGCGGCGCTGGCACCGTCATTGCGCGCTGAGCTGTGTGTCGATGGCAGCACCTGGCGGTGGGATGAAGTGAGTTTCACGACCTGGCGTTGGCCGTCGGCTGTCGAAGGCAATCCGGCCAGTTGCGTGCTGCAAATCGAGGCGAACGGTGAGCGTCTGTTGCTGACCGGTGATATCGATGCCGGCGCCGAGCGCGCGTTGCTCGCTGCCGGTCGCGACATCCGCGCCGATTGGCTGTTGGCGCCGCATCACGGCAGTCGCAGCTCGTCCTCAATGGGTTTTCTCAAGGCCGTCCAACCGCAAGCGGTGCTGATTTCCCGTGGCGCCAACAACACCTTCGGTCATCCGCATCCGCAGAGTCTGGCCCGCTATCAGGCGCTGGGCATCCCGACTTACGACACGGTTGTGACCGGCGCTCAACGTATTCAGTTGGGGGCTAACGACACCTTGTACGGGTTGCGTGAACAGCGTCGATTCTGGCGGGAAAAATGAGAACGGCGGCGGTCGGCGGGCACCGCACCCTATGCTAGAGTGGCGCCACTTTTCCAAGGGGAATCAATGCCGTGTGGGAACTGATTAAAGCAGGCGGCTGGATGATGCTGCCGATTATTCTCTGTTCTATTGCTGCCATGGGCATCATCGTCGAGCGCCTGTGGACCTTGCGTGTGAGCAGGGTTTCGCCGCCGCAATTGCTGGGGCAAGTCTGGCTGCTGATCAAGAACAAGCAGTTGAATGCGCAGAAACTCAAGGAAATCCGCCAGTCCTCGCCGCTGGGTGAGGTGCTGGCGGCAGGCTTGGCCAACTCCAAGCATGGTCGCGAGATCATGAAAGAGTGCATTGAAGAGGCCGCTAGCCGAGTCATCCATGAGCTGGAACGTTACCTCAATGCCCTGGGTACCATCGCCGCCATGGGACCATTGCTCGGTCTGCTCGGCACGGTATTCGGCATGATCGATATTTTCAGTGGCTTCATGGGCAGCGGCGCCGCCAACGCGCCGATGCTCGCCGGCGGTATCGGCAAAGCGTTGGTAACCACCGCCGCGGGTCTGATCGTGGCGATTCCGGCGGTGTTCTTCCATCGCTATCTGCTGCGCCGGGTCGATGAATTGGTGATCGCCATGGAACAGGAGGCGATCAAGCTGGTGGAGGTGGTGCAGGGCAATCGTGAAGTCGATTTTGCCGAGGTGCCCAAAGCGTGAAATTCCGCCGCAGGGCGGGCAATGTGGCCCGCGAAGAGGTGTTTCTCAACCTCACGTCGATGATCGATGTGATCTTCGTGTTGCTGCTGTTTTTCGTGGTCACCACCACCTTTAGCCGTCCGACCCAACTGAAGGTCGATTTGCCCGAGGCGGCCAGCGCCACACCTGCCGAAGACACCGAGCTGAAACAGCTCGAAGTCGCGATCAACGCCGAGGGCACCTATTCGCTGAATGGCCAAGTGCTGGCGAAAAGCGATCTGAGCACTTTGATGGCGGCCATGCAGAAAGAGTCGGAAGGCGACAGCAGCCTGCCGCTGACCATCAGCGCCGACGGAAAGACCCCTCATCAATCAGTAGTGACCGCCATGGATGCGGCCGGCAAGCTCGGTTTCAGTCATTTGCGCATCACCACCGTCGAGGCCCAGGCGGCGCCCTGATGGCTCTGGCTGATCGTCTGCTTGCGGCCTGGTACGACGGCCACCCAGCGCTGCACGTGTTGCGTCCGCTGGAGGCCATTTATCGCGCCGTGGTATGCCGCAAGCGCCAGCGCTTTCTCGCGGGTGAACTGCCCACCTACCGCGCTCCGGTCCCCGTCGTGGTGGTCGGCAATATCACCGTCGGCGGCACCGGTAAGACGCCGCTGATCCTCTGGTTGATCGAGCATTGCCGCCAGCGTGGCCTGCGGGTTGGGGTGGTCAGTCGCGGTTATGGCGCCAAGCCTGCGCATTTCCCCTGGCGGGTTGAAGCCGATCAGAGCGCGACCGTCGCCGGTGATGAGCCCCTGCTGATCGTTCAGCGTACCGGCGTTCCGCTGATGATCGATCCGGATCGCTCGCAGGCAGTCCGCGCTTTGCTTGAGTCCGAATCGCTGGATCTGATTCTGTGTGACGACGGCCTGCAGCACTACCGCTTGGCTCGCGATCTGGAACTGGTGCTGATCGATGCCGCGCGCGGTCTGGGAAACGGCCGTTGTCTACCGGCCGGCCCGCTGCGCGAGCCGCTCGAGCGTCTAGAAAGTGTCGATGCGCGGCTCTTCAATGGTGGCGCCGCTGATACGGGAGAGGGCTATGCGCTCCAATTGCGCCCAACCGCGTTGGTCAATCTGGCCAGCGATCAGCGCGTGCCGCTCGACCATTTCGCCGCCGGGCAAGCGCTGCATGCGGTGGCTGGGATCGGCAATCCGCAGCGTTTCTTCAACACGCTCGAAGCGCTAAACTGGCGGCCAATCCCGCATCCCTTCGCCGATCACGCGCAATACAGTAAGCCTGCGCTGACGTTCACTCCGCCATTGCCGCTGCTGATGACCGAGAAGGATGCCGTTAAGTGCCGAAGCTTCGCTGCAGCCGACTGGTGGTATCTGGCAATTGACGCCGCCCCTTCGGAAGCCTTCGTTACTTGGTTCGATGCGCAATTGGCACGCCTGCTGCCCATGCGCCCCTGACTTCAAAGGATCTTCGATGGACCCGAAATTGCTGGATATTCTCGCCTGCCCGATTACCAAGGGCCCGCTCAAACTCAGCGAAGATAAGTCCGAGCTGATCAGCAAAGGCGCCGGGCTGGCGTTTCCCATCCGTGAAGGCATCCCGGTGATGCTGGAAAGTGAAGCGCGCCCCCTCACGGCGGAAGAGCGGCTGGAGAAATGAGCCAGGCGTTCACCGTGGTCATTCCTGCCCGTTACGCGTCGACTCGCCTGCCGGGTAAGCCCTTGCAGGACATCGCTGGCAAGCCAATGGTCCAGCATGTCTGGGAGCAGGCGCGCAAAAGCCAGGCCCAGCGGGTGATCGTTGCCACCGACGATGCGCGCATCGTCGAGGTGTGCCAGGGTTTCGGCGCTGACGTACTGCTGACCCGCGAGGATCACAACTCGGGCACCGACCGCCTGGCCGAGGTGGCCAGTCAACTGGGGTTGTCTGGTGATGCCGTCGTCGTCAATGTCCAAGGCGATGAGCCGATGATCCCGCCGGTGATCATCGACCAGGTGGCAGCCAATCTGCTCGCCCACGCCGAGGCGGCGATCTCCACTTTGGCCGAGCCGATCGATGCGGCGGCGACCCTGTTCAATCCCAATGTGGTCAAGGTCTTGACCGATATCAATGGCCTGGCACTGACCTTCAGTCGCGCGCCATTGCCTTGGGCGCGGGATGATTTCGCGGTCAGCCGGGAACAGTTGCCCGCCGGCATACCTTATCGCCGGCATATTGGCATCTATGCCTACCGTGCCCAGTTTCTTCATGACTTCGTCACTTGGGGCCCATGCTGGCTGGAGAACTGTGAGAGCCTGGAGCAGCTCCGAGCGCTATGGCACGGCGTGCGAATTCATGTGGCCGATGCCTTGCAGGCGCCGCCAACCGGCGTCGATACGGCGGAAGACCTTGAGCGCGTCCGCCGCCTGTTGGGGGCTTGATGCGCGTTCTGTTCGTTTGCTTGGGCAATATCTGTCGCTCGCCGACTGCCGAAGGCGTTTTTCGTCGCAAGCTCAGTGAGGCGGGGCTGGCAGAGCGGGTGACGGTCGACTCGGCCGGCACTGGCGATTGGCATATCGGTAAGGCGGCGGATGCCCGTACCAGCTTGGCTGCTCGCCAACGGGGTTACGATCTGTCCGCGCTACGTGCGCGGCAAGTCGAAGTGGCGGATTTTTCCCGCTTCGATCTGATCCTCGCCATGGATCACAGTAACTTGCGCGATCTGCAGCGCATGCAGCCGGCCGTGGCGCAGGCCGAACTGGACCTCTATCTGCGCCGCTATGACCTGCCTCTCGATGAGGTGCCTGACCCGTATTACGGTGGCGCTGACGGTTTTGAGCAGGTCTTGGATCTGATCGAGCAAGCCAGCGATGCGCTGCTCGCCGAAGTGCGGCAACGGCTATGAGCCTGCAGATTCGCGAGCGCGTATCGCTCAAGCCATTCAATAGCTTCGGTGTCGACGTGCAGGCACGCCTGTTCGCCGAGGCGCACGATGATGATGAAGTGCGCGAGGCACTGGCTTATGCCGAGCAGCAGCAACTGCCGTTGTTGGTCATCGGCGGTGGCAGCAATCTTCTCCTGACTGCCGATGTCGATGCGTTGGTGCTGCGCATGGCCAGCCGCGGATCGCGACTTCTCAGCGACGACGGCCAGCGTGTGATTGTCGAAGCAGAGGCGGGCGAGCCATGGCATCCATTCGTCCTCTGGAGTCTGCGGCAAGGGCTGGGTGGCTTGGAGAATCTCAGCCTGATTCCCGGTACCGTGGGTGCCGCGCCGATGCAAAACATCGGTGCTTATGGCGTCGAGTTGAAAGATGTCTTTGTTGGGCTCGCCGCCCTCGACCGGCACACCGGCGAGTTGCGCGAGTTCTCTCTGGCGGACTGCGCCTTCGCCTATCGGGATAGCCGGTTCAAGCGTGAAGCTGGGCGCTGGCTGATCCTGCGGGTGCGTCTGGCCCTGAGTCGCCAGGCGGCTTTGCATCTTGACTATGGCCCAATCCGTCAGCGTCTGGTCGAGCAGGGTATTGAGGCGCCGACGCCTATGGATGTAAGTCGGGCCATTTGCGCAATTCGCAGCGAAAAACTGCCGGACCCCAATGAGCTCGGCAATGCCGGCAGCTTCTTCAAGAACCCCTTGGTGGCGGCGGAGCAGGCCGACCGTTTGCGTCAGCAATACGCAGACCTGGTGGCTTATCCGCAGGCTGGTGGATTGGTCAAATTAGCCGCTGGCTGGTTGATCGAGCGCGCCGGCTGGAAGGGTTTTCGTGAGGGGGATGCGGGCGTGCATCGACTGCAAGCCTTGGTCTTGGTGAATTACGGAGAGGCCACTGGTGGCCAGTTGCTGGGGTTGGCTCGGCGCATTCAGGCCGATGTGGCGGTGCGCTTCGGCGTCGCCCTGGAAATAGAACCAAACGTACTCTAGGAAGGGTTGGAGTAGACTCATCAGTACGATCTTTCCGGTAACCGCCGGCCACAAAAAAGGGATGCCGAGGCATCCCTTTTTGTACGCAGCAAGTCTTAAACCGAAGGTTTGGACTCGTCATCGGCTTCTTTGTGCTCGCTTGGCGAGACGCCGGTAAATGCGTCGCCAGTGCTCTCGTCACGCTCCTCAGTTGGCTCAACAGCTTTATCGGCTACTTCTGCTACTGGTTGAGCGGCCTCAGTGGCGGGCTCGGCTTCGACAACCGGAAGGGTTTCTTCAACCGGCGCGCTGATGATCGCAGCGGGAGTGCTAGCGGCCTGCTCAGCTTCTTTAGCCAGGCGCTCGGTTTCACGCTGACGGCGACGTACTTCGCGCGGATCATTGGCGGCGCGGCCACCAGCGGTAACAGCAGGTGCTTCATCCGCTTGCGCAACGTTCTCTACGATGTCGTGGACTTCGACTTCCGCTGCGACAGCTTCCACTACGGGTTCGGCAGCTACTTCTACCGGTTCAGCAACGCTCGGCGTCACCGGTGCGGCTTCAACCTCGGCCAGGTTTTCTACGGCAGGCGTCTCTGTGAAGACCGGTGCGATGACTTCAGGCTGTGCAACTTCAGCAGCTACTGTTTCGACGGCTTCGACGGCGATTTGCTCGTTTTCGCTGGCAATCGACTGATGAGCGGGAGCGGCGGTTTCTTCAGGATTGAAAACCTGCTCAGCGCTTTGCTCGGTCGCTTGGTTAGCGGCGATTACGACGCCGGCGGCCACTACTGGGGCGGCTTCATCGGAGTTAGAGGCTTCTTCTTCGCTACCTTCAATCAGATTGCCGTCAGCATCGCGCTGGCGTTCGCGACGATTGCTGCGACGACGCTGGCCGCGGGAGCGACGGCGCGGGCGATCACCGCCTTCACCGCCTTCCTGCTCTTCATCGTTCAGCAGCTCTTCGTTTGGCAGAGCGTCCTCGGCGTCCTGCTCCACGGCAGCACGCGGTTGGCGCTCTTCACGCGGCGGACGCGGTTGACGCTCTTCGCGTGGTTTGCGTTCGGCGCGCTCTTCGGTAGGTGCTTGAGCGGTCGGGGCTGTTTCCAGCGGATCACGCAGCTCACGTACGCGCTCTTCGCGGGGCTTGCGGTCTTCGCGTGGTTTGCGCTCTTCACGAGGAGCTCGCTCGCGACGGGCTTCTTGCGGCTCACGCGGCTGGCTGTCGTCACGCTCGCGCGCTTCACGCGGTTGACGTTCCTCACGAGCCTGACGCTCTTCGCGAGGTTGACGCTCCTCGCGGGGCTGGCGTTCTTCGCGCGGCTTGCGCTCGTCATCACGACGACCGCCACGACTGCGATTCTGCTGACGACCGTTGCGGCGTTCGTCGCTGCGTGGCTGGCGCTCGGTCGCAGCTTTCTTCTCGACGACGACCGGCTGTTGCTCTTCCTTGGCGGCGAACAGACCTACCAGCGATTTGACCAGACCCTTGAACAGACTGGGCTGTGCGCTGGGGGTAGGGGGCTCTTCGCTGGCCGGTGCTACTTGGGTCGGAGTGGGGCGCGGAGTGGCCTTGATCGCAGCTTCCTGGCGTACCAGTGTGCGAGTGGCGCTGACCGGTTGGGCTTCTTCGACTTCAGCGGCGGTCATTTCATAGCTGGATTGGCCGCTGAGGGCTTCCGGGCTGTCATCGCGCAGGCGTTGAACTTCGAAGTGCGGCGTCTCCAGATGATCATTTGGCAGGATGACAATGCGCGCACGGCTGCGCAGTTCGATCTTGGTGATCGAGTTGCGTTTTTCATTGAGCAGGAAGGCGGCAACCGGGATTGGCACTTGCGCACGAACTTCAGCGGTGCGGTCTTTCAGTGCTTCTTCTTCGATCAGGCGCAGGATCGCCAGCGACAACGATTCGACGTCACGGATGATGCCTTGGCCATTGCAGCGCGGGCAGACAATACCGCTGGTTTCGCCAAGGGACGGACGCAGGCGCTGACGGGACATTTCCAGCAGGCCAAAGCGCGAGATGCGTCCGACTTGCACGCGGGCGCGGTCGGCTTCCAGTGCTTCGCGGACTTTCTCTTCCACGGCGCGCTGGTTCTTGGCCGGCGTCATGTCGATGAAGTCGATGACGATCAGGCCGCCAATGTCTCGCAGGCGCAGCTGGCGAGCGATTTCTTCGGCCGCTTCCAGATTGGTCTGCAGGGCGGTTTCTTCGATGTCGCTGCCTTTGGTGGCGCGCGCCGAGTTGATGTCAATGGACACCAAAGCTTCGGTCGGATCGATAACGATCGAGCCACCGGACGGCAGCTTCACTTCCCGCTGGAAGGCGGTTTCGATCTGACTCTCAATCTGGAAGCGATTGAACAGCGGTACGCTGTCTTCGTACAGCTTGATCTTGCTGGCGTACTGCGGCATCACCTGACGGATGAAGCTGAGGGCTTCTTCTTGGGCTTCGACGCTGTCGACCAGTACTTCGCCGATGTCCTGGCGCAGGTAGTCACGAATGGCGCGGATGATGACGTTGCTTTCCTGGTAGATCAGGAAAGGTGCGGCGCGATCCAGCGAGGCTTCTTTGATAGCGCTCCACAGTTGCAGCAGGTAATCGAGGTCCCACTGCATTTCTTCGCTGGAGCGACCGAGGCCAGCGGTGCGCACGATCAAGCCCATGTCCGCCGGAGCGATCAGGCCATTTAGTGCTTCACGCAATTCGTTGCGTTCTTCGCCTTCGATGCGGCGGGAGATACCACCAGCACGCGGGTTGTTCGGCATCAGAACCAGGTAGCGGCCGGCCAGACTGATGAAAGTGGTCAGGGCTGCGCCCTTGTTGCCACGTTCTTCTTTTTCGACCTGAACAATGACTTCCTGGCCCTCGCTCAACACATCTTTAATGTTGACGCGGCCTTCTGGGGACTTCTTGAAGTATTCGCGGGAGATTTCTTTGAGGGGAAGGAAACCGTGGCGCTCAGAGCCAAAGTCGACAAAAGCAGCTTCGAGGCTGGGTTCGACGCGGGTGATGCGGCCTTTATAGATGTTGGCCTTTTTTTGCTCACGAGCACCCGATTCGATGTCCAGGTCATAGAGGCGTTGGCCGTCTACCAGGGCAACACGCAACTCTTCGGGTTGAGTTGCGTTAATCAGCATTCTTTTCATGTAGTACCGTCGGTTTCCGGGCTGCCGGAAACGGCGTTCGGCACACACGACTCTCAGGTCGGTGTCAGGTGTGCGTCAGAAACGGTTGTCAGCCGTTCCACTGTCAAGCGACGTCAGCCAATAGGGCTGGGGTCGCGACGGACGTCTCCTGTGGGTTGTGCTGTATAAGCACGCAGTCAGAAGGAGGAATCAGCCATCGGTAGCGGACGCGTTGAGCGTCTTAATAAAGCTTGGTGCTACGCAGTCCGACGGTCGTGCATCTCCACCCTACACATGTCACTGAAAATCGGGTGCCGCTCGCAGAATCCGCAGCGGGTTGGTATTGGTTGCGCTCTCCTAGGTGAGCGCGCGTCATAACTAAAAGGCCTTATTTCGGACTCTTCACGCTGTATGCGGTAAACAATCCGTCGGACGGCCTTGTGTCCTAAATACCGTGCAAGTTAGCCAGGATCGCAGTTGGCGCGATAGCTGATAACTAGGCCGTTTTTGGCGGCGTTCGCGACTATAGCAGCTCTGATTAAGTGCTTCAATTCAATAAAAAATTGTTATCATTGGCGGATGACAGAATCTGCCTCTCCGACTTCCGGCGTTCAGCTGCTTGAAGTCGAACCGGAACATGCCGGCCAACGTATTGATAACTATCTCCTTGCCCGTCTGAAGGGTGTGCCTAGGACCCTGATCTATCGCATTTTGCGCAAAGGCGAAGTGCGGGTGAACAAGGGGCGTATCAAGCCAGAATACAAACTTCAGGCCGGCGACATTGTGCGCGTGCCTCCGTTGCGGCTTGCCGAGCGCGATGAGCCGGCGCCTCTCGCGCAGGGCTTGCTGGAGCGTTTAGAGGCGGCAATCGTCTATGAGGACAAGGCCCTGATCGTCCTCAACAAGCCGGCTGGCGTGGCGGTGCACGGCGGAAGTGGGCTGAACTATGGTGTTATCGAGGCTTTTCGTCAGTTGCGTCCAGATAGCAAGGATTTGGAGTTGGTGCATCGCCTGGATCGGGATACGTCGGGCCTGCTGATGATTGCCAAGAAGCGCAGCATGCTTCGTCATCTGCACGAGGCGTTGCGCAAGGATGGCGTGGACAAGCGTTACATGGCGCTAGTCCGTGGTCATTGGGCGACGGCGAAAAAGCAAGTCAATGCACCTCTGCAGAAAAGCAATTTGCGTTCGGGTGAGCGCATGGTGGAGGTCAATTCTGAAGGCAAGGAGGCGTTGACTCTATTTCGCGTCCTGAGGCGTTTTGGCGAGTTTGCCACCTTGGTCGAGGCTAAGCCGGTCACCGGGCGCACGCATCAGATTCGTGTGCATGCCAAGCATGCCGGCCATTCCATCGCGGGTGACAGTAAGTATGGCGATGAGGATTTCACGCGTGAGATTAAAGGGCTGGGTGGCAAGCGCTTGTTCCTGCACGCCTACATGCTGACGGTTCCGCTGCCCGATGGGGGCGAGCTGCGGCTTGAGGCTCCGGTCGATGAGGTCTGGGCCAAAACCCTGGAGCGGCTCATTGTCTGATTACCGGCTACTGATCTTCGATTGGGATGGTACGTTGGTCGACTCGATCCAGCGCATTGTCGATTCGATGCATTTCGCCGCTGAGGGTTGTGGCTTGCAACGGCTTGAGGATGCATCCATCAGGGGCATCATTGGGTTGGGTTTGCCGGAGGCCATCTCCAGTCTGTACCCCGTTTTTTCTGACGGACCATCTATCGAGCGTTTCCGTCGACTCTATAGCGAGCGTTATCTGGCCTTCGAATCTGAGCCGTCGCCTTTGTTCGCTGGCGTTGAGGAGGGGTTGGAAGTTTTTCGTGATCAAGGTTATCGCCTCGCGGTAGCTACCGGAAAAACTCGTCATGGCCTCGATTCGGTACTGGCTCGTCGCGGTTGGTTGAAGTATTTCGATGTCACCCGCTGCGCCGACGAAACTGCCAGTAAGCCCGATCCTCTGATGCTGAATGAAATTCTTAGGCACTGTCAGGTGGGGGCAGGGCAGGCGCTGATGGTTGGAGATTCGGTTTTTGATCTGCGCATGGCTAAAAATGCGGGGATGGACTCGGTGGCGGTTAGTTACGGTGCCCAGTCTTCAGCTCTGCTGAACGATGAGCGGCCGTGTTTGATGATCGACGAATTCACGGAATTACGGGGCTGGCTGGGCCGGCACTCGAAGAATGAATCATTGCTTGAGGTGGATAGGCATGTCGGATGAGTGGAAGTCTGCAGATGCAGCGGGTGACGATGCTAAAAGTTGGCAGTTGTTAGAAAAAACACTGCTGGCAAGCGTTCAAGAGCAGCGTCGGTCGCGGCGTTGGGGGATTTTTTTCAAGCTGCTGACATTTATTTATCTTTTCGTTGCTATCGCGCTGCTTTCGCCTTCGTTCGATTTGAAGGGGGGGGCGGCGCGTAGCGGGAACCACACGGCGGTGATCGAAATTCGGGGGGTGATTGCCGATAAGGAGGCTGCCAGTGCCGATAACGTCATTAGCAGTTTGCGCAAGGCATTTGAGGATGCGAATACCAAGGGAGTGATCCTGCGCATCAATAGCCCTGGTGGTAGTCCGGTGCAGTCTGGTTACATCTATGACGAAATTCGTCGCCTGCGGGGCGAACATCCGGATATCAAGCTGTATGCGGTGATTACTGATCTGGGTGCTTCCGGTGCGTATTACATTGCCAGTGCTGCGGACTCTATATATGCAGACAAGGCGAGCCTGGTCGGCTCCATCGGAGTGACGGCGGCGAGTTTTGGTTTCGTTGGTGCGATGGAGAAACTGGGTGTGGATCGGCGCATCTACACGTCGGGCGAGCACAAGGCTTTTCTAGATCCGTTTCAGCCGCAAAAAGCCGAAGAAACCCAATTCTGGCAGGGCGTACTCGACACCACTCATCGACAGTTTATCGCTAGCGTTAAGAAGGGTCGCGGTGATCGCTTGAAGGATGCTGGGCGCCCTGAGCTGTTTTCCGGCTTGGTTTGGTCTGGCGAGCAGGCGTTGGAATTGGGGTTGATCGATGGGTTGAGCAGTACCAGTGCGGTGGCGCGTGATGTTGTCGGTGAGAAGGAATTGGTCGACTTCACTGTGCAGGAATCACCGTTCGACCGTTTTGCGAAAAAAATCGGCGCCAGCGTCGTTGAGCAGGCTGCGCTGTGGATGGGCTTCCAAGGGCCAGTGCTGCGCTGAGGCAAGGGCGAGCCCTGCTGGGCTCGCTCCTTGGTTGCACTAAGGGATCTGGATACCTTCGACCAGAAGCATGTCGACCAAGCGGATCAGTGGAAGCCCTACCAGGCTGGTAGCGTCATCGCCTTGAGTGCTGCGAAACAACGAGACGCCTAGGCCCTCGGCTTTGAAACTGCCGGCGCAATCAAAGGGTTGCTCCGCTTCCAAATAGCGAATGATCGCTGCTTCACTCAATTGTCGAAAATTAACGGTAAAGCGCACGTAATCCACCTGACATTGCCCGCTGGCGCTATTGAGCAATGCCAATCCGGTAAGGAAATGCACACTTTCGCCGCTTGCACTTCGCAGCTGCTGTATCGCCCGCTCCATGCTGTGAGGTTTGCCGAGAATAGTTCCTCGCAGTAGTGCGACTTGGTCGGAGCCGATGATCAGGTGTTGCTCGTGGCTTGCGGCTAAGGCCTGGGCTTTTTCTTGAGCTAGGCGTTTCACTAGCTCGATAGGGTTCTCGCCGTCGCGAGGCGCCTCATTGATGTCTGGAGTGGCCGAGCTGAACGGTAGGCGCAATCGCGCTAGTAACTCGCGCCGATAAGGTGAGCTGGATGCTAGGAGTAGAGGTTGCATTGATTCTTCCTGCGTGTCGCGGTGCACGATTTTAGCCAAGGTTTGGCATGCTCTGAAGTGTCGAATTTCCTTTGACAGGGGGAGGGTGCCTCCCTAAAATGCTGCGCCTATGTTGAATGGGCCGATTCCACCTCATATTGATCCGCGTAAGTTGGCTGATCGCGGCGCTTCCCTCGAGGGCGAAGTGTCGCTGGCCAATTTGGTGCGACTCTGCGATTCGCTTGCTGGCAATGCTGGCACTGTACGCGCGAAATATACTTTCGAGCGTGATGAGCGAAATGCAGTGGTTATGCACAGCGCAATCGATGTTGAAGTCAAAATGGTATGCCAGCGTTGTCTGGAGCTGGTTGCTTTGCCAATCCACAGCGAATGCAGTTATGCCGTGGTAAAGGAAGGCGCGGATACCCAGTCAGTGCCGAAAGGCTATGACGTGCTGGAGTTGGGCGAAGGTCCTTTAGATTTGCTGGAATTGGTTGAGGATGAGCTATTGCTCGCCTTGCCTATCGTGCCTACGCATGATCCAGAAGATTGTCAGCAGCCGGTGGGTCTCGATGAGCCCCAGCCGAGCGAGAACGAGGTATCGCGGTCCAACCCGTTCAGTGTATTGGCACAGTTAAAGCGTGACCCAAACGTTTAGGAGTTAATAGATTATGGCTGTTCAGCAGAACAAAAAATCCCGCTCTGCCCGTGACATGCGTCGCTCTCATGACGCTCTCGAGGCTAGCACTCTGTCCGTAGAGAAAAGCACTGGTGAAGTGCATCTGCGTCACCACGTATCTCCGGAAGGTGTATACCGTGGTCGCAAAGTGATCGATAAAGGCGCTGACGAGTAATCCTTGTCCGCTCCGATCATCGCGATCGATGCAATGGGTGGGGACTTCGGTCCCCACTGCATTGTTCCGGCCAGCCTAGCTGCGCTCGCTGAATTCCCTTCGTTACAACTGGTCCTAGTCGGCCAAGCCCCTCTTGTAGAGAAATTAATTGCCCAGCACCCCGCTGTGGATCGCTCACGCCTTCGCGTTGTGCATGCTGCTGAAGTAATTTCCATGGATGAGCGACCTGCTCAGGTGTTGCGAGGCAAGCCTGACTCATCGATGCGTATCGCCCTGGAAATGCTGCGTGATGGAGAAGTCCAGGCATGTATCAGTGCCGGCAACAGCGGGGCATTGATGGCGCTTTCCCGATATATCCTGAAGACCCTGCCGGGTATCGATCGTCCTGCGATGGTAAGTGCCATCCCGACGTCGACGGGGTATTGCCACTTACTTGATTTGGGCGCCAATGTCGATTGCAGTGCTGAGCATCTTTATCAGTTCGCTGTGATGGGAGCGGTAGCTGCAGAGGCATTGGGTGTCTCAAGTCCACGTGTTGCCTTATTGAATGTCGGTACCGAGGACATTAAGGGTAATCAGCAGGTGAAGGTTGCTGCCAGCCTGTTGCGGCAAGCCGAGGGTTTGAACTATATCGGCTACATCGAAGGAGACGGCCTCTATCGGGGTGAGGCGGATGTAGTGGTTTGCGATGGTTTTGTCGGCAACATCTTGCTCAAGTCCAGCGAGGGGTTGGCATCCATGATTTCGTCGCGAATGGAGGCGCTTTTCAAGCAGGGTTTCGGTTCCCGTTTGGTCGGTACGTTGGCGTTGCCATTGCTGCGGCGCTTGCAGAATGACTTGGCGCCAGCGCGGCATAACGGCGCGAGCTTCTTGGGGCTGCAGGGTATCGTTGTGAAGAGCCACGGCTCAGCTGGGCCTGATGGCTTTCAAAGTGCAATTCGGCGTGCGGTCGTCGAGATTCGCGAGGATCTGCCGCAGCGTTTGCATGGGCGATTAGAGCATCTGTTGCTGTAGGATGTGACCGCCCGACACGGCTGGTCATCCAACATTCTGTCTATCGCGTCTGGCATGCCTGGATGCACTTTTCTCGATGTTCAGGCCTTAAGGACCCATTAAATGTCTGCATCTTTCGCATTCGTTTTCCCCGGGCAGGGCTCGCAATCGCTTGGCATGCTTGCCGAGCATGGGGCCCAGCAGCAACAAATTGTGGATACTTTCGTCGAGGCGTCCGATGCGCTCGGCTATGACCTGTGGGCGCTGACTCAGCAGGGACCTGAAGCCCTTCTCAATCAAACCGACAAGACTCAGCCAGCAATTCTGGCCGCATCCATTGCGCTATGGCGCCTCTGGCGGGCAGAACAAGGTCTGCAGCCGGCCTTTGTTGCTGGTCACAGCTTGGGCGAGTATTCGGCTCTAGTCGCAGCTGGGAGCATAGGTTTTGCCGATGCGCTGAAGTTGGTCGAACGTCGCGGTCAATTGATGCAGGAGGCGGTACCAGCTGGGCAGGGTGGCATGGCCGCTATTCTTGGTCTTGAGGATGATGATGTGCGCGCGGCCTGCGCTGAAGCTGCGCAGGGCGAGGTAGTCAGTGCCGTTAACTTCAATGCGCCCGGTCAAGTCGTTATCGCCGGCGCTGCCGCAGCTGTCGAGCGCGCAATCGATGCATGCAAAGCCCGTGGAGCAAAGCGCGCCATGCCGCTGCCAGTGAGCGTGCCATCGCATTGTGATCTGATGCGGCCAGCCGCTGAACGTTTTGCCGAGTCGGTATCGGCTGTCGCTTGGCGGGCCCCGCAAATTTCCCTGGTACAGAATGTCAGTGCAGCAGTGGTGATTGATCTGGAAACGCTTAAGCGCGATCTCCTTGCACAGCTCTATAACCCTGTGCGGTGGGTCGAGTCGATGGTGCAGCTGTCGGCTCAGGGCGTGACTGGCCTGATTGAATGCGGGCCCGGCAAGGTGCTTTCAGGGCTTAACAAGCGCTGCGTAAAAGGCATCGACACCTACAACTTGGATACCCCAGATGCTTTTGCCGCTACCCGCGCGGCTCTGGCTTGAATCAAGGAGAAAGCTGCATGAGCCTGCAAGATAAAGTTGCCCTAGTAACGGGTGCGAGTCGTGGTATCGGTCAAGCGATCGCTCTTGAGCTAGGGCGCCAAGGCGCAGTAGTCATTGGTACCGCCACTTCAGCATCGGGTGCCGAGCGCATCTCACAGATGCTGAAGGAAAACGGTATCGCGGGGTCTGGGCTGGTATTGGATGTGAGCAATGACGAATCGGTCTCCAGTACTCTAGAGCAAATCCAGCAGAGTGTCGGTCAGCCGCTGATTCTCGTGAATAATGCCGGGATCACTCGCGATAATCTTATGCTGCGCATGAAAGATGACGAGTGGCACGATGTCATTAACACGAACCTGAACAGTCTGTATCGTCTCTCCAAAGCCGTGCTTCGCGGGATGACCAAGGCACGCTGGGGGCGAATCATCAATATCGGTTCGGTAGTTGGTGCCATGGGCAATGCTGGCCAGGTTAACTACGCTGCTGCTAAAGCGGGGCTGGAAGGTTTCAGTCGAGCCTTGGCTCGCGAAGTCGGCTCCCGTGCGATTACCGTGAACTCGGTAGCGCCAGGTTTTATCGACACCGATATGACTCGTGAATTGCCCGAAGCACAGCGCGAGGCGCTGGCGGCGCAGATTCCATTGGGCCGTCTCGGCCAGGCTGAAGAGATCGCCAAGGTGGTAGGCTTCTTGGCTTCTGACGGTGCAGCTTATGTCACTGGGGCTACTATTCCAGTGAATGGCGGAATGTACATGAGCTAAATGTGACCAAGACCTTCAGAAAACTGTCATAGCTGCTGTCTAAAATCCGTTATAAAGTTGCAACGGTTTATAGGTAGATGGTTGGGCTGATAGTGAAGGTCCTAGGCATTTGGCTTGAAATGCGGAAAACCCTTTCTATACACTTACCCACAGACCAGCTGCCTGGATTTGTCCATTAGGAGTGAAAACAAGGTATGAGCACCATCGAAGAACGCGTCAAGAAAATCGTTGCTGAGCAACTGGGCGTCAAAGAAGACGAAGTAACCAATAGCGCTTCCTTCGTTGAAGACCTGGGTGCCGACTCTCTTGACACCGTTGAGCTGGTGATGGCTCTCGAGGAAGAGTTCGAGACCGAAATCCCGGACGAACAAGCAGAGAAGATCACCACTGTTCAGGAAGCTATCGATTACGTTACTGCGCACGCGTAAGAACATGTAATCGTCGGTTTCCCGACTCGGAAAAGCCGCACTGCCCCAACCGGGCGTGCGGCTTTTCTTTAAGCGCAATCAATGTAGTAGATAGATGAAGGAGATTACTGTGTCGCGTAGACGCGTTGTGGTCACCGGCCTGGGCATGTTGTCGCCGCTGGGTACCGATGTGCCGAGCAGCTGGCAGGGTATTCTGGCTGGCCGAAGTGGCATTGGTCCGATCGAGCATATGGACCTTTCTGCCTATTCCACCCGTTTTGGCGGCTCGGTGAAGGATTTCAATGTCGAGCAATATTTGTCAGCCAAAGAGGCTCGCAAACTCGACCTGTTTATCCAGTACGGGATGGCAGCCAGTTTCCAGGCCATTCGTGACTCGGGGCTGGAAGTAACTGACGCCAACCGTGAGCGCATCGGTGTGGCGATGGGTTCCGGGATTGGTGGCCTCACCAATATCGAGAACAACTGCAAGGTATTGCATGAGCAAGGGCCGCGGCGTCTTTCGCCGTTTTTTGTGCCCGGCTCGATCATCAATATGATTTCTGGGTTCATGTCCATCCATTTGGGATTGCAGGGACCGAACTACGCGATTGCGACGGCTTGCACCACAGGCACGCATTGCATAGGCATGGCGGCCCGCAACATTGCCTATGGTGAGGCTGACGTCATGATTGCCGGGGGCGCCGAGATGGCAGCCTGCGGACTGGGAATTGGCGGTTTCGCCGCGGCGCGCGCGCTGTCTACCCGTAATGACGACCCGACCCGTGCCAGTCGTCCGTGGGACAAGGGGCGTGACGGTTTCGTTCTTTCCGATGGTGCCGGCGCTTTGGTGCTCGAAGAACTCGAACATGCGAAAGCGCGTGGCGCCACTATTTATGCCGAGTTAATCGGTTTCGGCATGAGTGGCGATGCCTATCACATGACGTCGCCGCCGGAAGACGGTGCCGGTGCCGCCCGTTGCATCACCAACGCAATCCGTGATGCCGGCCTGAGTGTCGATCAGGTCCAATACATCAATGCTCATGGCACCTCGACTCCGGCCGGTGATCTGGCTGAGGCGGCTGCGATCAAGTCGGTATTCGGCGATCATGCTTACAAGCTGGCGGTCAGCTCGACCAAGTCGATGACAGGCCATTTACTTGGCGCGGCGGGCGCGGTGGAGGCGATCTTCAGCGTGTTGGCGATTCGCGATCAGGTGGCGCCGCCGACCATCAACCTCGACGACCCGGACGAAGGCTGTGACCTTGATTTCGTTCCGCATCAAGCCAAGGAGCTGCCGATTGATGTCGTGCTCTCCAACTCCTTCGGCTTTGGTGGTACCAACGGCTCGCTGGTGTTTCGCCGGTTCGCCGGCTAATGCTGACCTGGGTCGACGGTTGCCCCAGCGAGACACTTCCTGTTCAGGATCGCGGTCTCGCTTACGGCGATGGGTTGTTCGAAACCATCGGCGTAAAGAATGGCCAGCCGCTGCTCTTGGCTCGGCATCTCTCCCGCTTGAAGGAGGGCTGCGCGCGCTTAGCCTTGCCCTGTGATGTAGACCTTGTCCATTCCGAACTGCTGCGCTTCTGTGCGCTGATCGGTGAGGGCGTCGCTAAGCTGATCGTGACTCGCGGCGACGGTGTGCGTGGCTACGCTCCTTCAGTATCGGCACAAGCACGGCGAATTCTGCAGGCAAGTCCTTGGCCTGACTACCCTGCAAAAAACGCCGAACATGGCGTACGTTTGTTTTCCTGCCAAACGCGGCTTGCCGAACAACCCCTGCTCGCCGGGCTGAAGCATCTGAACCGTTTGGAGCAAGTCCTGGCCCGTGCCGAATGGCAGGATTTCGAGCACGCTGAGGGCTTGATGCTGGATGTTTCCGGAAGGGTCATCGAAGGCGTGTTCAGCAATCTGTTTCTAATTAAGGATGGAATACTGGCCACTCCGGATTTACAGCGCTGCGGCGTGGCCGGCGTGATGCGTGCCGAGTTGTTGGCGCAGTGCTCGGCGCGTGGTATCACCGCCGTCGTACGCGATATCAGCTACGCGGAGTTGCTGGATGCTGATGAGATATTTCTGTGCAACAGTCTCTACGGCATCTGGCCGGTGCGCGCGCTGCTGGATCATGACTGGCCGGTCGGCTCGCTCACCCGTAAACTCCAGAGCATCGCCGGCGATCTAGTGGACTGTTGATTCGTGATTCGTAAAGTTCTCTTGCTGCTACAAGTCGGCCTTTTGCTGGCTGGGCTGTTGGTGGCGTTTGCCGCTTGGCAGCAGCGTGCAGCACTACAACAGCCATTGAGCGTGAGTGCCGAACAGCTCCTTGACGTTCCTGCCGGTGCCACTCCAGGTGGTGTGCTCAATCGTCTTGAGCGCGAGGGTATTCTGCAGAATGCCTTCTGGCTGCGTTTATATTGGCGTTTCAATCTGGATGGCCAGCCGCTGCACAGTGGCGAATACCGCTTGTTGCCTGGGCAGCGGGCCATCGACTTGATCGGCTTATGGCAGCGGGGCGAGGTGGTGCAGTACAGCCTGACGCTGGTTGAAGGGTGGAACTTCCGTCAAGTGCGCGCGGCTCTGGCCAAACAGGACAAGCTCAAGCAAACCGTGGCTGGACTGAGTGACCCTGAGCTTATGGCCCATCTCGGTCAGCCCGGTGTCTTTCCTGAGGGGCGCTTCTTCCCCGACACCTATCGGTATGTGCGCGGGATGAGCGATGCGGACCTGCTCAAGCAGGCCTACAGCCGCCTTACTCAAGTGCTTGATGAAGAATGGCAAAGACGTTCGGACAGCTTGCCGTACCGCGATTCGTACCAAGCGCTGATCATGGCGTCGCTGATCGAGAAGGAAACGGGTGTGCCGCAGGAGCGGGGCCAGATCGCGGGAGTGTTCGTCCGTAGGCTTCAGCAGGGCATGCTCCTGCAGACCGATCCCACAGTGATTTACGGTCTTGGCGAACGTTACAACGGCAAGCTGACCCGAGCCTTTTTGCGCGAACCTACGCCTTACAACACCTACCTGATCGCCGGGATGCCACCGACACCGATCTCGCTGGTCGGCCGCGAAGCCATTCGTGCAGCGCTGCATCCTCAGGGTGGCACCAGTTTGTATTTCGTCGCACGCGGCGATGGTAGCCACGTATTCTCCGCTGATCTTGACGCGCACAACCGCGCCGTGCGGGAGTTTCAGCTCAAGCGGCGCGCAGACTATCGCTCCAGCCCGGCACCGCTTCCGGATGCCACCATTATTAAGGACAGCCAGTGACCGGCTTGTTTATCACTCTTGAAGGGCCCGAAGGCGCCGGCAAGAGCACTAACCGCGAGTTTTTGGCGCAGCGCTTGCGCGAGCACGATCTTGAAGTGGTGTTAACCCGTGAGCCTGGCGGCACGCCGCTGGCGGAGCGGATTCGTGAGCTGCTGCTGGCGCACAGCGATGAGGCAATGGCCGCAGATACCGAACTGCTGCTGGTCTTCGCGGCGCGAGCCCAGCATTTGGCCGAGGTGATTCGGCCGGCATTGCAGCGCGGCGCGATAGTGCTGTGTGATCGTTTTACCGATGCAACATATGCCTACCAAGGTGGCGGTCGCGGGCTGCCGGAAGCTCGTATCGCCGAGCTCGAGCGCTTCGTTCAGGGCGATCTTAATCCGGACCTCACGCTGATATTCGATTTGCCGGTAGAGATCGGCTTGTCCCGAGCGGCTGCTCGTGGACGCCTCGATCGTTTTGAGCAAGAAGGGCGGGCTTTTTTCGAGGCGGTGCGCCTCGCCTATTTGCGCCGGGCCGAGGCGTTGCCGGAGCGCTATCGCATCGTCGACGCCGCGCAGTCATTGACGCAAGTGCAGCGTGATTTAGATAGTTTGCTGCCGCAGATTGTGGAACGTGCACGTGGCTGAGGCATATCCCTGGCAAGACGACCTCTGGCAGCAACTAGCTGGGCGTGCTCAGCACGCACACGCCTATCTGCTGCATGGGCCGGCGGGGATTGGCAAACGCGCCCTGGCTGAACGGCTCATGGCTCGTTTGCTGTGCCGCACGCCAGTTAGCTTACACGCTTGCGGCCAATGCAAGGCTTGCTTGCTGCTGGCAGCAGAGACGCATCCTGACAACTTTATTCTCGAGCCAGAAGAGGCGGATAAAGCGATCAAGGTTGATCAGGTTCGCGAACTGGTGAGCTTTGTCGTGCAAACCGCGCAGCTGGGTGGCCGCAAGGTGGTGTTGGTCGAGCCGGTCGAAGCAATGAACTTGAACGCCGCCAACGCGCTACTGAAAAGTCTCGAAGAGCCCTCGGGCGATACCGTGCTGTTGCTGATCAGTCACCAGCCGAGCCGGTTGCTGGCAACCGTGAAAAGTCGCTGCGTACAGCAAGCCTGTCCGTTACCCAGCACGGAAATGAGTTTAGCCTGGCTGGCGCAAGCGTTGCCGCAAAGCAGCGAGGATGAGCGCCGCGAGCTGTTGACGTTAGCGGCAGGCTCGCCACTGACCGCGATACGTCTACATGAGCAGGGCGCGATCGCGCAGCGTGCTCAGGTTGTAGAGGGGGTAAAAAAACTGCTCAAACAGCAGCAGGCGGCGAGTCAGCTGGCTGAAGGCTGGAGTGCCGTACCGTTGCCTTTGCTGTTCGACTGGTTCTGCGATTGGACGCTATTGATCCTGCGTTACCAGATGACGCGTGATGAGTCAGGCCTGGGGCTCGCCGACATGCGTAAGGTGGTTCAGTATCTGGCCGACAAGACCACCCCGGCGAAAATCCTTTCCCTGCAAGAGTGGCTATTGGCCAATCGGCAGAAAGTCTTGGCCAAGGCCAATCTCAACCGTGTGTTGCTTCTCGAAGCCTTGTTGGTGCAGTGGGCAAGCCTGCTTGGACAAGGCTAGAATCGGCGCACCAGTCAGTTAGGAATGCCGCATGAGCTTGCCACCAAATCTTGGCCCGCGTAACGGGATCTTGTCTCTGACTATCAAGGACAAGTCCGTGCTCTATGCCGCCTATATGCCGTTCATCAAGAATGGCGGCTTGTTCATCCCCACCAACAAAAGCTACAAGCTCGGCGATGAAGTGTTTATGTTGCTCAACTTGATGGATGAGCCTGAAAAAATTCCAGTTGCCGGCAAGGTGGTCTGGATCACGCCCAAGGGTGCCCAGGGCAATCGCGCTGCTGGTGTCGGCGTGCAGTTCAATGATGGCGACAACACTGCGCGTAACAAGATCGAAACCTATCTGGCTGGCGCCCTGACTTCCGATCGTCCGACCCACACGATGTAATTGCCGCAGGCGGCCAACCTCAAGCTATCGGCGAGTGCATCAGCCCCGGCGTCACGGCTTACAAGGTCGCCGTCCGGTTTGAGGTTTTCATGTTAATTGACTCCCATTGCCACCTGGATCGTCTCGATCTTTCAGCCCACAACGGCAGCCTCGACGCGGCGTTAACTGCCGCCCGTGAAGCTGGCGTTGGTCATTTTCTTTGCATCGGCGTGAGTGCCGAGAATGCTTCCGTAGTGAAGAGACTCGCCGAGCAGTATCCGGATGTTCACTGCTCAGTGGGTATCCATCCGTTGGATTTGGAGCCTGGGGCGGCGCCAGCGCTAGACTGGTTGCTCAGCGAGTTGGAGCATCCGCGTGTCGTCGCGATAGGCGAGACCGGGCTGGATTATCACTATGAGCCGGAAGCCGCGGAGCTGCAGCGCACGGCTTTTCGCTTGCACCTACAAGCGGCGCAAATCACCGGTAAACCAGTCATCGTGCATACCCGGACGGCGCGCGCCGATACCTTGGAGCTGTTGCGCGAGGCGGCCTTGTCACAAGCCGGGGTGCTGCATTGCTTTACCGAAGACTGGGAGATGGCCAAAGCCGCGCTGGATCTAGGCTTCTACATCTCGCTGTCCGGCATCGTCACCTTTCGCAATGCCGATGCATTGCGTGACGTGGCACGCCGAGTCCCCTCCGATCGCCTGCTGGTGGAAACCGACTCCCCGTACTTGGCGCCCATTCCTCACCGCGGTAAGCCGAATCTTCCGCAGTATGTTCGCGATGTCGCTGAGTTTCTCGCTGAGCTGCGTGGTGTAAGTTTTGATCTGTTGGCCGAACAGACTACGAGCAATTTTCAGCGTCTGTTTCCGTTGGTGGGCTTAAATCGCGGATAAAAAAAACCCGGGTTCTGGGGGATGAATCCGGGTCAAGACCATTAGGAGTAAATCAAGGTACGCAGTCCACGGTACCTTGGCTGGCGGGACACTTGGGGGGAGATGTCGCACGCCAGTACTCTGAGTATTGGTGAAGATCGCTGATCGTCCAGATTACTAATGTTCGTTTTTTAAACGGATTTGGAATACATGAACTACTGCTGAGTGCTCACCTAGATGCCAGCTGGGTTAGAACGGTCAAGGCTTCTTCAATAACATGGCCTTCGGTGTAGAAATGGGGTGAAAAACGAATACCCGGCCCGCGCTGGGCGCACACGATCTGCTCGTTTTTCAGTTTCTCGAAGAGGGCGCGCTGATCCCAACCGTCAAGGCTGAAAGTCAGAATCCCAGCGCGTCGAGCTGGATTGCGCGGGCTATGCAGCGTGACACCGGTAATCCGGTCAAGCCCATTCTGTAGCCAATGTATCCGCTCGTTCAGCGCTTGGCCGACCGCGCTCATACCCACTTCTTCCAGCAGTGACAGGCTGGCCTCCAGGGCTACCGCGCCTAGCAAGTTGGGGCTGCCACATTCGAAACGCTTAGCAGACCGCGCGGGTCGCCAGTCGCTGCGATCATAGTCGCCGGCATGTTCGAGCATGTGCCAGCCGTACTCGTGGAGTTTCAACTGCTCGCGTAGATCGCTGCGGCAGTAAAAGACGCCTAGACCTTCAGGGCCGAGCATCCATTTATGCCCATCCGCCATAGCAAACGCACATGCACATGCTTGCGCATCGAAGGGAAGGGCGCCCAATTGCTGGATGGCATCCACGCAAAACAGCACCCCTCGCTGCTGGCAACCGTGGCCTAGACGTTCCAATTCAAGCCGAAGGCCACTGGCGTATTGCACCGCGCTAATCGACATCAGCCGAGTCCGCGGTCCGCAAGCGGCGAGTAGGGCGCCTTCTGGGTCGTCACCACTTAAATCCACCTGCTTCACTTCGACGCCTAGAGGTTTCAGGGCTTCCCAGACGATGCGGTTAGAGGGGAATTCTTCGTTGCTGATGACTATTTGGTCGCCAGCTTTCCAGTCCAGACCAAAAGCCACGAAGGAGAGCGCTTCGGAAGTATTTTTTACCAGGGCGATGTCATCGCGACTCGGCGCGTTGAGCAAGCGTTTGAGTCGGTCGCGCAGGGTATTTTCCAGGATTAGCCAGTTCGGATAGTCGCGTGCACCGATGGAAACATTTTCCTCGGCGAAGCGCGCGACAGCCTCTGCGGCACGGCGTGGCCACGGGGCGACGGCGGCATGATTGAGATAGCGCAGTCCCGAGGCTTGAGTAAACTCATTTCGATAGGCATACATAGGTTTAGATCCGTGCAATTTAGCCCTGAATAGGCATAATACGCCCCTTCGTTTTTTTGACCTTGCAGTCTATTTATGCAGAAAGAACCTCGTAAAATCCGCGAATTTCGTCGTCGTGAGCAAGAAGTTCTCGATACTGCGCTGAAGCTATTCCTCGAGCAGGGGGAAGACAGCGTGACGGTCGAGATGATTGCCGACGCTGTGGGCATTGGCAAAGGCACTATCTACAAGCACTTCAAATCCAAGGCCGAGATCTACCTGCGGCTGATGCTGGATTATGAGCGTGACCTGAACAGCCTGTTCCATTCCGAGGATGTGTCGCGTGACAAGGAAGCCCTGTCACGTGCGTATTTCGAGTTTCGCATGCGCGACCCGCAGCGCTATCGCCTGTTCGACCGCTTGGAAGAGAAAGTGGTGAAGGGCAATCAAGTGCCGGAAATGGTCGATGAACTGCATAAGATCCGTGCATCAAACTTCGAGCGCCTGACCCAGTTGATCAAAGGGCGCATTGAGGAGGGCAAGCTGGAGGATGTGCCGGCGTACTTCCATTACTGCGCTGCCTGGGCGTTGGTGCATGGCGCCGTGGCGCTGTATCACTCGCCATTCTGGAGCAATGTGCTTGAAGATCAGGATGGCTTCTTCCAGTTCCTGATGGATATCGGCGTGCGCATGGGCAACAAGCGCAAGCGCGAGGGTGATCCCTCCGCCAACTGAGGTCGCCACCGTAGCGGCGTATGGGCGCCGCTGGCGGTAGGGATATACTCCAGTAAGACATCGCGGGAGCTTTTCCATGATCGTCGATCGCCAGGGCAGGCGTTTCCGCAACCTGCGGATCAGCCTGACCGCCGCCTGTAACTACGCTTGCACCTACTGCGTGCCGGACGGTAAGCGTCTTGTCGCCGCGCAGGATGAGCTGTCGGCTGACGCCATGGTTCAGGGGGTTGCCTATCTGATCGAGGCGGCTGGCATTGAGCGTTTGCGTATCACGGGTGGCGAGCCACTGGTCAGTCCCAAACTTGAACCATTCCTGCAAGGCGTCGGGCGTTTGGGTCTGGCAGATATCAGTATCACCAGCAACGGTCAGTTGTTGGCGCGTAAGTTGCCGCTTTTGCTGGATGCTGGCATCCGGCGTCTGAATATTTCTCTCGATACCCTTGATCCGGAAGCGTTCCGCAAAATCGCCCGTGGCGGTGATCTGAGCAGTGTGCTTGGCGGGCTCGACCAAGCGCGCGAGGCGGGGCTGAAGATCAAGATCAATATGGTGCCGTTACGCGGCCACAATCTCGATCAAGTACTTCCGCTGTTGGATTACTGCCTCATGCGTGGTTTCGAGCTGCGCTTTATCGAGTTGATGCGGATGGGCCATTTGGCCCGCGATCCGAATGCTTTCCTGCAACAGTTCGTTGGCATGCCCGAGTTGCTCGCGCTGATCGGTGAGCGCTATGGCTATGCACAGGCGCCCGCACCTCTGGATGCAACGGCGCTGCGTTATGAAATCCCTGGCCAGGGATTTTTTGGCGTGATCGCCAACGAGTCCGTTCCGTTCTGCCGTACCTGTTCACGCCTACGGCTGTCGTCGACTGGCTGGCTGCATGGTTGCCTGTCGTCGAGCAATCGACATTACATCGGCGATTTGCTCGATAAGCCGCGCCACCAGGCCTTGCCCGCCTTGCAGCGATTACTGGTCAAGACGCTGGCGGATAAACAGGAAGTGGCGTTTTCTGGCGGCGCAACCGTCATGAAAATTATCGGTGGCTAATTTGCATTGCAGAGCAGCGAGCGCAGAGCTGGCGCGGAAGCTGCAGAGAGCTTCTGTCCGCCGGTTTTCCGTCACCGGCTTGGGAGAATTGCAATGCGTTGTCTGATTCCGCTGTTCGCATTTCTGCTGCTGATGGGTTGTATGAAGGTCAGCGACCTCACTGATGGCGCCCACACACAGCTGAGCGATGCCGGTTTTCTCGATCATAGCGAGATACGTCGAGCTAGCCCTTGGCGCTTGCAGCCCGACTCTTTCATCTATATCGCTCAGGGGTATTTCTTACCACCGGGCAGCGCGTATCCGCGTCCCAACGTGGTAGCTGAAGAGGCTTTCAATGGCTTCGTACCGTATTTCCCGATGGTCCGCCGCGCTCGTGGCCCGGTTGGCCTGGAAGAGGCGATGAGTCAGGCCCGCTCGGCGGGTGCACATTATCTGCTGTATAGCCGCTTTGCCGCAGCGGATGACCGCATTGGCACGCCCGAAGAGTGGGAGGATCAGGAGGCAGTGGATCGTTTGGGCGTGGATCGCGGAACGATCCAGTTGATGCTGGTTGAAACCAATACCCGCTATCTCGTCGATACGGCGAGTATCCGTAGCCGGGGCGGCTTCCTCACGTTCTATGACAATAAGCCGGAGGACCTCATCGGCCCGCCGTTACAGGATTACGCTCGCCGTCTGCTGGGTTTGAGCGAATAGGAGAATGTTTAATGAATGATCCAGGCAAGGCCGGCAATCTGCTGGCGCAGATTCCCAAAGCCGAAAAAGGCCTACCGCCTGTACATTTATGGAATCCGGATTTCTGTGGCGACATCGATATGCGGATTGCACGCGACGGGACCTGGTTTTATATGGGCACCCCGATCGGCCGAAAGCCGATGGTGCGGTTGTTCTCCACGATTATTCGCCGCGATGCCGACGATTACTTTCTCATCACTCCGGTGGAAAAGGTCGGAATCACAGTCGACGATGCACCTTTCGTGGCTGTCACCCTGCAGGTAGAAGGCAAGGGTGAAGCGCAGTGTTTGCGGTTTTTCACCAATGTTGATGATGAGGTCGTGGCCAATGCCGAGCATCCGCTTCGGGTGATCCTCGATGCTGAAACTGAAGAGCCATCCCCTTACGTGCTGGTGCGCAGCAACCTGGAAGCATTGATCCACCGCAATGTGTTTTATCAGTTGGTGGAGTTGGCGGTTACCCGCCAGATCGATGGCCAGGATTGGTTGGGCGTCTGGAGTAGCGGGGAGTTTTTCCCGATCGGCCAGCAGCCGACGGAATAAAAAAAGGCTCCCGAAGGAGCCTTTTTAGTTTGTTTGCCGAGTTACATATTGGGGTAGTTCGGCCCGCCGGTGCCTTCCGGGGCGACCCAGGTGATGTTCTGCGCCGGGTCTTTGATGTCGCAGGTTTTGCAGTGCACGCAGTTCTGCGCGTTGATCTGGAAGCGCTTCTCGCCATCTTCCTGGGTGACGATCTCGTACACCCCGGCCGGGCAATAGCGCTGCGCCGGCTCGTCATACAACGGCAGGTTCTTCGCCAGCGGGATGCTCGGGTCGGTGAGCTTCAGATGGCAGGGTTGTTCCTCTTCATGGTTGGTGTTGGAGAGGAATACCGAGGAGAGCTTGTCAAAGCTCAACTTGCCGTCCGGCTTCGGATAGTCAATGCGCGTGGACTCGGCAGCCGGCTTCAGGCAGGCGTAGTCCGGCTTGGTGTCGTGCAGGGTGAAGGGGATCTTGCCGCCGAAGATGTTCTGATCCAGCCAGTTGAAGCCGCCACCAACGAGCGGGCCGAACTTGTGCAGTGCCGGGCCGAAGTTGCGGCTGCGGAACAGCTCGTCGTACAGCCAGCTGGCCTTGAAGCCATCGACGTAGCTGTTGAGCAGATCGCCGCCTTGGCCGTCGGCCAGCAGCGCATCGGCCACCGCTTCGGCGGCGAGCATGCCGGACTTCATCGCGGTGTGGCTGCCCTTGATCTTGGCAAAGTTCAGGGTGCCGAGGTCGCAGCCGATCAGTGCGCCGCCCGGGAAGACCATCTTCGGCAGCGAGTTCAGGCCGCCCTTGCAGATCGCCCGTGCGCCATAGGACACGCGCTTGCCGCCTTCCAGGTGCTGGGCAATCACCGGGTGGTGCTTGTAGCGCTGGAACTCGTCGAACGGCGAAAGGAACGGGTTGCTGTAGGACAGGTCGACGATCAGGCCGACCACCACCTGGTTGTTCTCCAGGTGATAGAGGAAAGAGCCCCCGGTGTTCTCGGTGCCGACCACGTTCAGCGGCCAGCCGGCGGTATGTACCACCAGACCGGGTTGGTGTTTGCTCGGATCGATGTCCCAGATTTCCTTGATGCCGATGCCGTAGTGCTGGGCGTCGGCATCGGAATCCAGGTTGAACTGCTTGATCAACTGCTTGCCGATATGGCCACGGCAGCCTTCGGCGAACAGCGTGTACTTGCCGCGCAGTTCCATGCCTGGGGTGTAGTAACCCTCTTTCGGATGGCCTTCGCGGTCGACGCCGAGGTCGCCGGTGAGGATGCCGCGGACCACGCCGTTTTCATCGATCAACGCTTCCTGGGCGGCGAAGCCCGGGTAGATCTCGACGCCGAGATTCTCGGCCTGCTGCGCCAGCCAGCGGCACAGGTTACCCAGGGAGATGATGTAGTTGCCTTCGTTGTGCATGGTCTTGGGCACGAACAGGTTCGGCACCTTGATCGCACTGTCGGCGTTCTTGAGCATGTAAATGTCGTCGCGCGTGACCGGGGTGTTCAGCGGGGCACCGAGCTCTTTCCAGTCGGGGAACAGCTCGTTTAGCGCGCGCGGTTCGAATACCGCACCGGAGAGGATGTGGGCGCCGACTTCGGAACCTTTCTCGACCACGCAGACGCTGAGCTCTTTGCCCGCGGCGGCGGCCTTCTGCTTGAGTCGGCAGGCGGCGGACAGACCAGCAGGGCCGGCGCCGACGATGACGACGTCGAATTCCATAAATTCGCGTTCCACAGACTATCTCCTACTCAGGGCTTGGACATTTTATGTTTGGAGGGCCGGCTCCTTCCTGGAGCGATGCCTGCGCATTATATCCACAGGCTTTGCAGGGTCCAATACGAACGTTTGTTTGAATTCTTTAACCCTAGTGAGCAGCGGACCCAGCGGCATGAACGGCTATCTGGTCGTATTGACCGAAAGGGGGTATGCCGTCAAGATACGGGCGGTTTTGCGCCCGCCAATTTTTAAGGGCTGACCGCCGGTTCCGGCCGGCGTGCAACACCAGCCGGGTACGCCTTGGCGACATTCTTATTCACCGGAGAGTAACGAGGAATCCATGAAGGTTCTTGTAGCTGTCAAACGAGTGGTCGATTACAACGTCAAAGTTCGCGTCAAGGCGGACAATTCCGGCGTTGACCTGGCCAACGTCAAAATGTCGATGAACCCCTTCTGCGAAATCGCCGTGGAAGAAGCGGTACGTCTGAAAGAGAAGGGCGTCGCCAGCGAAATCGTAGTGGTTTCCGTCGGCCCTACCACTGCTCAGGAGCAACTGCGCACTGCACTGGCTCTGGGCGCCGATCGGGCGATCCTGGTCGAGTCGAACGACGAGCTGAACTCCCTGGCCGTGGCCAAGCTGCTGAAAGCCGTAGTCGACAAGGAACAGCCGCAGTTGGTCATCCTTGGCAAGCAGGCTATCGACAGCGACAATAACCAGACCGGGCAGATGCTGGCCGCACTGAGTGGTTACGCTCAAGGTACCTTCGCCTCCAAGGTTGAAGTTGCTGGCGACAAAGTTAGCGTCACCCGTGAAGTCGACGGCGGCCTGCAGACCGTGAGCCTGGCCCTGCCAGCCATTGTCACCACCGACCTGCGTCTGAACGAGCCGCGTTACGCCTCGCTGCCGAACATCATGAAAGCGAAGAAGAAGCCGCTCGATGTGATCACTCCGGACGCCCTGGGCGTATCCACCGCCTCGACCGTTAAGACCATCAAGGTCGAAGCGCCGGCTGCACGTAGCGCCGGTATCAAGGTCAAGACCGTGGCCGAACTGGTCGAGAAACTGAAGAACGAGGCGAAGGTAATCTAAATGACTATCTTGGTTGTTGCAGAACACACGAATGCCGCCCTGGCGCCTGCCACTCTGAACACCGTGGCAGCAGCTCAGAAGATCGGTGGTGAAATCGTCGTACTGGTCGCTGGCCAGAACGTTGGTGCCGTAGCTGAAGCCGCAGCGAAGATCGCCGGCGTCGCCAAGGTGCTGGTCGCCGACAACGCCGCGTTCGCTCATCAGCTGCCGGAAAACATCGCACCGCTGGTCGCCGAATTGGGCAAGGGTTCCAGCCACGTGCTGGCCGCTGCTACCAGCAATGGCAAGAACATCCTGCCGCGCGTTGCCGCGCTGCTGGACGTTGACCAGATCTCCGAGATCACTGCAGTAGTCAGCGCTGACACCTTCCAGCGTCCGATCTACGCCGGCAACGCGATTGCCACCGTGCAGTCCTCGGCCGCGGTGAAAGTGATCACCGTGCGTAGCACTGGTTTTGATCCGGTCGCAGCCGAAGGCGGCAGCGCAGCCGTTGAAGCTGTCAGCGTTGGCGGCGACGCCGGCAAGTCGAGCTTTGTCGGCGAAGAGCTGGCCAAGTCCGACCGTCC
The DNA here is from genome assembly GCF_024730785.1 of Pseudomonas sp. LS44. NCBI lineage: Bacteria > Pseudomonadati > Pseudomonadota > Gammaproteobacteria > Pseudomonadales > Pseudomonadaceae > Pseudomonas > Pseudomonas sp. LS44. The sequence continues at coordinate 1,718,363 of NZ_CP102830.1, forward strand.
GGAGCTGACCGCTGCCAAGATCGTCGTTTCCGGCGGTCGCGGCATGCAGAACGGCGACAACTTCAAGTACCTGTACAGCCTGGCCGACAAGCTCGGCGCCGCTGTTGGTGCTTCGCGCGCCGCAGTCGACGCTGGCTTCGTGCCGAACGACATGCAGGTCGGTCAGACCGGTAAGATCGTCGCGCCGCAGCTGTACATCGCCGTCGGTATTTCCGGCGCGATCCAGCACTTGGCAGGCATGAAAGACTCCAAAGTGATCGTCGCGATCAACAAGGACGAAGAAGCTCCGATCTTCCAGGTTGCCGATTACGGCCTGGTTGGTGATCTGTTCGAGATCATTCCGGAGCTGGAAAAACTGGTCTGATCCAGTCTTTCAGTGACATAAAAAACCCGCTCATCGAGCGGGTTTTTTTATGTTCAGTGGGTCTGCGCGCTATCAAGAAATGCCTGGTAATGTTCGGCCGTTTCCTGAGGGCGTTCGATCATCGGTGCATGGCCACAGTCTTTCATGATCACCACGGTGGGATTTTTCAGTAGCGGTTTCATCACCTCGATACTGGATACATTCAGCACTCGATCCTGATCCCCCCAGAGTAACAATGCGGGTGCTTGGATCTTCCCAAGTTCAGATTCTAGCGGGATATACCGCTCCATCAGTTGCTGGAAAATTTTGTTGTTATGGTCGCTATTGATAATGGCCATATGAGCTAGATAAGTCTTTACCCGCTCTGGGAGTCGCGGCGGTTCAACGAACACGAACTTCAGTAATTGATCGAAATCTTCGGGTTTGGTGACTATCAGTGGATTTGGCTCGCCGCGCTTCAGGCGCAAGGCAAGCTCGCCGGGTGTTGGTGCGGTTACTCCAGCGTTGTCGATCAACGCAACTGAAAGGACTTGCTGGGGATGGCGCGCGGCGAATAGGGCGCTGATATGCCCGCCCATGGAGTTGCCGATGATATGCACCTTCTCAATCCCTAGAGCCTTGGTGAAGGCGGCTAGCCGCTCCGTTTGAGTACCCACGTCGTAGCTGGCATCCGGCTTGCTGCTATCGCCAAAGCCTGGCAAGTCGATTGCAATCACGTGATAGCGCTTGGTGAAGTACTTCGCGAAGCGGGGCCAGTTGTCCTTGTTCGCTCCAAAGCCGTGCAGCATAAGGATGGTTTCCCCGTCCGTTGGGCCGCCTTCGTAATAGTGAATGTTAAGATTCGCGACTTCCTTTACCTCGTGTGAAAGACCCGCCCGCTGTAGATCGACAAAGCGGATGGTGGCAAGAAACGCGGCGGGAGAAAGGTAAAGGGTTGCGGCTGCGGCGGCTAAAATCAGAACCAAGCCAAGCAATAGCTTTTTCATCAGTTCTCAATCCTTTATTGCTAATAATTATTATGGTTTGCTTTCGAAATTAGCATGAAGCCTAGCGGCTCGAACAGAGGTTGCTGTTCATCTGGCTGCCTTCAGTAAGGGAAATAGCTATGTACGTTTATAAGCTTCTCAAGCCTTCGCTATTAATCGCATGTGTCTTGTTACCGACTTGGGGAGTGGCTGCGGGTAAATGTGAGCGTCTATTGGCAACCGGCAATCCGGAGTATCCCCCGTATCTTTGGCGTGACCCCGTAAATCCCAAGAAATTAATCGGCGCTAATGCCGACTTGCTGGAGCAGCTTGGCAAGGATTTGGGAGTAAAAATAGAGGTGATCGACAGCGGGCCTTGGTCGCGGGCCCAGGAGGAAGTGCGCACGGGAAGGGTCGACATGCTAGCCGGAGCCGTTATCACGCTGTCGCGCTTGGAAACCATGGATTATGTGCATCCTCCGGTATTTACGGCCCACAGTGTGGTGTGGGTACGCAAAGGCAAGGAGTTTCCCTACAGCAGCTGGGAAGACCTGCGCGGTCGCAGTGGCGGAACTTTGGTGAGTAACAGTTTTGGTCAGCAGTTCGACAGCTTCGCCAAGACCGACTTGGCTCTCGAGCCAGTGCCTAGCCTGACCCAGGCATTTCAGAAGCTGCTTCTTGACCGTACCGACTATGTGCTTTACGAGCGCTATCCCGGTTTGGCTGTGGCTGACACCCTGGGTTTGCGGGGCGATCTTGAAGCGCTCGATCCGCCGATTTCCAGCGAGGGTCTTTATCTGGCGCTGTCGCATAACTCGGCTTGCAACGATGCCTGGCTGCGCGGACAGCTGGCAAAAAAGATGACAGAATTGACCGCCGCCGGCATGCCGGAAACCTTGTTGCAGCGCAATCTTGAGCGCTGGAAGGCCCAGCAGCTGCAGCCGGTAGCAGCCCCGAATCAGCAGGAAGAGCTTCGTGAGCGATAAACGCATAGTTGCCATAGGCCTGGCCTCTTTGGTCATCGCCGGTTGCGCGAATGACCCCGCGCCAAATGAACAGATGCACCTCAGCGAGCAGGCGGTCCAACAAGCCAAGGCCATAGGTGCGAACGAGCAAATCGCCGAGATGCAGCTGGCGGAGCAAAAGCTCGCCAGAGCGCAGAAGAACATGGGCGAAGAAGATTACAAGCGCGCCCGGGTCTTTGCCGAACAAGCTGAGCTGGATGCGCGCTTGGCCGAAGCTCGCGTTCTGACCCGTAAAAGTCAGGAGCAACTGGACGAACTGAATTCGCGGATCAAACGTCTGCGCAAGCAGTTGGGGGATCTGCAGTGATGGGAAATATCGAGAGAATTACCGCTGCGCTGCTGGTGGTGTTGGCCTTGAACGGTTGTACCGCTTCGCAGAGCAGCGAGCAGATCTTGGCGGCGGCGCAGGAGCGCTTTCAAAAGGTCAAGGAAGATCCCGATGTGTTGCGCATCGCACCCAAGGATGTCATTCGCGCCGGTGAGTCGCTGGCCCGCGCCGATCGCCTGTCGAGCTATTGGGGCAGCAGTGAAGACGTCCAGCAATACGCCTATTTGAGCCAGCGCTATAGCGACATTGCAGAGCAACATACCGCGTTGGCGCTGAATCAGGAGCGTGCGGTCAAGCTCGAGCTCGAACTTGAACGCCTCCAGCTGTCACTCAAAGAAGCCAAAATGCTCAGTGTTCAGGAGCAGGGCAAATGGCTTGAAGAGCAGATTGTCAGTCTGGCCACCACCGAGACCGATCGCGGGTTGGTGATGACTCTGGGCGATGTGCTATTCGATGCCGGCAATTCGGAATTGAAGCCGGCGGCCAATCGTACGGTGCTTAAACTCGTGCAGTTCTTGCAGTTGAATCCGCGCCGGATAGTCCGCATCGAGGGCTACACCGACAGCATCGGCGGCAAGCAGGAAAATCTCGGTCTGTCGAAGGCGCGCGCCCAAACCGTGGCTGATGCGCTGATCGATCTTGGCATCGAGGACAAGCGCATTCAGGTGCAGGGTTTCGGCTCTGACTTCCCCGTGGCAGAGAACGCCTCCAATCGAGGGCGTGCGCAGAATCGCCGGGTCGAAATCGTCTTCTCCGACGAACAAGGAAAGCTCGGCTCTAGCCGCTGATTAGCTGACCTGCAACCCATCAACCCGGTGACCGAAAGGCACCGGGTTTTTTGTTTTCGGCAGGATCAAGAGAGTGATAGCTCAGTCGATACAACTTAGGGAAGACCATTCGGCCGGCAGACTGCGGCTTGGTCTGATGACCGATATGAATAATAAAAAAGGAGTCGCGAATATGGCGTTGAGGAATCTGACTATCGCTTTGCGGGCAGGTTTAGGCTTCGGTCTGGTCGCCTTGTTGGTGCTCGTCCTCGGTGGGTTTGCGCTGCTGAAAATGGCCGATATGCGCGCTGAATCCAATCGTGTCGAGGACAATTGGTTGCCTAGCCTGATTACCCTCGATCAGATCGGTCAGAACGTCCAGCGGGTACGTGCGTTGACCCTGCGGCTGCTGGTCAATCGTGACGACCAGGCGGTACAGGCGAACACTGCCAAGCTCGTCGACCTCAAGGCCCAGGTACGCGATTCCCTGCGCGAATACGCCGGCCTGATTTCCAGTCCGCAAGAACGCGTGCTCTACGAACGTTTTGAGCAGGCCGAGGCCGCTTACATGGAGCAGCAGGGCAAGATCATGGATCTTGTTCGGCAACAGCAATTTGACGAGGCGGTGGCGATCACCAATGGCGTTCTGAACCAGCACGCCGATGACATGAGCAAAGCGCTGAACGAGCTCACCACGCTCAATGATAAAGGCGCTAAGGCGTCGGCAGCGTTAGCAGATAAGGCCTACGGCATCGCCCGCACCGGAGTAATTTCGGTGATGCTAGTTGCGGCGTTGCTGACCATCTCTCTGGCCACGCTGCTGACGCGCAGTATCGTTTTGCCTTTGAACGAAGCGGTGAAGGTCGCTGAGCGGGTTGCCAGCGGCAACCTCGCGGCATTCATCGAAGTGAGTGGTCAGGATGAGCCCGCGCGTTTGCTGGCGGCGCTGAAGACCATGCAGCAAAGTCTGCGCGACACGATCATGGGGATTTCCGAGTCGTCCAATCAGTTGGCCTCTGCCTCGGAAGAGCTGAGCGCGGTGACCGAGGATGCCAACCGCGGCTTGCACCAGCAGAGCAATGAGATCGAGCAGGCTGCCACTGCGGTAAACCAAATGACCGCCGCAGTGGAAGAGGTGGCGCGCAACGCGGTATCCACGTCGGAAGCCTCGCGCCAGTCGGATCGCACCGCGCAGCAAGGCCGAGAACAAGTCTTGAAGACCGTCGATTCGATCAGCCACCTGGCTGACGATGTGACTTCCACCGCTTGCCAAGTCGAGCAATTGGCCGGACAGATGCGCGACATCAGCAAGGTGCTCGATGTGATTCGCTCGGTCGCCGAGCAAACCAACTTGCTAGCCCTCAACGCGGCAATCGAGGCCGCGCGTGCCGGAGATGCCGGTCGCGGTTTCGCGGTGGTCGCCGATGAAGTGCGCGGCTTGGCGCATCGCACTCAGCAGTCGACGCAAGAAATCGAGCAGATGATCGGGAGTATTCAGCAGGGCACCGATCAGGCGGTTGCCGCCATGCAGAACAGCAACAGCCGTGCGCGCTCGACTTTGGACGTCGCACAGACCGCTGGCCAGGCGCTGGACCGGATTGCTACAGCGTTCACCGAAATCAACGAGCGCAACCTGGTGATCGCCAGTGCGTCCGAGCAACAGGCTCAGGTGGCACGCGAAGTGGACCGCAATCTGGTGAATATCCGCGATCTGTCGATGCAAACCTCTGCCGGGGCCAACCAGACCAGCGCGGCGAGCCAGGAGCTGTCACGCCTGGCGGTAGCGCTGAATACCATGGTTTCGCGGTTCTCCGTATAGATCGGCTGGGCAAGCCATCAGCTATGCCGGCACGTGCCTTGGCATGGCTGAAAGCCTACGCAGCATCGAACGACGTCTCTGCGCGTCGTTTTGGTATTCGCCAGCGGCGAGAAAATTTATCCGCAGACCAGTTGGCAGGGAGGGCAACACTTTGTTACTTTCCGTGCACTATCGTGCCAATTTGAGGGCATAAGCCGATTTCGTGGTGCGCCACGGGGGAGCGCCAACAAAGAAGCTTTCTGCTTAAATCCGACCGGGCGGACGCCTCAGTGGATCGGCAGCCGAGAGACAAAATAACAACAGAGCGACGGCAAACGTCGATCGATAATCTTGGCCGTAAAAGGAGCGTTGCCGATGAGGATGCAAGCGTGTTCAAAGCTGATGTATCGACCCTGGCAGGCCGGTGCAATGCTTGGATTGTTGCCGCTACTGATCGCTGGAGCGGCGCAAGCAGCCGAGTTCAGCGTTGTCGATAACCAGATTAGCGGCTCACTGGATACCACCCTGTCTTACGGTTCCATGTGGCGTGTGCAGGGGCGGGACGACGACAACATCACCGATATCAACGCCGATGACGGTAACCGCAACTTCGATACCGGCCTGGTTTCCGAAGTCTACAAAGTGACTTCCGACCTGTCGGCCAAGTACCAGAACTATGGCTTGTTCGTCCGCGGCACGGCGTACTACGACACGCAGATCATGGACAAACGCAACGACTACTACTCCACCACCAATGGAGTCGAGCGGCCCAGTCAGAACTTCCCGAACGACAACGAATTCACCGAAGACACCCGGCATATTGCCGGCCGCAAGGCCGAGTTGCTGGATGCTTACCTGTATGGCAACTGGGATATCTACGAGCAGCCAGTAAGCGCCAAGGTCGGTCGCCAGGTGTTCAATTGGGGCGAGGGCGTGTTCTACCGGGGTGGCATCAACACCACCAATCCGGTGGATGCCGCCAAATTCCACCTGCCCGGCTCCGAGTTGAAAGAGGTGCTGGTGCCGGTCGAGGCGCTGAGCTTCAACTTCGGTTTGACTGACAATCTGTCGATGGAAGCCTTCTACCAGTGGAAGTGGAAGGAGACCCGCCTCGACCCAGTGGGTACCTATTTCAGCGATACCGATCTGTTCGCCGATGGCGGCAATACGGCTTACACCTCGATCGACGATCCGGCGTTCGCCCAACTGCTCGGTGCCTATCCGCTGGCGGCGCAGTTTGGTTTGGTCGGCAATGGTCCGTTTGGCCCGAATGCCTATCTGAATCCGGCCACCGGCACCTTCAAAGTCGCCAACGTCGGCCCGGATATCGAAGCACGCGACGACGGGCAGTTTGGCGTGGCGTTCCGCTACGTTGCTGAGCAGCTCAACTCCACTGAATTTGGCGCCTATTTCGTCAACTACCATGCCAAGGAACCGCAGGTTGCCGTCGACCTCAGCGGTTACGAAGGCGTGGACATGGCCACGCTTGGCGCTGTTGCCGCTGGGCTCGGTGCGCCCGGTGCGGAGTTCGGTCTGGCAACCCTGGATGTCGCCAGCAATGCCCAGGCGCGCCGTGATTATGTCGAAGACATCCGCATGTACGGCCTGAGCTTCAACACCACCCTGGGCGACGCCTCGGTGTCTGGTGAAGTCGCTTACCGGCCGAATGCGCCGATCAGTATCTCCACTACTGACGACCTCCTCGGCGATCTGCTGGTGCAGGGCATATCTGGCAACACCACGCTGTACGACAACAGCGTACCCGGCACGCAGGCGTGCGCCTTGGTGGCCGGCAAGCCGTTGTGCCGCTCGGGCTTGTTCGAGAACTACGAACGAGCGGAAACCTTCAATCTGTCGCTGTCGACCATCTACAACTTCGGCCCGCTGCTGAGCTTCGACTCGCTGTTCGGCGTCGCTGAAATCGCCTCCCAGCACATCCGCGGCAGCAGCCTGCAATACACCGCCTTTGACGGCTCGCAGCGCAAATTCACCAGCGCCACCGACAAGGCTTATGGCGACCCAGAGAACGGCGACAGCGATCAGATCAGCCGCGATAGTTACGGCTACACGCTGCTGCTATCGGGTAGCTGGAACGACGTCTACGCCGGGGTCAAGCTGACTCCCTACGTGGTGTTCCAGAACGATTTCCAGGGCAATTCGGATCGCACCGGCAACTTCATCGAGGGGCGCAAGGCACACACCCTCGGGATCGATGCCAGCTACCTGAACAGTTTCGAAGTAGGCATGCAGTACACCGAGTACTACGGCGCCGGAGACAACAACAGCACGCGCGACCGGGACAACGTATCGCTCAACGCCAAGTACTCGTTCTGATACCTAGCGCCCGGCCCGATCCACGCCGGGCGATCGACTGATCCTGGAGAACCGCAGCATGTTGAAAAAGCCCTCACTGCTCGTTGCCGCCATCATCCTCGCCTTCGGGACGACGGATGCGTTGGCGACCGTTTCGGCGGAACAGGCCGCGACACTGAAAACCACCCTCACGCCGTTCGGTGCCGAAAAAGCCGCTAACGCCGCCGGCACCATTCCTGTCTGGCAGGGCGGTATCACCCAGGCACCGACCGGCTACAAAGGGCCGGGGCAGCACCATGTCGATCCATTTGCCGCGGATCAACCGCTGTTCACCATCAGCAAAGCCAATTTGGAGCAATACAAAGCCAACCTGACGGCCGGCCAGATCGCCTTGTTCGCTGCCTATCCGGAGACTTTCCAGATCCCGGTCTACCCGACTCGGCGCTCCGGTTCCGCGCCGCAGTGGGTGTACGACAACATGTTCAAGAATGCCACCAGTGCCAAGCTGCTCAACGACGGTAACGGCATCGCCGACGCTTATGGCGGCGTGCCCTTCCCGGTTCCGCAGAGCGGCCTGGAAGCAGTGTGGAATCACATCACTCGTTACCGCGGTAGCTATGTGGTGCGCCGTTCCGCGCAGGCCGGTATCCAGCGTAACGGCGCCTACTCGCTGGTGACCTCGCAGGACGAAGCGCTGTTTCGTTTCTACGATCCCAAAGGCAGCTACGCGACACTGAACAACACGCTGTTCTATTACCTGACCTTCACCACCGCGCCGGCGCGTTTGGCCGGTAACGGTGCGTTGCTCCAGGAAATGCTCGATCAGGTCAAAGAGCCGCGCCAGGCTTGGGCCTACAACCCCGGCCAACGCCGCGTCCGTCGCGCGCCGACGCTGGCCTACGACACGCCGATCGAAGACTCCGATGGCCTGCGCACCGCCGATGACACCGACATGTACAACGGCGCACCGGATCGCTACGACTGGACGCTGGTCGGCAAGAAAGAACTCTACATTCCGTACAACAACTACAAGCTCACCAGCCCCGAGGTGAAGTACGACGACTTGCTGCTGCCCGGCCACCTCAACCCCAAATACACCCGTTATGAGCTGCATCGGGTGTGGGTGGTCGAGGGCAAGTTGAAAGCCAGCGCGCGGCATATCTACTCCAAGCGCACCCTGTTCCTCGATGAAGATAGCTGGGGGGCGGCGGTGGTTGACCAGTTCGATGGCCGCGGCGAGTTGTGGCGCGTATCGATGGCGTATCTGAAGAACTTCTACGAACTGCCGACCGTCTGGACGGCGCTGGATACCTTCCACGACCTGCAAGCGCGCCGCTACGGCGTGCAATGGCTGGACAACGAAGAGCCCGGCACCGCGGATTTCAGCAAGCCGGCCCCGGACGATTCGAACTTCAGCCCGGCGGCGTTGCGGCGCAAAGCCTCGCGCTAAATCACCCGATGGAAAAAACGGCGCCGAGAGGCGCCGTTTTTCATGCTGCCCTGACCAGCTGTGCGTTGGCCGCAGATGCCGGCAGCTATAGTGGCTGGGGTGGATGCGCGAAGAGGAGGGCAGCATGGCAGCGCCGATCAGGGTCCTGGCGGTGGACGACGATGCCGACATACGCGAGTTGCTCGCTGACTATCTGGGCGGGCACGGCTATGAGGTGGCGCTCGCGGCGGATAGCCAGCAAATGCGTGCGCTGCTCGCTGAGCAGCTGCCGGACGTGGTGCTGCTGGATGTCGGCCTGCCCGGTGAGGACGGCCTGAGCCTGGCGCGCTTCCTGCGCGAGCATCACGACCTGCCGGTGATCATGATCTCGGGTGCCAGCACGCCGCTGGACCGCATCGTCGGCCTGGAAGTCGGTGCCGACGACTACCTGGCCAAACCCTTCGACCCGCGTGAGCTGCTGGCACGCCTGAAAACCGTGCTGCGTCGCTATACCCGCCAGCCCAGCGCCGCCGTGGAGGCGGCGGCCGACGACGACTTACTGGCGCTCGGCGACTGTCGCCTGGATTTGCAGCGCCATCAGTTGTTCGATGCCAACGGCGCCGAAGTGCCGCTGACTGCCATGGAGTTCGAGATGTTGCAGGTCTTCGTGCAGCGGCCGAACCGCCCGCTGTCGCGCGACCAGATCCTCAACCTGACCCAGCAGCGCGACTGGAATCCGTACGACCGCTCCATCGACATCCGCATCGCCCGCCTGCGCCGCAAGCTCGAGCCCGACCCCGACAAACCGCAGCTGATCCGCACGGTGCGTGGCGTTGGCTACATGTTCGTGCCGCGCTGAGAGCCTGTTTTGTTTCAATTGTTTCAACCCGGTTGCGACCTCCTCGAGTCCTGTGGACACGCCCCTATACTCAGCGCAGAGTCTCGCTCCCCGCCGAGGATGTGCGCATGAATCACCCCCTGCCCAGGATCCTCGCCACCAGTACGGTGGAGCATCAGTTACGACAGATCGTCGACAACAGCAGTGCGGTGATCTACGTGAAGGACCTGCAGGGTCACCTGCAGCTGGTCAATCGCGCGTTCGAAGAGCTATTCGGACGCAGCGCCGCAGAAGTTATCGGCCACACCGACCATGAGCTGTTCCCCTCGGCCGAGGCCGATGAGCTGCGCGCCAATGACCGGCGCGTCGCCGAACTAGGCCAGGCCCTGGAGTTCGAGGAGCAGGTCGAGCTGGCCGGCGGGCGGCGCACCTACCTGTCGACCAAGATTCCGCTGTTCGACGACCACGGTAAGGTCATCGCGGTGTGCGGCATGTCCACCGACATCACCGCACGCAAGCGCTGGGAAGAGGCGCTGCGGCATATCGCGATGGGCGTTTCGGCGGTCAGCGGTGAGGCGGTGTTCAGCGAGATCGTTCGCTACCTGGGGCGTTCGCTGGGCGCCGACATCGTCGCCATCGCCCATCTACAGGGCGACCGGGTCAAGCATCTGCGCACCGTGGCGTTGTATTTCGATGGCCAGCTGCGCGACAACGTCACCTATCGGCTGACCGGTACACCGTGCGAGCGGGTGATCGACCTGGGTTTCCAGTTCGTCGGTAACGATGCCCAGGCGCGCTTTCCCGAGGATCCGTTCATCAAGGAATTCCACCTCAACAGTTATTCCGGCTATCCGCTGTTCGCCACCGATGGCCGGCCGATCGGCCTGATTTCCGTCTCCAGCCGCGGCACGCTGGAGTCCCCGGATCTCACCGAGGCGTTGCTTAAGGTCTTCTCGGTGCGCGCTGCGGCGGAAATCCAGAGCGGCGAAGCCGAAGCCAGCTACCGGGCGATCTTCGACAGCTCGGAAGACGCCATCTTCGTCCACGACCTGCACAGCGGCGTGCTGGTCGACGTCAATCCCAAGGCCTGCGAAGCCTACGGCTACCGCTATGAAGAGATGCTCGGCCTGACTATCGACGACTTCAGTGCCGGTTATCGCCCCTACACCGGCGAGGACGCCGCCGGCTGGCTGGCGCGGGCCCGCGATGGTGAGCTGCAGCGCTTCGAGTGGCACCGGCGTAACCGCGACGGCAGCCTGCACTGGGACGAGGTGGTGCTCAAACGCACGACTATCGGCGGGGTCGAGCGGATCCTCGGTATCACCCGTGAAATCACCCAGCGCAAGGCGGCAGAGCAAGCCCTGCGCGCCAGCGAGCAGCAGTATCGGGCGATCGTCAGCACGGCGTTGGATTGCATCATTAGCACCGATGGCGAGGGGCGTGTACTGGCGTTCAACCCCTCTGCCGAGCAGTGCTTCGGCTACCGCCGCGAGCAGGCGATTGGCCAGCCGCTGGCCGACCTGATCCTCCCCGAGCGCCACCGGGACAAGATGCGCAGCGGCTTCCAGGCCTACTTGGCCGGCTGGCGTTTGATGAGCGGCCGGCGTGTCGAGGTGCAGTTGCGGCGGGCCAACGGCGAGGAATTTCCCGCCGAACTGACGGTGAGCGCCGTGGACAATCCGGATGGCCTGCAATTCATCGGTTACCTGCGTGATATCACCGAGCTCAAGCATGCCGAGGAGCAGCGCGCGGCGCTCGCCCAGCAGCTGCGCCAGGCGCAGCGTATGGAGGCGATCGGGCACCTGACCGGTGGCGTGGCCCACGATTTCAACAACCTGCTCACCGGCATGCTCGGTTACACGGTGATGGCCCAGGAGTTGGCCGAGCGACTGCCCGATCAGCGCCTCAGTCACCACCTGACCCGCGTGCAGCGCTCAGCCGAGAAGGCCCGCGATCTGATCCAGCAGATGCTCACTTTCAGTCGTGGTAGCCGTGGCCAACCGCAGCCGGTGGCGTTGGCCGAGCGGGTCGGCGGCTTCATCAAGCTGGTCGAGGCCAGCCTGCCGTCCAGCGTGGAAATCGATACGCGCTTGCCGGTCGATCTGCCCCCGGTGCTGGTCGATCCGGTGCAGCTGGAGCAGGTGCTGATGAACCTGTGCATCAACGCCCGCGACGCCATGTCCGGGGTCGGTCAGCTGCGCATCGCGGTGGGCGTGCAGGCCATGCAGCGCGGCATCTGCGCCTCCTGCCGGCAGCCGTTCGGCGGCCGGTACGTGGTGCTCAGTGTCAGCGATAGCGGCCCGGGCATCGAGGCGGCGGTGTGCGAGCACATGTTCGAGCCGTTCTTCTCGACCAAGGCCAGCGGGCAGGGCAGTGGCATGGGCCTGTCGCTGGTGCACGGCATCGTGCACGAGTACTCGGGGCACATCCACGTCGCCTCCCGGCTGGGCGAGGGCAGTACCTTCCAGATTTTCCTGCCGGCGCTGGCCGAGGGCACTCCCTGTCTGGAGGAGGCCGGCGCATTGGTCGTGCCGTCGCACTCGGAACCGTTGCGCGGGCGTGTGGCGGTGGTCGACGACGAGCCAATGGTGGCCGAGTTCATGGCCGATCGCCTGGCCGACTGGGGCCTGCAGGTGCGCCATTTCGGCGACGCCGAACAGGCCTGCGCGGTGCTCTGCGCCGATCCCTACGCTTGGGACCTGGTGATCCTGGACCAGAGCATGCCGCGCCTGACCGGCCTGCAAGTGGCGCGGCGCCTGCTGGTGTTGCGCGCGGACTTGCCGATCGTGCTGTACAGCGGCTTCAGCGACCAGTTGAGCGAGGGCCAAGTGCAGGCCGAGGGCTTGCGCGCGCTGCTGCGCAAGCCGGTCGACCAGGTCCAGTTGCATCGCCTGTTACGTCAGCTGCTGAGCGAAAGCCGCGACTGAAACCGAAGCGTAACAATTTGCGCGATTACAGACATAGAGCCGATACATGCCGGCCATAACCTGGCTTCAAGTGCAGAACACTGCACCGAATCACTAGCCAAGGTAGGTACCGAGCATGAAACGCCATTCGATCGAACGCCAACTCCCGCTACTCGGCCGCTGCGCCGCTGCACCACTGGGCCGCCAGGGCGTGCAACTGCCGAGTTTTGCCGTCCGTTCCCTTTTCTCTGCCTGAATCGCGTAGGTGTCGCCGGGCCGGGCAGTACGGTCGCTTGCTTGCCGAGGAGCCGAACATGTTCAAGCGCACTTCCATCTTCATCTATGGCGTTGTGAGCTATCTGATCTTCTTCGCCACGTTTCTCTATCTGATCGCGTTCGTCGGTAACTTGCCGTTCGTACCGAGCACGCTGGATGGCGAGCCACGGCTGCCGTCGACCAACGCGGTGCTCATCGACGTCCTGCTGATCGCGCTGTTCGCCCTGCAGCACAGCGTGATGGCCCGGCCGGCGTTCAAGCGCTGGTGGACGCAATGGGTGCCGGTCGAGGCCGAGCGCAGCACCTACGTGCTGTTTTCCAGCCTGGCGCTGATCCTGATGTTCAGCTTCTGGCAGCCGGTCGGCGGAGTGTTCTGGTCGGTGGAAAACCCGGTCGGTCGCGGTGTGCTGTATGCGCTGTTCGGTTTCGGCTGGTTGCTGGTGCTGTACAGCACCTTCCTGATCAACCATTTCGACCTGTTCGGTCTGCGTCAGGTGTGGCTGCAATTGCTCGGCCGGGCGTACCAGCCGCTGACCTTCAAGACTCCGGCGGTCTACCAGATCGTGCGTCATCCGCTGTATGTCGGCTGGTTCATCGCGTTTTGGGCCACTCCGGAAATGACCATGACCCACGCGCTGTTCGCGCTGCTGAACACGGCCTACATCTTGTCGGCCATTCAGCTCGAGGAGCGCGATTTGCAGGACGCGCATCCGGAATATGCCGACTATCGTCGCGAAGTGCCGATGTTGGTGCCACGTATCAACCGTCTGCATCGCGGCCTGCATCACAATGACAGCGCGGCCTGAGGCCGGGAGATCTAAAAACCGGAGAAATAAAAAAGGGCGCCGTGAGGCGCCCTTTTTTATTGCGGGAGCGGCTTACTTGCCGGTCCAGCGCTTCAAGATCAGGGTGGCGTTGGTGCCACCGAAACCGAAGCTGTTGCTCATCACCACGTCGACCTTGGCGTTTTCCTCGGTCTTGCGCACGATCGGCAGGTCGGCAACGGCCGGATCGACTTCGTCGATGTTGGCTGAACCGGCAATGAAGTTGCCTTCCATCATCAGCATGCAATAGATCGCCTCGTGTACCCCGGCGGCGCCCAGCGAGTGACCGGACAGGCTCTTGGTCGAGCTGACCTTCGGTGCCTTGTCGCCGAACACGGCCCGTACCGCACCGGCTTCCGCGGTGTCGCCCACCGGGGTGGAGGTGCCGTGGGTGTTCAGGTAGTCGATCGGGTCGCTAACGGTGGCCAGCGCCTGCTGCATGCAGCGGGTCGCGCCTTCGCCGCTCGGGGCAACCATGTCGTAACCGTCGGAGGTCGCGCCGTAGCCGACGATTTCTGCGTAGATCTTGGCGCCGCGCTTGAGGGCGTGCTCCAGTTCCTCGACCACCACCATGCCACCGCCGCCGGCGATGACGAAGCCGTCACGCTTGGCGTCGTAGGCGCGCGAGGCCTTCTCCGGGGTTTCGTTGTACTGGGTGGAGAGGGCGCCCATGGCGTCGAACAAGCAGCTCTGGCTCCAGTGCTCTTCTTCGCCGCCGCCGGCGAAGACGATGTCCTGTTTACCCAGCTGGATCTGCTCCATGGCGTGACCAATGCAGTGGGCACTGGTGGCGCAGGCGGAGGAGATCGAGTAGTTGACGCCCTTGATTTCGAACGGCGTGGCCAGGCAGGCCGACACGGTGCTGCTCATGGTGCGCGGCACGCGGTATGGGCCGATGCGCTTGACGCCTTTTTCGCGCAGGGTGTCGATGGCTTCCATCTGGTTGATGGTGGAAGCACCACCGGAGCCAGCGACCAGGCCGGTGCGCGGATTGGAAACCTGCTCCTGGCTCAGGCCGGAGTCCTTGATCGCCTGTTCCATCGCCAGGTACGCATAAGCCGCGGCGTCGCCCATGAAGCGGAACACCTTACGGTCGATCAGCTCTTCCAGCTTCAGGTCGACCGAGCCGGACACCTGGCTGCGTAAGCCCATCTCGGCATAGGACGGGTTGTAGCGGATCCCGGCGCGCCCGGCACGCAGGTTGGCAGAAACGGTGTCTTTGTCATTGCCCAGGCAAGAAACGATGCCCAAACCGGTAATCACGACGCGACGCATGCGGATAACCCTTAAAAATTGTCAGTGGAAGTGAACAGACCGACGCGCAAGCCTTCGGCACTGTAGATCTCGCGACCATCGACGCTGACACTGCCATCGGCGATGCCGAGGATCAACGAACGACTGATGGTGCGCTTGATGTGAATGTTGTAAGTGATCTTTTTGGCGGTCGGCAGAACCTGGCCGAAGAACTTCACTTCGCCGGATCCCAGCGCGCGGCCACGGCCCGGATTGCCTTGCCAGCCCAGATAGAAACCTACCAGCTGCCACATGGCGTCAAGGCCCAGGCAGCCCGGCATCACCGGATCACCCTCGAAATGGCAGGCGAAGAACCACAGGTCAGGGTTGATATCCAGCTCGGCGACCAATTCACCTTTGCCGTATTTGCCGCCGACTTCGCTGATATGGGTGATGCGATCAACCATCAGCATGTTCGGGGCGGGCAGTTGCGCATTTCCCGGACCGAATAACTCGCCGCGGCTGCAGCGCAGCAGGTCTTCCCGGGTAAAGGCGTTTTGTTTGGTCATGCGAGCTCCTCAATGATCCCTGTGCAGCAGGGCTGGGCAAATCCAGGCTGCCTGCGCACCGCATGGTGTCTGACAGCCTAGTCGTAGACTGTTGCGTGTTGATGAAAGTCACAGTGCGCCAAGCACTTGTACAGCATGGCAGCACGTATAGGAGAACGCCCCATCGGAGCGGTACGCTAACAAAGTGGTCGACGGACGGCCACTCACCGAAGGTCGGGGGGAAGCCAGCGCTGCAAAATACGCTGTAGATCGGAGCGTTTGAACGGTTTGGACAGGTAGTCGTTCATGCCTGCCTGCAGACAGGCTTCGCGGTCGCCCTGCAGTGCGTTGGCGGTGAGGGCGATGATCGGCACGCCACCCTGGCCGCTGAGTTCGCGGATCTGTCGGGTCGCTTCGTAACCGTCCATGACGGGCAGGCGGCAATCCATGAGGATCGCGGAAAATTGCTGCCGGCTGGCGCTGTGCACCGCCTCAGCGCCATCGCTGACCAGGCTGACCTGATAACCGAGACTGCGCAGCATGGCTTCGATTACGGTCTGATTGACCGGATTGTCTTCCACCAGCAGCACCTCATGGCCGCTACTAAGATGCTCGCTGATCGGTCGATTGGTCAGGGCGCCGGCTACTTGAGTCCGGAACGGCAACGGAATTTCCAGGGTGAATATCGAGCCTTTTCCGTCGGCGCTTTCCGCCCGCAAGGTGCCGCCCATGCGCTCGGCCAACGTGCGGGCGATGGGCAGGCCAAGGCCGGTGCCGCCGTAGCGCCGTGAAATCGAGCTATCGGCCTGCTGGAAGGCATCGAACATGTGCTCCAGGCGCTCTGCCGGAATGCCGATGCCGCTGTCGTGAACCGCGCAGGTGAACCACAGCACTTCGTCGTCCAGCGGCTGCCAGCGGGCCTGCAGGCGGATGCCACCTTCCTCCGTGAATTTCAGGGCGTTGCCGAGCAGGTTGACCAGGATTTGCCGGATGCGCGTCGGGTCGCCTTGGACTTCGAGGTTTTCCAGGCCGGCCTGGCAATCCAGCTTCAGCTCCAGGCCGCGCTGCTGGGCGCTGTGCTGGAAAACCTGGGTGGAGCTTTGCAGCAGCTCCAGCAGGTTGAACGGGATCTGCTCGAGTTCCAGCGCGCCGCGCTCGATCCGCGAGAAGTCGAGAATGTCGTTGATCACCTTGAGCAGATGCTCGGTGGATTCGGTCGCCAGGGCCGCATATTCCACTTGCTCCTGGTTCATCTCGGTGGTTTCCAGCAGCTGCAGCATACCTAGTACACCGTTCATCGGGGTGCGCAGCTCGTGGCTCATCATCGCCAGAAACTCGGATTTTGCCCGGTTGGCCTGTTCGGATTCCTCGCGAGCGTTGATCAGCTCCGCCATGGCCTGCTGCTGCTCACGACTGGCGTGGTCCAGGGCACTGGCAAGGTTATTGATATGCCGGGCCAAATCGCTCAATTCGCCTTCGCCGCCGGCCGGCAGTCGATTGTCGTAGTGCCCGGCCTGGATGGCTTCGACCGTCTTGCCCATCGCGCTCAGCGGTTTGGACAAGCCGCGGGCCAGGCGACGGGCAATTGCAAAGGTCAGCAGCAAAGCCAGCACCACGAGAACCATGGCTTTGAGCAGGATTTCCTGCTGGCGGCTGCTAAAGGCATCGTTGGACATGCCAACCACCACGCGACCGAGGTAGTTATTGCCGACCTGATCGAGATGTTGGTTACCTCGCAGCACCTCGGCGGGCAACGTCAGGTGCTGCAGGCGGATCGGCGCGTGGAAGATTTCCACTTGTGACGCCTGCTTGGGACTGTTGGGCTGCTCGATGTAGACGAGGATACGGTCGTCACGATCACGCACCTCCAAGAAGCGCACGTGCGGCGTGTCCAGGGTGGCTTTGAGAAGCTTATGCAGCACCTGCAGATTGCCGCTGAGCACACCGTATTCGGTGGCGGGCGCCAGCTGGTTGGCGATCAGCTGGCCGGTGTGGTTGAGTTCCTGGCGCAGGTCCTGAAGGCGAGCGAACGTGAAAAAACCGGTCAGCAGCAGCGTCAGCACCAGCGCTGGTCCCAGACTGATCAACTGGGTTCGGGTATGAATGTCCCAGCCGCGGCGCAAGTTCATCGCCGCGCTACTCGAGCAAGGTGCGAGAAGACAGCTAACTCACAGTCGCCGGTAAGTGGCGGGAGACGGCGCATCCATTGGCCTCGTGTGGGCTCGTCCGTGGGATGTGAACGCATGCTAAAACTCTAGTTCGGGCTGCAGGAAATATAGCAATCGGGCTTCCACCATAACCGGGATGCCGTTTGAAGTGCCTCTGCCACTACTCTATTTGAGCAAAATTAGCAGAATAATCAGTATCTTCTGGCTCGCGTAGGCAAATGCTAGCTGCCCGCCAGACGCTCCGTATAATGCTCGCAACGGCTTTTTAATGTGATAGCCACACGGATTCTTTATGACTGAGCAACAACCCATTGCCGTCCTTGGTGGCGGTAGTTTCGGTACTGCGGTGGCTAATTTGCTGGCTGAGAATGGCCAGTTGGTGCGTCTGTGGATGCGCGATCCCGAGCAAGCGGAGGCCATTCGGGTTACGCGGGAGAATCCTCGTTATCTGAAGGGCGTAAAAGTTCATCCGAGCGTGACGCCAAGCGTTGATCTCGCCGCGACGTTGGTGGCCTGCGAGCTGTTTTTCGTGGCCATTCCATCCAGTGCCTTGCGCACCGTACTGCAGCCGCATGGCGCGCAGTTGGCGGGCAAGCAACTGATCAGCCTGACCAAAGGCATCGAGGCGCAGAGCTTTAAGCTGATGAGCCAGATTCTCGAGGAGGTCGCGCCGCAGGCCCATATCGGCGTGCTATCCGGGCCCAATCTGGCCAAGGAAATCGCCGAACACGCGCTCACCGCGACGGTGGTGGCCAGTGAGGATGAAGCACTTTGCGCGCGCGTTCAGGCAGTCCTGCATGGCCGCACTTTTCGGGTTTACGCGAGCGGCGACCGCTTCGGTGTCGAGCTGGGCGGGGCGCTGAAGAATGTCTACGCGATCATCGCCGGCATGGCCGCTGCGCTTGGCATGGGCGAGAACACCAAAAGCATGCTGATCACCCGTGCCCTGGCCGAAATGACGCGCTTTGCGGTCAAGCTCGGGGCCAATCCGATGACGTTTCTGGGGCTGGCTGGCGTGGGCGATCTGATCGTCACCTGCACATCGCCGAAAAGCCGCAATTATCAGGTCGGCTTCGCCCTGGGCGAGGGATTGAGCTTGGAGGAAGCGGTAACCCGGCTCGGTGAAGTCGCCGAAGGGGTTAATACCCTGAAGGTGCTCAAGGCTAAGGCGGAGGAATTGCAGATCTACATGCCGCTGGTGGCTGGCCTGCATGCGATTTTGTTTGAAGGGCGTACTCTGACGCAGGTTATCGAGCTGTTGATGCGCGGCGAGCCGAAGACCGATGTGGACTTTATTTCGCTCAGCGGCTTCTAAGTCGGCGGGTTTCAGTAATTGACGCAATTATGAAGAGGGAAACGCCATGAACGACACCAATGAACTGCAGCACGAGTCTATTGTGCTGCGCATTCTGTGGATGGTGGTTTTTGTCATTATCTGGCAGCTAGCCGAGCTGGTGCTCGGGGCGGTAGTCCTGTTGCAACTGGGTTATCGCCTGTTCTACAGCGCACCCAACGCCAGCCTGTTGGGTTTGGGCGACAGCCTCAGCCAGTATCTGGCGCAGATCGGCCGCTTCGGTACCTTCAATAGCGACATCAAACCCTGGCCTTTCGCTGATTGGCCGACCCCGCAAGCGCCAGAAGGCGAGGCTGCTCACGCGGTGCCTCCAGCGCCGCACCCGGTGCGTGACGAAGAGCCCAAGCTATGAGGTTGTGGTTGTTGCGCCACGGCGAAGCAGAGCCGCACGCGCGCACCGATGCCGAGCGGCATCTGACCAAGCGCGGGCGCAAGGAAGTGCTGCAAAGCAGCGCGCAATTGGATGGTCGGCCGCTGGCGGCGATCCTCGCCAGTCCATATATCCGCGCGCAGCAGACCGCCGAACTGGTGCGCGAGGCGTTGGGCGTGCGCGTGTCGATCACCACGGTGCCCTGGCTGACTCCGGACAGCTCACCCGCCGAGGCCTTGCGGCATCTCGACGAGTACGCTGAACGTGAGGTGTTGCTGGTCAGTCACCAGCCATTTATCGGTGACCTGGGAGGGCTGTTGGTACACGGCCATCGTCAGCAGCCCCTACCGATGAGCACCGCCAGCCTTGCCGAACTGGATGGCGACATCTTTGCGGCCGGCAGTATGGATTTGCTCGCGCTGGTGCATCCGCACTAACGTCGTGATCTGGCAAGACGACTACACACGGAAACATTTCTCCGGTTGCACCTCGGGTTTGTGCATGGAATATTCGACCAAGCAAGTGCTTGGTTGACTGTCTCCATAACAAAAACAAGGAGGATGTCGTGGCTAATGCAGTTCGATTGCCGTTGGAAGTGTTCTACGAGCGCGAAGCTCGACACCCGAATAAGCGTTATCTGGTGCAGCCGCTGGGCGGCGACCAGGTCGAAGAACTGAGCTGGTCCGATGTCGGCGACCAGGCACGCCGCGCCGCCAACTGGCTACGCGCCCGCGAACTGCCCGCCGGCAGTCGCATCGCAATCATCTCCAAGAACTGCGCGCACTGGATCGTCGCCGACCTGGCGATCTGGATGGCTGGGCACATCTCGGTGCCGCTGTATCCGAATCTGAGCGCCGAATCGACCCGCCAGGTACTCGAGCATTCCGAGTCGATGCTGGTACTCATCGGCAAGTTGGACGATTGGCCGTCCATGGTGGCGGGCGTGCCTTCCGGTGTGCCGACCATAGCGTTGCCGCTGCATCCGCCAGGTCAGTTCGACTATCAGTGGAGCGACCTGCAAGCCAGCGCGCCGATCCGCGACAACCCGTCGCCAACGGCCGATCAACTGGCCACGATCATCTACACCTCCGGGACCACCGGCACCCCGAAAGGCGTGATGCACACCTTCGGTAACTTTGGTTTTGCCGGTAGTAACGGCATGCAGATGTTCCAGAGCAGCGAGAACGATCGGCTGATTTCTTATCTGCCCCTGTGTCATGTGGCGGAGCGCATGTTCGTTGAGCTGGGGTCCCTGTATAGCGGGGCAGCGGTGTTCTTCGCCGAAAGCCTGGATACCTTCCTGGAAGACCTCAAGCGTGCCCGGCCGACCTTGATGTTCGGTGTGCCGCGCATTTGGTCCAAGTTTCAAATGGGCGTGTACAGCAAGATGCCGGCGGCCAAGCTGGACTTCCTTCTGCGCCTGCCGATCATCGGTCGCATCGTTGGCCGCAAAGTGCTCACCGGTCTTGGCCTGGATGCGGTGCGCCTAGCGCTATGCGGTGCTGCGCCCGTGCCGCAAGCGCTGTTGAACTGGTATCAACGCATGGGCCTGGAAGTGCTCGAGGTCTATGGCATGACCGAGAACTGCGGTTATTCCCATCTGTGCCGGAAGGGCAAGATCAAGACTGGCTGGATCGGCCAACCAAGTCTGGGCGTCGAGGTGCGTATCGCTGACGACGGTGAACTGCAGGTGCGCAGCGGCGCGACCATGCAGGGCTATTTCAAAGACTCGGAAAAGACTGCCGAAACCATCACCGCGGACGGTTATCTACGTACCGGCGACAAGGGTGAAGAGGACGCCGACGGCTACCTGCGGCTGACCGGACGGCTCAAGGAAATCTTCAAGACCAGCAAGGGCAAATATGTCGCCCCAGCACCGATCGAAAACCGTTTGGCGGTGCATCCGCTGATCGAGCAGGTGTGCGTGGTTGGCGACAGCCTGCCGCAACCGCTGGCCTTGTGCGTGCTGTCTGAAGTCGGCCGGCGCTCGGTGCAGGGCGGCACCCGCGGCGATCTGGAAAGCAGTTTCCGCACCCTGCTAGACGACGTGAACAAGGTGCTCGACAAGCATGAGCGGCTGCTCACCCTGGTCCTCCTGCAGGACAACTGGGCGGTCGAAAATGGCTTTCTCACGCCCACCCTGAAGATCAAGCGCAATGTCGTGGAAGGCACCTATCAGCCGCATTTCCAAGAGTGGCTGGATCGTCGTGAAACGGTGCTCTGGCATGGCTAACAGGCCGTTGAAAAATGTAGCCGAGGCAGCCGAGACAAGGCAAAAACGGCCGAAAAAGCGCAGTTTACGCGCTGTAAATGAGCATTTTGAGGCCGTTTTTAACGCCGTATCGGCAACGTAGGTAGTTTTTCAACGGCCTGTTAAGGAGTTTTCATGAGCCTATGGCGCAATACACCCGATCTGGAGCGACTCAACGCCAACCTGCGCAACAGCATTGGCGAGCTGTTGGATATCCGCTTCGAATCGTTCGATGACGAGTCGATCACCGCCAGCATGGTGGTCGATCGTCGCACTCACCAACCCTTTGGTTTATTGCATGGAGGGGCCTCGGTCGTGCTGGCCGAAACCCTCGGTTCGACCGCGAGTTTCCTGTGCCTCGATAGCAGCCGTTATTACTGCGTCGGGCTGGAGGTCAACGCCAACCATTTGCGTGGCCTGCGCAGCGGGCGAGTCACGGCGGTGGCGCGGCCGGTGCATCTGGGCCGGACCACGCATGTCTGGGGTATCCGCCTGAGCGGTGAAGATGGCAAGCCGAGCTGTATCTCGCGGCTGACCATGGCCATCGTGCCGCTGGGCGAGCAACCGCCTAAAGCTTGAGAACCTGTTTACGATCTGCTGCGCGTCGGCCATACGGCGTTAAAAACTGGGCTCGGATGCTCATTTACAGCTCGTAAACTCCGCTCTTCGCCCATTTTATTCGCTGGCGCTCACCCTACGGGCCAGCCTTTGGCTGTTACTCCCGCTGGTCGTTGCGCCTTGCACGGCTCTAGCTCGCGAGATCGTAAACAGGTTCTGAGCCAATTGGCGTTCCCGCGGGAGCGTCAGCCTTGGTTTTGGCCGTACTGCCATCATTCACTGACCGTTTTGTCATTGCCGCAAGCACCTGCCTGCCGGACAATCCTTGTGTATCCCTTTTTAGACGATGACCATGTCACAGCCCGTTTTCTTCGCTCACGCCAACGGTTTTCCTTCGGCCACTTACGGCAAATTGTTTGCCGAGCTCGCGCCCGCGTACCGGGTCCAACATCTGGAGCAGCACGGCCATGATCCGCGCTTTCCGGTGGGGGAGAACTGGGAGGAGTTGGTTGGCGAATTGCTCCACCATCTCGAATCGCTCGGCGAGCCGGTATGGGGCGTCGGGCATTCGCTGGGCGGTATCTTGCATTACCGCGCGGCCTTGCAACGCCCCGAGCTGTACCGCGGGCTGGTGCTGTTGGACTCGCCGATCCTGGGCCTGCCGCATCGGTTGGCGATCCGTACCGCGAAACGCTTCGGCTTCATCGATCGGGTAACGCCGGCCGGACGCACCCAGGGCCGCCGTGAACTGTTCAACGATCCTGCTGAAGCGCGCGCCTATTTCGCCGAGAAATCCCTGTTCCGCCATTTCGATCCAGAGTGCCTGGATGCCTACGTCGAGCACGGCTTGCAGGCGTGTCAGGACGGCCTGCGCCTGCGCTTCGATCCGGCCACAGAGCTGAGCATCTATCGCAACGTTCCGCATACCAATCCCGGCGCGCCGCAGCAGTTGCAGGTGCCAATGGCCGTGGTTCGTGGCGAGCAAAGTCGGGTGGTGCGCAAGCGCGATGCACAACTGGTACGCCGTGTCCCGCAAGGCGAATACCTGACCCTGCCCGGCGGCCACATGTTCCCCTTCGAGCGTCCGCAGGACACCGCCGAACTGGTCAAACAGCTGTTGAGTCGCTGGGATCAACGCCGCGCTATGCAGGAGCCGCGATGAGCATGCAGGTCGAGGAAGTCCGTCTGAGCCTGCCGCATATCGAGTTGGCAGCGCATATTTCCGGTCCGGAAGACGGCCTGCCGGTGCTCGCGGTGCATGGCTGGATGGATAACGCGATGAGCTTCGCGCGGTTGATTCCCAAGTTGCACGGACTGCGTATTGTGGCGGTTGACCTGGCGGGGCATGGCTATTCCGACCATCGCCCGCCGGGTGCCAGCTACCTGATCTGGGAATACGTCGCCGACATCCTGCAGGTGGCCGACCAGTTCGGCTGGGAGCGTTTCTCGCTACTGGGTCATTCGATGGGCGCCATTGTTTCGACCCTGCTGACCGGCACCATGCCGCATCGAGTTGAACGCCTGGCGTTGATCGACGCAATCATTCCCCACACCGCCGAGCCACAAGCCATGGCTGCGGAACTGGCCACCGCGCTGGACGCGCAGAAGGCCCATGGCAGCAAGCGCAAGCGCGTACACGACAGCTTCGACAAAGCCATCGAGGCGCGCATGAAAGGCCAAGTGCCGGTCAACCGCGAGGCCTCAGAACTGCTCGCCCAGCGTGGCGTAATGCCGGTGCCCGGCGGTTATGTTTGGCGCACCGATAGTCGTCTGGCCCTCCCTTCGCCGGTGCGCCTGACTCTGCCGCAGGCGCTGGCCTTCGTCGAGCGCATCACTTGCCCGATCAATCTGGTGGTCGCCCAACAAGGCATTCTCCGGAAGATTCCCGGCACCTTCGACATGCTCGAGCGGCTGCCCGTCGAGATCACCGAGCTGCCCGGTCGTCACCATCTGCACCTGGAAGACGAGGAGGGCGCGCAGGCCGTCGCAGACTGTTTCAATCGCTTCTTCCATCCTGCTTGACGGGCTTCGGCCGAGCGGTAAGGCTGGGTGGGTCGAGACAGGAGAAGCACATGATCGATCTGTACACCGCCGCCACCCCCAACGGCCACAAGGTGTCCATCGCCCTCGAAGAGCTCGGGTTGCCCTATGAAGTGCACCCGCTGAACTTCGAGCTGAAGGAACAGAAAAGCCCTGCCTTTCTGAAGATCAATCCGAATGGCCGCATCCCGGCCATCGTCGATCGCGACAATGACAACTTCGCCGTGTTCGAGTCCGGCGCCATCCTTCTCTACCTCGCCGAATTGACCGGCCAATTGCTGCCGCAGGATGCCAAGGCTCGCTCGCTGGCGATTCAGTGGCTGATGTTCCAGATAGGCGGCGTCGGCCCGATGCAGGGTCAGGCTAACGTATTTTTCCGCTACTTCCCGGAGAAGCTGCAGCCGGCCATCGACCGTTATCAGCACGAAACCCGCCGTCTTTATGAGGTGCTCGACAGCCGTTTGAGCGAAGCACCGTACCTGGCCGGCGAGTATGGGATTGCCGACATCGCCACGTTTCCCTGGGTGCGTTTGTACGACTGGGCTGGCATCTCCCTCGACGGCCTCGCGCATCTGCAGCGCTGGCTGGCAGCCATCGAGGCGCGGCCGGCGGTGCAGCGCGGTTTGGCGGTACCCAAGCGTCGCGAGCCGGATGAGCAGGTGATCAAAGGTGCGCAATCGATGTTGATGCGATGAGCTTCTCGATGTCTCTGCGCCGGACTTTGGCGCTAGTTCTCTGCAGTTTCAGCGCCGTGGCCGCTGATCTGCCCGACAGTCATGATCTTGCCGGTATTCCGCGGTTTCCCCGGGCGGAAATCGTCGACTTCCGTGAGCAGACTGATCAGGAACGCATCTATCCGCAGGGTTCGATCCGCCGCATCAGCAATCAGCTGCGCTATGAGCAACAGGTCGCCACGCAAGGTCAGCTGACCTCGGTGACCTATCAGCTACCCGCCGAACACTTCGGCGATCAGGCTTTCAACGCTACCCGCCAAGCATTGCAGGAGCAGGGCGCCGAACTGTTGTACTGGTGTGAAGGGCGCGATTGCGGCTCCAGCAGCCTGTGGGCCAATTCGGTATTTGGTAACGCCAAGCTGATGGGCTCGGACGAGCAGCAGGACTACCTGTTGCTGCGTCTGGCGCCACCGCAGCAGGATGTACTGGTCGCGCTGTACGGCATCACTCGTGGCAACCGCCGCGCCTATTTGCATGTCGAGCAACTGCAAGCCAGCGCGCCGTTGGGTGAGCTGTTGCCCACTGCGGGTACTTTATTGCGGCAGCTGCGCGCCACCGGCGAGCTGGCGCTGCCGCGTCTCGACGGCGAGCCGGCAGCGAACTGGAGTGAGTTGCTGGCTCGCTGCCTGAACCTCGACACCACCCTGCGGGTCAGTCTGTCAGGGACGCATGCCGAGGCCTGGCGTGAGGCACTGATCCAGCAACGGGTGCGTGCGGCGCGCCTCGAGCTGGAGCCGGGTGAGGTGTTGGGGTTACACATCAAACAGTTGCGCTAGCAGGCCGTTGAAAAATCATCTACGTTGCCAATCTGGCGTTAAAGCGGCCCGCTAGAGCGGCTGCGCCTTGAAGGGCAGGCGCGAGTCAGACATCGTGTAGGTCATCGGTTCGCTCTTCTGCGCGGACCACTTTCATCATTAAGGAAGCTTGTCCATGCCCACCAATGATCGCCTGTTGCTGCAGATTCTGGTGCTGGCGCTGCTCGGTGCCAGTCTGTGGGTGCTGGCTCCGTTCTGGTCGGCACTGTTCTGGGCGGCCGTGCTCGCCTTTGCCAGCTGGCCGCTGATGCCACTGCTGACCCGCTGGCTGAATGGCCGTACCACTGCTGCTGCTGCGATCCTGACCCTGGGCTGGATGCTGCTCGTCGCCGTACCGTTGGTAATGCTGACCATCAACCTCGCCGATCACATCCGCGATGGCATGAGTCTGCTCAAGGACGTGCAGATGCAGGGTCTGCCGGCGCCGCCCGACTGGTTGGGGACTATTCCGCTGATTGGCGAGCGCCTGATCCGGCTCTGGTACACCATCGATCAGCAGGGGTCGGCGTTCTTCGCCAGCCTAAAACCATACATGGGTGAGGTCGGCAATTGGCTGCTGGCGCGCAGCGCACAAATTGGCGCGGGCCTGGTCGAGCTGGTACTCAGTTTGGTGCTGGTGTTTTTCTTCTACCGCGACGGTCCGCGCATGGCGATCTTCGTGCGCAGTGGCCTGCGCCGCCTGATCGGCGACCGGGCTGATCACTACCTGGAGCTGGTGGCCGGCACCGTGCAGCGTGTGGTCAATGGCGTGATCGGCACTGCGGCGGCGCAGGCCGTGCTGGCGCTGATCGGCTTCTGGATCGCCGGGGTGCCGGGGGCACTGGTGCTCGGCCTGCTCACCTTCGCCTTCAGCCTGATTCCCATGGGGCCGCCATTGGTCTGGATTCCCGCCACCGCTTGGTTGGTGTGGCACGGCGAGTACGGTTATGCGGTGTTCCTGGCGATCTGGGGCACTTTCATCATCAGCGGCGTGGACAACGTGCTTAAGCCGTACCTGATCAGTCGCGGCGGTAATCTGCCGCTGGTGGTGGTGCTGCTTGGTGTGTTCGGTGGCCTGCTGGCTTTCGGCTTCATGGGCCTGTTCCTCGGCCCGACTCTGTTGGCGGTTGCCTACAGCCTGGTCAGTGACTGGATCGCCCATGATCCTTCGTTGCCGCCTGCGCCGGTGTTGACGGTCAAGCCGGGAAAACTTGAGGAGCCGGTGATAACCGGCACGGAACCGCCGGACAAATCGTCCGTAACGCCCCAATAAAGTGGGGTTATGCCTCGGTCACCTGTTGGGACGTACAGGCCAGGTAGGCGGCGTTTGGGGTGATGATTCGTAGGGTGGGTTAGCCGTAGGCGTAACCCACCGAGCAGGCTGGACGCCGGTGTTCGAGATGGCACCGCTGGTGGGTTACGCGGCTAACCCACCCTACAAAAGCGGGGTGCACACATAGCTGAGGCATGGTCTTTCTTTACGTCTTCTTTATGCCGCGCTCGCGGCTGACGACTCGTTCCTTTACGCCCTTCCTTTCGAGAATGACTCCACAGCGGGAGAGTCCGCATTAAGGAGCATTACTCATGAGCATTCTCGATGGCGTGTCCCTGGCTTTGGCTTTGGGGCTGTTCATTTACTTGCTGACCGCGCTGCTACGCGCCGATCGTAGTTAGGAGGCGTGATGCAAGTTCAAGATTACCTATTGTTGTTGGCCTTCTTCGCTCTTGTGCTGGTCCCCGCGCCGTTCCTCGGCCGCTACCTGTACCGCGCCATGGAAGGGCAGAAGACCCTGCTGAGCCCGCTGTTCGGTCCGCTCGAGCGCTTCTGTTATCGCCTGTCCGGGGTGAATGAACAGTCTGAGCAGGACTGGAAAACCTACATGCTGGCCCTGCTGGCCTTCACTGCAGCCAGCTTGCTGGTGCTCTTCGCGATTCTGGTGGGGCAGGGTGCGCTGCCGCTCAACCCGCAACAGCTGCCGGGGCTGGAGTGGACACTGGCGTTCAACACCGCAGTGAGCTTCGTCGCCAACACCAACTGGCAGGCTTATAGCGGCGAGGCGTCGCTGAGTTATTTCAGCCAGATGATTGGCCTGACCGTGCAGAACTTTGTCAGCCCGGCGGTCGGCTTGGCCGTGCTGGTGGTGTTCTGCCGTGGCATTGCGCGCAAATCCACCCACAACCTCGGCAACTTCTGGGTCGACCTGACTCGCGCCACTCTCTACGGACTGCTGCCACTGTGCCTGCTGCTGGCGTTGTTCCTGGTCTGGCAGGGCGTGCCGCAGACCTTCCTCGATTACGTGCAGGCCAAAACCCTGCTCGGCGCCGACCAGACCATTCCGCTCGGCCCGGCCGCCAGTCAGATCGCCATCAAGCAGCTCGGCACCAACGGTGGCGGCTTCTTTGGCGTCAACTCGGCGCATCCGTTCGAGAACCCGACGGCCTGGAGCAACCTGTTTGAAATGGCGTCGATCATCCTGATCCCGGCGGCGCTGCTGTTCACCTTCGGCCACTACGTCAAGGACCTGCGCCAGAGCCGCGCCTTGTTGGCCTGCATGCTGGTCATCTTCATGCTCGGCCTGGGCGTAACCCTGTATTCCGAATATCAGCCGAATCCGGCGTTGGCTGCGCTGCCGATCGAGCAGGTCGGCTCCCTGGAAGGCAAGGAAAGCCGCTTCGGCATCACCGCTTCGGCGCTATGGGCGGTCACCACTACCGCGGCGTCGAACGGCTCGGTGAACGCCATGCATGACAGCTTCAGTGCACTGGGCGGATTGGTGCCGATGTTCAACATGATGCTCGGCGAGATTGTCTTCGGCGGCGTCGGTGCCGGGATGTACGGCATGCTGCTGTTCGTTCTGATTGCCGTGTTCCTCGCCGGTTTGATGATCGGCCGCACGCCGGAGTACCTCGGCAAGAAACTTGAGGCCCGCGAGGTCCGCTTGCTGGTCGCGACCCTGCTGGTGATGCCGGTCGGCGTGCTGGTGCTCGGCGCCCTGGCGGCCAGCCTGCCAGGGCCGGCGGCCTCGGTGAGCAACCCGGGAGCCCACGGCTTCAGCCAGATTCTCTACAACTACACCTCCGGTACGGCGAACAACGGCTCGGCCTTTGGTGGCTTCGGCTCTAACACGCCGTACCACAACCTGATGATTGGCCTGGCCATGCTGATCGGGCGCTTCGGCTACATCCTGCCGATCCTCGCCATCGCCGGCAGCCTGGCGGCGAAGAAGACCGCGCCCATCGGCAGAAACAGCTTCCCGACCCACGGCCCGCTGTTCGTCACTCTGCTGACGTTGACCATCCTGCTGGTTGGCGGCCTGACGTTCCTGCCGGCACTGGCCCTTGGGCCGATCGCCGAACACCTTGGCCAACTGGCGCATTGAGGAAATGGATATGAATGCCAATGTGCAAACCCAGGAAATGAAAACCGCCAAAGCGGCGTCGCGCACGAGTTTCGCTGCGTTGTGGCGACCAGCGCTGTTGCAGGCCTTCGTCAAGCTTGACCCGCGCCAGTTGAAGCGCGCGCCGGTGATGCTGGTGGTCGAACTGACTGCGATCGTTACCACGGTGCTGTGCTTCATTCCCAACCCCGCGGTGAGCGTCGGCTTGGCCGTGCAGATCGCCCTGTGGCTGTGGTTCACCGTGTTGTTCGCCAACTTCGCCGAGGCCCTCGCCGAAGGCCGCGGCAAGGCGCGCGCCGATAGCCTGCGCGCCGGTGGCAAGGGCCTGATGGCACGTCGTCAGCTGAGCGTCGGTGATTACCAGGCGGTCGCCGCCAGCCAACTGCGCAAGGGTGACGTCGTGCGCGTCGAGGCCGGCGAGCTGATTCCCGGCGACGGCGAGGTGATCGAAGGCATCGCCGCGGTCAACGAGGCGGCGATCACCGGCGAATCGGCGCCGGTGATCCGCGAGTCCGGCGGTGATCGCTCGGCGGTGACCGGCAATACTCGGTTGGTCTCCGACTGGCTGCGCGTGCGCATTACCGCCAACCCGGGCGAGTCGACGCTGGACCGGATGATCGCCCTGGTCGAAGGCGCCAAGCGGCAGAAAACGCCCAATGAAGTGGCGCTGGATATCCTGCTGATCGGCCTGACCCTGATCTTCCTGCTGGTGGTTGCCACCCTACAGCCGTTCACCCGCTTCGCCGGCGGCGAGCTGCCGCTGGTGTATCTGGTAGCGCTGCTGGTGACGCTGATCCCGACCACCATCGGCGGCCTGCTCTCGGCCATCGGCATCGCCGGCATGGACCGCCTGGTGCGCCTCAACGTGATCGCCAAGTCCGGTCGTGCGGTTGAGGCGGCGGGCGATGTGCATACCTTGCTGCTCGACAAGACCGGCACCATCACCTTCGGCAACCGTCGTTGCACCGCGCTGTACGCCGCGCCGGGGGTGAGTGCCCGCGAACTGGGCGAAGGCGCGTTGCTTGCCTCGCTGGCCGACGACACGGCGGAGGGCAAGTCGATCGTCGAATTCCTGCGCGCTTTGCATCCGCTCGCCGAGCCGGCGCGAGCAGAGATCGAGGTGGTGCCGTTCAGCGCCGAGACGCGGCTGTCCGGGGTCAACTGGAACGGTCATGTGTATCGCAAGGGCGCGGTGGACTCGCTCCTGATGTTCCTGGGTCTTGGTCGCGACCAGCTACCTGTTCCGCTGGCCCGCGAGGTCGAGCAGATCGCCCAGAGCGGTGGTACGCCGCTGCTGGTCGCCGGGCACGGTCGCCTGCTTGGCGCGATCCATCTCAAGGACGTGGTCAAGCCGGGCATCCGCGAGCGTTTCGCCGAGTTGCGCAAGATGGGCATCCGCACCGTGATGGTCACCGGCGACAACCCGCTGACCGCCGCTGCCATCGCCGCCGAAGCCGGGGTCGATGACGTGCTCGCCGAGGCCACGCCGGAGAAGAAGCTGCAGCGCATCCGCAGCGAGCAGGCCGACGGCAAGCTGGTCGCCATGTGCGGCGACGGCGCCAACGACGCGCCGGCGCTGGCTCAGGCCGACGTCGGTCTGGCGATGAACGATGGCACCCAGGCGGCCCGCGAGGCGGCCAACCTGGTCGACCTGGACAGCGATCCGACCAAGTTGCTCGACGTGGTGCAGGTCGGCAAGGAGCTGCTGGTGACCCGCGGCGCGTTGACCACCTTCTCGGTGGCCAACGACATCGCCAAGTACTTCGCCATCCTCCCGGCGCTGTTCGCCAGCATCTACCCGCAGCTCGGCGCGCTCAACATCATGCAGCTGCACAGCCCGCAGAGCGCGATCCTCTCGGCCATCGTGTTCAACGCGCTGATCATCGTCGCGCTGATACCCCTGGCCCTGCGTGGGGTGCGCGTGCAAGCCGCCGACGCGGCCAGCCTGCTGCGCCGCAACCTGCTGATCTACGGCCTCGGCGGGATCATCGCGCCGTTCGTGGGGATCAAGTTGATCGACCTGCTGCTGGTGGCGGTGGGACTGGTGTAGCGCTTTTTCTCCCCTCGCCCACGCTCTGTTTATGAAGTGTGGGAGGGGGGACTGGTTAGGTGCAGGTGTGAAGATTTTGTAGCCCGGATGCAATCCGGGGACGCCCTCCCGGATTGCATCCGGGCTACGGCTTAGGCAACTGATACATACAGATTCGGAGAACCATCATGCTCAAGCAATTCCGTCCCGCCATCAGCCTATTGGTGCTGATGACTCTGATTACCGGCGTGGCCTATCCGCTCGCCGTCACCGGCATCGCCCAAGTGGCGTTCCCCGAGCAAGCCAACGGCAGCCTGGTGCGCGATGCCCAAGGCGTGGTGCGCGGCAGCGCGCTGCTGGCCCAGTCGTTCGAGGGCGAGCAGTGGTTTCAGCCGCGCCCGTCGGCGGCGAACTTCGCCACGGTGGCCAGCGGTGCGAGCAACCTGGCGCCGAGCAACCCGGCGCTGGCCGAACGCATAGGCAAGGAAGCCGTGCGCCTGGCCGAAGTAGGGCAGGGCACGGTGCCGATGGAGCTGGTCACTACCTCGGCCAGCGGCCTCGATCCGCACCTGTCGCCGACCGCGGCCGGCTACCAGATCCCGCGCATCGCCGCCGCTCGCGGTATGACCACCGATAGCCTGCAACGCCTGGTGCAGCAGAACACCGAGACGCCGCTGGTGGGCCCGGCAGTGGTCAATGTGCTGGCGCTCAATCTGGCTCTCGCCGACAATCCCGCCATTGCCTCCATCCCTAAACTGCATGAGTGAAACGCATGAGTGACGCCGTCCGCGCCGATGCCCTGTTGGCCGATATGTCCAAGGCCGGGCGCGGCCGGTTGAAGGTTTTTCTCGGTGCGGCGCCGGGGGTCGGCAAGACCTTCGCCATGCTCCAGGCGGCGCAGGCGCAACTGCGTCAGGGTGCCGACCTGCGTGCCGGGGTGGTCGAGACTCACGGTCGCGCGGAGACCGAGGCGCTGCTCGCCGGTCTGCCGCAGCAGCCGTTAAAGCGTCTGGAATATCGCGGCGTGGCGCTGACCGAGATGGACCTCGACGGCATCCTCGCCAAGCCGCCGCAGCTGGTGCTGGTCGACGAGCTGGCGCACAGCAACGCGCCCGGCAGTCGCCATGCCAAGCGCTGGCAGGACGTGCTGGAGCTGCTCGAAGCCGGCATCGACGTCTACACCACGGTCAACGTGCAGCACCTTGAGGCGCTTAACGACCAGGTGCGCGATATCACTGGCGTGCAGGTGCGCGAGACGGTGCCGGACTGGGTGCTGCAGGAAGCCGACGAAATCCTCCTGATCGACCTGCCACCGCGCGAACTGCTCGAGCGCCTGCGCGACGGCAAGGTGTATGTGCCGGAGCAGGCGCGCGCGGCCATCGATGCGTTCTTCAGCCAGACCAACCTCACCGCGCTGCGCGAGCTGGCGATGCAGACCGCCGCCGCGCGGGTCGATGCCGACCTCAACCGGCGCTACCGCCAGCTCGGCCAGGAGGCGCCGACCGTGCGCGGGCGGCTGCTGGTCGGGGTGGACGGCGATGAGCAGGCCGAACGTCTGGTGCGGCATGCCAGCCGGGTTGCCGAGCGGCGCCATCTGCCCTGGTCGCTGGTGCATGTCGACATCGGTCGGCCGCACGACGAACAGGCGCGTGCGCGCCTGCAGGCGGCCCAGCAACTGGCCGAACGTCTCGGGGGCGAGGTGATCACCCTGCGCGCCGAGGAAGTCGCCCGTACGCTGATCGAGCATGCGGCCGAGCGCCGCGCCAGTTTGCTATTGGTCGGCCGCAGTCGCCAGCGCCTGCGCCGCCGCTGGCTGGGTCGCGGTCTCGCCGAGCGCCTGCTGCGTTTTGGCGAAGGCCTGGAAGTCAGCGTGCTGGACACCGACATCGGCCATGCGCCGGCGGCGCAGCGGACCCGCGCGCCCTGGGTGCTGCGCGACTACCTGCTTGCCGCGTGCGCCGCGCTCGGCGCTGCGGGACTGGCCTGGGCCGTATCGCGGACCCTGGAGCTGCCGAACATCTCCCTGGTGTTTCTCGCCGCGGTGCTGCTGGTCGCCGTGCGCAGCAGTCTGGGTCCGGCGCTGGCTTGCGCGGCGCTGTCGTTCCTGGCCTACGACTTCCTGTTCATTCCGCCAATTTTTTCCCTGACCATCCAGCGCCAGGAAGACGTGCTGACTCTGCTGTTCTTCCTGCTGATGGCCGGCCTCACTGGCAACCTCGCCGCGCGGCAGCGTCGCCAGGTGGACGCGCTGCGGCAGACCCAGGGCGAGACCACGGCACTCCTCGAATTGTCGCGCAAGCTGACCGCCGCCACCGATCGGCAGGCGGTGCTGGCGGTGGCCGCGCAACAGTTTTCCGTCTGGAGCGACGTCGAGGTGTGTCTGTTGGGGCGCAGTGCAGACGGGGTGTGGAAGGTCGAAGCGGGCGTACAGCGCCTGCTCGCCGAGCAGGAGCGCGCCGCCGCCGACTGGTG
Organism: Pseudomonas sp. LS44; assembly: GCF_024730785.1. Lineage (NCBI taxonomy): Bacteria > Pseudomonadati > Pseudomonadota > Gammaproteobacteria > Pseudomonadales > Pseudomonadaceae > Pseudomonas > Pseudomonas sp. LS44. Next base: position 1,752,145 of record NZ_CP102830.1, read on the forward strand.
CTGGCGCCACGACCAGCCGGCCGGCCTCGGCACCGGCACACTGCCGGGTGGGCGCTGGTGGTGGTGGCCGCTGTCCGGCGACGACGGTCCCTTGGCGCTGCTCGGCGTCAGTCCGCGTGATGGGCGTGTGCTACCGGCCGAGCGCCGCCGCCTGCTCGCCGCGCTGGCCCAGCCATTGGCCCAGGCGCTGGCCCGCGCGCAGCTGGCCGAGGATCTGGAAGCCGCGCGCCTGCACGGTGAGACCGAGCAATTGCGCAGTGCACTGCTGGCCTCGGTATCCCACGACCTGCGTACGCCGCTGACCGCCATGCGCGGCTCGATCGACAGCCTGCTGGCGCTCGGCGAGGCGATCTCGCTGGCCGACCGCCGCGAGCTGCTGGAGGGCACCCGCGACGAAGCCGAGCGCCTGGACCGCTATATCCAGAACTTGCTGGACATGACCCGCCTTGGCCACGGCGAGTTGAAGCTCGCCCGCGACTGGGTGGCGCCAGTGGACATCGTCGCCAGCGCCCTGCAGCGCTTGCGTGCGGTGTTGGCGCCTTTGAATGTGCAAACCCGCGTGGCGGACGAGTTGCCGCTGCTGTATGTGCATGCCGCGTTGATCGAACAGGCGCTGATCAACGTGCTGGAGAACGCCGCACGCTTCTCACCGACCCAGGCCAGCCTGCAGGTGACGGTCGAGGCGGACGAGACTGAGCTGCGCTTCGCGGTCAGCGATCAGGGGCCGGGGATTCCCCACGCCGAGCGGGCGAAGATCTTCGACATGTTCTACACCGCAGCTCGCGGCGACCGGGGCGGGCAGGGCACTGGGCTCGGCCTGGCGATCTGCCAGGGCATGATCGGTGCGCACGGTGGGAAGGTAACGGTCGGCGACGGCATGGACGGCCAGGGCACGACCCTGACCCTGCATCTACCCTTGCACCCGCAGCCGCAGTTGGAAGATGAGTAATGGTTTTCAAGGCGCAGACGTAGGGCGGGTGCAACCCGCGGCTACCGGCAATGCGGGTTTCACCCGCCCTACGAAATTGAGCGTTCCCAGATACCACGTGGAAACCATCGGAAATAGACTCAGCCCATGACAAGCAACCAACCGACCATCCTGGTCATCGACGACGAGCCGCAGATCCGCAAGTTTCTGCGCATCAGCTTGAGCGCCCAGCAATACCGGGTGCTGGAGGCGGCCAATGGGGCGGAAGGCTTGGCCCAGGCGGCGTTGGCCAAGCCGGACCTGCTGGTGCTCGACCTCGGCCTGCCCGATATGGATGGCCAGCAGGTGCTCAGCGAGCTGCGTCAGTGGTCGCAAGTGCCGGTACTGGTGCTCTCGGTGCGCGCCAGCGAAGGCGAGAAGGTCCTGGCCCTGGACGGCGGCGCCAACGACTACGTGACCAAGCCGTTCAGTATCCAGGAATTCCTCGCCCGCGTGCGCGTGTTGCTCCGTCAGGCCGACAACGGCGAGCAGGCGCCAGCGCAGGTCAGCAGCGGCCCGCTGACTATCGATTTCGCCTACCGGCGGGTGAGCCTGGATGGCGTCGAGATCGCTCTGACTCGCAAGGAGTACGCCGTGCTGGCGCAACTGGCACGTCATCTCGGGCGCGTGGTGACCCAGCAGCAGTTGCTCAAGGACATCTGGGGGCCGACCCATGCGGAAGATAGCCACTACCTGCGCGTGGTGGTCGGTCACTTGCGCCAGAAGCTCGGCGACGATCCCGCCGCGCCACGTTTCATCGTGACTGAAGCGGGCGTTGGCTATCGCCTGCGCGAGTGCTGATATCCGATAGCGAAATGTGGTTTCCTTCCGGGTAACCGAGGAGGACATTTCATGAGTAACGCGAATACCCGGATTGGCATCATCGGCGCAGGTGCCATCGGCGGCTTCTACGGAGTGATGCTGGCGCGCGCTGGTTTCGATGTGCATTTCCTGTATCGCAGCGAGTTCGCCGCGGTGCAGGAACACGGCCTGACCCTGAAGAGCAAACGGCTCGGCGACTACAGTCCCAGCTCCCTGCAAGCCTATGGCGCCGCCGCCGACATGCCGCCTTGCGATTGGCTGCTGGTGGCCGCCAAGACCACCGCCAACCTCGCGCTGGCCCCATCCATCGCCAAGGTTGCTGCACCGGGCGCCAAGGTGGTGCTGTTGCAGAACGGTCTGGCGGTTGAGGATGAGCTGCGGCCATTACTACCGGAAAGCCTGCATCTGCTCGGCGGTCTGTGCCTGGTTTCGACCCATCGTCGTGGGCCGGGAATGATCGAGCATTACGGCGGTGGGCGGGTCAATCTGGGCTATCACTCCGGTCCAGCCAAGGGCACGGCTGCTCAGCAAATCGTCGAAGAAGGCGCCGGGCTGTTTGTCGCTGCCGGACTGGAGGCGGAGAGCATGGACGACCTGGCCCAGGCGCGCTGGCAGAAGCTCTTGTTCAACATTCCCCTGAATGGCTTGTCGGTGCTGCTCAACAGCGGTTCGCGGGCCTTGATGACCAAGCCGGAAACCCGCGCGCTGGTGCGTGAGCTGATGGATGAGGTAGTGGCCGGTGCCGCTGCGTGCGGCCATCCGGTGCCGGCTGGCAGCGTCGAAATGGCTTGGGCATCGACCGACGTCCAGACCGACTACCAACCAAGCATGTTTCTCGACTTCGCCGCCCAGCGTCCGCTGGAAATCGGGGCGATCTATGCGGCGCCGCTGGCAGCGGTCGCCAAGGTCGGCTTCGCCATGCCGAAGATCGAGATGCTCTACCAGAGCTTGTGCTTTCTCGACGAGCGCAACCGGCCATGACCACGCTGGTCCGGCGCTAGGCCGGGCCAGCCATGTTGCTCAGCGATTCTCCTGCTCGTACTTGTCCAGCGTGTCGCTGGCGATCTGCCGACCGAGTTCGATCAGCTCCGGCGCCCTGTAGAACTCGAAGAACCGGCAGACGCGCTTCGGCACGTTGATGAGGATATCCGGCGGATAGCCGGCGATCTTGTACTGCGCCAACGACGTCTGCATCACCTCGAAGCTTTGGTTGATCAGCTCCAGCAGCGAGGCCGGGCCGATATTGCTCAACACCACCGAGCCCTCGGCGGATTTCGGCGCGCCTTCGCTTTCCGGGGCGGCGATCGGTTGCTGCGCTTGCGGTAAGGCTGGCTCGTCGATCCAGGGATTGGGTTCCGCTGCGCTTGGCTGGCTTCCGTCGACCAGCATGGCCAAGTCCTCCTCGTCACTGCTGGTTTTGAAGCGGAACGAGGGCAGGCGGGTGGTCAACGAACTCATTAACTGATCGAAGCGACTCTTGAGCGCCGGCGGTCGTTCGATCACCGGCAGCCGGTACTGTTTGTGATTGGTTGCGTTGAGATTGACGGCGATGATCAGGTCGCAATGGCTGGACACCACCGGGACGATCGGCAGCGGATTGAGAATGCCGCCATCGACCAGCATGCGGTTGCCCTGGACCACCGGTGTGAACAGACTCGGAATCGCCGCCGAGGCACGCATCGCTTGATGAAGGCAGCCTTCCTGGAACCAGATTTCCTGCTGGTTGGTGAGGTCGGTGGCGACGGCCGTGTAGGGGATGTTGAGGTTCTCGATATCGATTTCGCCGACGATCTCGCGAATCCGCCCGAAGACCTTTTCGCCACGAATCGCGCCGAGGCGGAAACTCACATCGACCAGGCGCAACACGTCGAGGTAGTCCAGGCTTTCGATCCAGGCGCGGTACTCGCCGAGCTTGCCGGCGGCATAGATGCCGCCGATCACCGAGCCCATCGAGCAGCCGGCGATACAGGCGATGTCATAGCCGCGCGCCTCCAGCTCGGCGATTACGCCGATATGCGCATAGCCGCGTGCGCCCCCCGACCCCAGCACCAGGGCTACTCGCTTACTCATAACCGACCTCGTTTGCAGGCTTTCTGTGACCATACGCGCGCAATCTTCACTCGCCTAGGCGTGCGGCTGCGATTATCGTGGTCGACCGTCTTAGAGCCTGTTCACGATCTGCTGCGCGTCGGCCGTACGGCGTTAAAAACCGGGCTCAGATGCTCATTTACAGCGCGTAAACTCCGCTCTTCGTCCGTTTTATTCGCTGGCGCTCACCCTACGGGCCAGCCTTTGGCTGTTACTCCCGCTGGTCGTTGCGCCTTGTCCGGCTTTAGCTCGCGAGATCGTGAACAGGCTCTTATCAGGGTTGGGCACTTTTTCACTGCGCGCCGTTCCAACCGCCAGCTAGAATTTTTTCGATCGTCCATTCAAGGAGCAACACTATGAAAGCCCTGATCTGCCTACCTTTGCTGGTTCTGGCGCTGGCCGGCTGTGCTGGCAAGACCGCCTACCGTGACAGCTGTGCTTCGCAACTGGACGCCGCATGGAAAGAGCTCGACCTGGCCAAGGCCGATGGATTTGCCGGTACCGTCAGCTATTCGAAGGCGTTGTCGCTGCTCACCGGAGCCAAGACCCAGCAGCAATTCGAGGGCTATCAAGGCTGTACCGAGAAAGCCGAGAAGGCGCGTTTCTACATTCGCGAGTCGCGCGCCGGGCGTTGATCACTCCTCGCTCACGCGCGCGGTGTCGCTGATGGCATTGCAATTGTCCGGCGTCAGGCAGTAGGTGAGGTACACCGCCTGCTTGCCGCAGCCGCGTACGCCAATGGTGTATTCGGTGCGTTCGTAGCCGAAGCGTAGCTGGACGACCTTGCTGGTGAGCACGCTCGGCGTCACGTTCTGGCAGTTCAGCTCGAAAGCGGCGCGGGTGGTGGTGGCCTTGACTGCCGCCTCCTGGTTCTGGGCGACGAACTGCTCGTTGGTGACGCACCCGCTCAGCGAGACGAGGCAGGCGAACAGCGGAAGGGAACGGTTCATAGGATCACTCCTTGATGGATAGTGCTGTAGTGGCCTGTTTGGTTAATTCAGTTAGTCAATTTCGGCACCTGAGACCCCGATACTGCGTTGCCGCTCCTCGCCATAGCCCTGCTATGACTCGTCGCGGCGCCTTGTCTCAGAGCCTCAGTCATCCGAACTTGAGATAACCAATTAACCGCACAGGCCACTAGTGTAGCCCGCACTCCTGCTCCTTTTCTGCCTGCACAGAGGTTCCGATGCAGCTTGATTTCAATCAGCTTTCACCCGCCGAGGCCTATCGTTGGCTGGCCTCCACCGTCACGCCACGGCCGATTGCCTGGGTGTCCACGCGTAGCGCGAGCGGCATTAGCAACCTGGCGCCATTCAGTTTTTTTCAGGTCATCAGCGATACGCCGCCAACCGTGATGGTCAACATTTCGACCCGCGACGACGGCGCTCTGAAAGACACACTGCGCAATGTTCAGGAAACCGGCGAACTGGTCATCCAGTTGGTGTCCGCGGCACATGCGCAGCTCATGAACGCCTCGGCGGCCGTGTTGCCGCATGGCATCAGCGAGTTTGAATATTGCGGGATTGCCAGTCTGCCCGCCGAGCGGGTGCGGGCCCCGCGCGTGGCTGGGGCGGCGGTGGCGTTCGAGTGCGATGTGGTTGAGGTGCAACCTTATCCGCGCGCGGCGCCCAACTGTCATTTGATCTTTGCCCGCGTGCTGCTGGCGCATATCGACGACGCAGTCCTGATCGATAACGGCCGGCACATCGATCCGGCTCAACTCGACCTGATCGGCCGCCTCGGCGGCAGCAACTATTGCACCACCCGCGATCGTTTTTCGATGACTCGTCCTTGATCCTGCCGTAGCCCGGATGCAATCCGGGGCGGCGAGTTGCCGGCTCCCGGATTGCATCCGGGCTACAAAGAGGCCGTAGGAGCGAATTCATTCGCGATAGGGGAGGCGCGCATCACGAATGAATTCGCTCCTACCAAACGACGAGATCGCTGGCGAGGTGTCGCCAAAGGTTGCCGGCGCTTTGCGGCGCATCGCCGGGCCAGTAGCATCGGACTCCAGAACAACAAGGAGTGATGCATGCGCACGAAACTGGAAGGCTGTTTGCAGGCGGTCAATCAAGTATTGCTTGGTAAGGATGCCCAAGTGCGTCTGGCCATGACCTGTCTGCTGGCGCGGGGGCACTTGCTGATCGAAGACCTGCCCGGCATGGGCAAGACCACGCTCAGTCACGCCTTGGCCAAGGTGCTCGGCTTGAGTTTCCAGCGCATCCAGTTCACCTCCGACCTGCTGCCCGGCGATATCCTTGGTACTTCGGTGTTCGACAAGGACAGTGGCCAGTTCGTCTTTCATCCTGGGCCGATTTTCGCCGAACTGGTGCTGGCCGACGAGATCAACCGCGCCACGCCGAAGAGCCAGAGCGCGCTGCTCGAGGCGATGGAAGAGGGCCAGGTGACCATCGAAGGGGCGACCCGGCCGCTGCCCGAGTCGTTTTTCGTGATCGCCACGCAGAACCCGGTGAGCCAGGGCGGCACCTTCGCCCTGCCAGAATCGCAGCTCGATCGCTTTCTCATGCGCCTGTCGCTCGGCTACCCGGCCAAGGTGGCGGAAAAAGCGCTGCTGCTCGGCGAAGCGCGGCGTGATCTGCTGCCCCGTCTGCCGGCGATTCTCAGCCACGAGGAACTGGCTGGCCTGCAAGCTTTGGTGCCGCAAGTGCGCGCCAGCGATGCATTGGTCGATTACGTGCTGCGCCTGGTCGATGCCACGCGCAGTCAGCCGCAGTTCGCCTGGGGTTTGTCGCCGCGGGCCAGTCTGGCACTGCTGGCCGCGGCGCGCGCCTGGGCGTTTCTTGCTGAGCGCGATTACGTGATTCCCGAAGATGTGCAGGCGGTGCTGCCATCGGTGGTCGGCCATCGCCTGCGCGAGCGTGCCGACCCGGCCGGCCATGGCGGCGGTGCGCTGGTGCAGTGGTTGCTGCGCGAGGTGCCGGCGCTTTGAGCGCGCTGCTACGCCAGCGCTGGAACCGCTGGCTGGCGCGGCGTCTGCCGCCGGCCTCCAGCGTACGGCTGACGCAGCGGCGGATTTTCATCATTCCCACGCGGATCGGCGCGGCGTTCTTCCTGGCGTTGTTGCTGATGCTGCTGGCGGCAATCAATTACCAGAACAATCTGGCCTTCGGCCTGACCTTCTTGCTCGGCTCGGTGTTCATCGTCGCCATCTTGCATACCTACCGCAATCTGGCCGGGCTGACCTTGAGCGCCGCCGGTGGCGGAGCGGTGTTTGTCGGCGAGCAAGCGCGTTTTCGCCTGCGCCTGGAAAGCCGCGAGCGCGCTCACCAGGCGATTGCCCTGGGCTGGCCGCCGCAACCGCTGCAAGCGCTGGACGTGCCGCAACAAGGCGTCAGCGAATGCGAGCTAAGCCAGCCGGCGTTGCAGCGCGGTTGGTTGCGGCCCGGCCGTTTGCGGGTCGAGAGCCGCTTTCCGCTGGGTCTTCTGGTGGCCTGGAGCCTGGTCGATCTGGATCAAGCCTTGCTGATTTATCCGCGCCCATTGGAAGGCGAGCTGCCGCTGCAAACCGGCGGCGATGATCCCGAGGATGAAGGCGTGCGTACCTTGGGCGGCGGCGCCGACGACTTTCAGGGCCTGAAGGCCTATCAGCCCGGTGACTCCAAGCGGCGCATGCACTGGAAGGCCTTTTCGCGCGGCCAAGGGCTGCTGGTCAAAGACTTCGCCGCGCTCAGCGGCCGTGATCTGTGGCTGGATTTCGACGCCTTGGACGGCGAGGTGGAGAGCCGCCTGTCGTTGCTTTGCCACTGGGTGCTGCAATTGTCCGAACGCCAGCAGCCCTTTGCCCTGAACCTGCCCGGCGTGCAGCTGGCGCCGGCGTGCGGCGATGGCCACCGCGAAGCCTGTCTACGCGCCTTGGCTCTGTACGGTGCCCAGCCATGAGTGCGCCGCAGCCGATCGCGGCCCGACCGAACGCGGCCCGACCAATTCCTCGGGTCAGCCTGACCTGGCTGTTGGTCGCCCAGGCGCTGGTGATCATTCCCCATCTGGCGCATCTACCGCTGTGGATCATCGGTCTGTGGCTGGCCTGCGCGGCGTGGCGGGTGCAGATCTTCCGCATGCGAGCGCGCTATCCCAGCGGCCTGACCAAGATCGCCATGATGATCGGTGCCGGCGCCGGGGTGTTTTTCTCGCGTGGCAGCCTGATCGGCCTCGACGCCGGCGTGGTGCTGCTGGTCGCCGCGTTCATTCTCAAGCTGGTCGAAATGCGCACCCGGCGCGACGCGCTGGTTTTGATCCTGCTCGGCTTCTTTACCGTGGTCACCGCTTATCTATTCGATGACAGCATCGTCGCGGCGCTGTTCAGCCTGCTGCCGGTCACCGCGCTGCTGGCCGCCTTGATCGGTCTGCAGCAGAGCGCCTTCGCCAGTCGCCCGTGGCCGACCTTGCGCCTGGCCGGCGGTCTGCTGCTGCAGGCGTTGCCGCTGATGCTGCTGCTGTTCGTGTTCTTTCCGCGTCTGGGGCCGCTGTGGTCGCTGTCGCTGCCCAAGGATCAAGGCGTCATCGGTCTGGCCGAGAGCATGACGCCGGCGGATATCGCCGAGCTGAGCCGCTCCGCCGAGCTGGCCTTCCGGGTCAGCTTCGCCGATCAGCCGCCACCGCGCGCCAGCCTGTATTGGCGGGCGCTGACGCTCGACCATTTCGATGGTCGGCGCTGGTCGCAATCCGATGGTGCCGCCTTCTCGCCGACGCCGAACTGGCAGAAACGCGGGTCGAGTTATGCCTACAGCGTGATCATGCAGCCCAGTGCACAGCGCTGGCTGTTCGCCCTCGACGTGGCCGAAAGCGATTTGCCGCAAACCCGGCTGATGAGCGATTTCCGCCTGGAACGCGCTCGCCCGGTACAACGCGCCCTGCAATACCAGGTTACCTCCTGGCCGGAGGCGGTGCGTGAGCCGCAGGCGAGTCCCGCTACCTTGCGCCGCGCCTTGCAGCTGCCGGCGAGTGGCGACCCACGCACCCGTGCCTGGGCTGAACAGTTGCAACAACAGCACGAGCAACCGCAGGCGTTGGTGCAGGCGCTGCTCGCGCATTTCCACCAGCAGCCATTCCACTACACGCTGCGTCCGCCGGCATTGGGCGCCGACAGCATCGACGATTTCCTGTTCGCCACGCGCAGTGGCTTTTGCGCCCACTACGCCGGGGCCATGGTCTTCGTGCTGCGTGCCGCCGGCATTCCCGCGCGTGTGGTAGCTGGCTACCAGGGCGGCGAATGGAACCAGGCCGGCAACTACCTGCAAGTACGCCAGTTTGATGCCCACGCTTGGGTTGAATACTGGCGGGAGGGGCAGGGCTGGACGAGCGTCGACCCGACTTTCCAAGTGGCGCCAGAGCGCATCGAGCAAGGCCTCGAAGAAGCGCTGGCTGGCGAGCAGAGCTTTCTCGAGGGATCGCCGCTGTCGCCGCTGCGCTACCGCAACGTCAGCTGGCTGAACGAACTGCGCCTGAGCTGGGACCAGCTCAACTATGACTGGCAACGCTGGGTGCTCGGCTACCAGGGCGAGCAGCAGTTGCAGTTACTGCAGCGTTGGTTCGGTCGCGTGGACGGCCGCGATCTGGCCCTGGCGATGGTTGGTGGTGGCGGTCTGCTGCTGGGTTTGGTGGCGCTCTGGTTGTTCAAGCCCTGGCGCCGTGAGCAAGACGCGCAACGACGTCTGTTTCGCCAGTTCGAGACGTTGCTGGCTCGGCATGGCCTGCGCCGCGCCGCCGGTGAGGGGCCGCGTGCATACGCCGAGCGCGCCAGTCTGGCCTTGCCGGCACAGGCCGAGGCGATTCGCACATTCGGCCAGGCCTATGAGGCGCAGCGCTACGCGGGTCGCGCGTTGCCGGCTGGGGAATTGCGTCGACATCTGCGGCAACTACGCCGGGCGCTGCCTTGGCGACTGACGCGCTAGGCTGATGCATTGACCTGTTTGGCAAATAGTTCGAAGGAGTCTCATGTCCAGGTTCGTCGATGATCTGATCGCCCAGGTATTGCGCCTGGATATCGCCCTGCATGCTTGCCGCGAACGCATGGCAGCGCACACCGATGGCGAAGGCCTGCATGACTTGCGCATCAACATGCGCAAGCTGCGCAGCCTGTTGCGTCCGCTGCGCGAGGTGCCGGCAATGGCGATGCTGGAGCAGGCCGCCGCGGCGCTGGGGCAGTTGAGCGGACCGTTGCGCGATGAAGAAGTGTTGCTCGGCGAGCTGCGGCGCGTGGGTCGGCTTGATCTCGTGACAATTCATCAGGCCAGCCTGGAGGCGGGTTATCGGCGTCTGCTGGTCAGCGCCGAGCTGCATCATCTGTTTCGCGTGCTGGACAGCTGGCCGCAGCTGATGCGCCGGGCCGAGCATTACCAGCTGTTGAAAAAGGCCCGCACGTGCATCGGCACGGCTTTGAGGCGGCAACGGCGCAAGCTGCGCAAGGCGCTGCGCGATCCGGCGCATGACCGGCACCGGCTGCGGGTGCTGATCAAGCGCATGCGTTATGGCAGCGAAGCCTTTGCGCAACTGACGCCGATCTCCAAAAGCGACCGCGACGCGCTCAAGGCCGCGCAGTCGGCGCTGGGCACTTGGCACGATCTGCTGCAGTGGCTGGCCCGCGCGGAACGGGAGGCCGACTTGGCGTCCCTGGCGCCGGTCTGGCGCGAGGCGCTGCAGGATGCCGAGGAACAAGCCGATCAGGCGTTGCAGCCGCTGCTCGAGCGCTTATAGCGCCCCCAACGCCGTGGAAGCGGGGCAGCGATCCCCATGGCAGCGGATCGATGGGTATTGTCGCTGCACTCCTCAACCCATCCTACGACGCTCGGTGGTAGGCGGCGCCTGCGCCGCTCCCCCATCTGTAGGAGCGAATTCATTCGCGAAAGAGGCTGCAATCCTTCATGTGTTTCTGTCGACGACCGGCTGATGCCATCGCGAATGAATTCGCTCCTACGGGGTGCAGGCCTTCGTGATTCCACTGAGTTGGACTCGGCCGAAGCGGCTGCCGGGATCCAGCGGGGTGATGGCCAGCAGGTGGTCGAGACGCACCTCGCGCGTGCCGTCGTTGGCGTCCAGGGCAAGGAATTCTTCCTTGGCCGCGGTGGTGCGCGTGGTCAGAGCCTTGGCTTCGAAGCTGCTGCCATCGGTGAGTTCGACCAGCAGTCGGTAGCCGTACAAGCAGGCAATTTCCAGGTAGTCGTGCAGGTCGCAATCGAGAGGTTGATAGTGATCCACGGGGTGGTTCCTGCGGGGATTGAGCAACATGGAGCGCTCGTTCTGAGTTGAGCGGTAGCCAGGCAGATTGTCGACTAGGATCAAAGTTCGCCTGGCAATTCGGTCTTCCGTTCAGGCGTTGGCGGTAGTTGTCGTTGCGTGAGCATCGTTGTGCATTTTCAAGATGGATTCACTGTAGGAGGCTCGCGGCATGTCTGCACTTGGCATCCTTCACACGGTGCTTAGCCTGCTGCCGGTGATCGTCGGCGCCTACGGCTTCTGTCGCGACGGCCGCGTCATTCCTGCATTGCGTCTGGGCAACTGGTACCTGGGCGGCATGCTCGCCTCGGTAGTCACTTCGTTCGGTCTGTCTAGCAGCGGTGGCTTCAATGTCGGCCACACGCTGGGACTGGTTGCCCTGGCAGCGATTCTGGTCGCTCGCTATGCCGAGCGGCTGACTTGGCTGGGCAATGGCCGACCTTATCTGGAGGTCGCCAGCATGACCTTCAGCTATTTCGTGTTGATGATTCCTGGCCTCAACGAAACCCTGTCCCGCGTCCCGCCCGGCGATCCCATCGGCCACGGGCCGGACTCGCCGGCTGTGCAGGCGGCGCTGTTGATCGCCTTGGTGATTTTCCTCGTTGGTCTGACCTACCAGATGCTCACGTTGCGTTCGCGGCGTATTGCCGCTGCCCTGGCTCGCCAGCATCACTAACCTCTATTCGTGGGTTAGCCGTAGGCGTAACCCACCGGGCCAGTTGGGCGTCGGCGGTTGGCGGGTTACGCCGCTACGCGGCTAACCCTCCCTACAAAAGCGATGCGCAGCAGTTAACAGGTACATAGATAAAAAAAGCCCGCTGAGAGCGGGCTAAGAAGTCTGGCCGGACCGGGGGAAAGGCTCCGGCCAGTCGTGGGACTGTTACTGGGTGCGGGCGCCCTGGGCGATCCACTGGCCGATCAGTTGGCGCTCTTCCGGGGTCATCTGGGTGATGTTACCCAGCGGCATGATCTGCGAAGCCACGGCTTGCGCCTGGATCTTCGGCGCCAGTTGCTGGATCTGCTGCGGCGTGTCGAGCATCACCCCGGCTGGCGCGGCGCTGAACAACGGGCTGGTCGGCTTGGCCGAGTGGCAGACCGTGCAACGTTCCTGAATCACGCTGTGGACCTTCTCGAAGTCGGCACCGCCGGCCTGCGCCTGAGCTTGTGCCGGCGCTTCGGTGGCGGCTGGTTTGGCGGCTTCCTCGGCTTTCAGCTGCGCGGCGGTCTTGCCACCGACGGCGGTGGCCGGCAACGACTGGTACTGCGGCTCGGCCTTGGCAGCTTTGTTGCTTTCGATCGGTTTCGGGCCGGTGACGAAGGCCAGGCAGAGCATGCCGACGGCGGCAGCCGGCAGGGTCCAGGCGAACTTGTTGCTGTCGTGGCGGGTGTTGAAGTAGTGGCGAACCAGCACGGCGAGAATCGCGATACCGGCGAGGATCAGCCAGTTGTACTCACTGCCGTAGGTGCTCGGGAAGTGGTTGCTGATCATGATGAACAGCACCGGCAGGGTGAAGTAGTTGTTGTGGCGCGAACGCAGCAGGCCCTTGGCCGGCAGCGCCGGGTCGGGGGTGGTGTTGTCTTCGATCGCCTTCACCAGCGCACGCTGGGCCGGCATGATGGTGAAGAACACGTTGCCGACCATGATGGTGCCGATGATTGCACCGACATGGATATAGGCTGCGCGGCCGCTGAAGATCTGGGTGAAGCCATAGGCTGCAGCGATCAACAGAACGAACAGCACCGCACCGAGCAGGGCTGGGCGCTTGCCCAGGGCCGAATCACAGAGGAAGTGGTAGGCCACATAGCCCGCAATCATTGAGCCGAAGCCGATGACAATGGCCATTTCCGGTGCCAGATCAACGCCAGGCTTGACCAGGTACAGGCTCGGGTTGAGGTAGTAGACCACCAGCATCAGGGCAACACCCGACAGCCAGGTGAAATAGGCTTCCCATTTGAACCAATGCAGGTTGTCCGGCATTTTCGGCGGGGCCAGTTTGTATTTTTCCAGGTGGTAGATACCGCCACCGTGGATCGCCCAGAGGTCGCCGGCCAGCCCTTCGCGCGGGTTGCTGCGATTGAGGTTGTTCTCCAGCCAGACGAAATAGAACGATGCGCCGATCCAGGCGATGCCCGTGATCATGTGAATCCAGCGAATACCCAGATTCAGCCACTCAGTCAGATGTGCTTCCACAGCCGTTTCCTCATTTACCCGTCGCCGACACGCCGGCTTCAGGATCTTCTCTTATTGGTGGGGGTCGAGGAGCAGTACGTCGCTCTCGGTAAAGAAATGCTCATCGCAGTTGTTGCCAGAACCACTGCGATCAACCACCAGGAAGTCATCCCGCTTTTCGATCGTCAGCACCGGGTGGTGCCAAACGCCGCGATGGTAATTAACGCCCTGCCTGCCATTGGTGAGGAAGGCACGGACCAAACCTGGTACAGGTGCATCGCCAACTGGCGCGACCACAACCAGAAAAGGATTGCCGAGCAGCGGAATGAACGCCTGGCTGCCCAGCGGATGACGCTCCAGCATGCGGATGGTCAGCGGCATCTCGAGCTTTTCGGCGCTGAAGATGCTGATGATCGCCTTGTCCTCGGCCTGCGCAGTCTCCACCGTGGCCAGCTTGTGATAGCGGCGGGTGGAACCGTTGTTGATCATGAAGTAGTCGCTGTTCTCGGTTTCGATCACGTCACCGAAGGGGGCGAAGGCTTCTTTGCTCAAAGGCTCGATTATCAGTTTGCGCATGCTGGTTCTGCTTGTTCGTTGTTTGTTTCCCCTCTCCCTGCTCTCTTTTAAAGAAAGGGGGGAGAGGAGATCGATCTGCATCATTTCGTAGCCCGGATGCAATCCGGGGCATCGTGCGAGCGACAATCCCGGATTTCATCCGGGCTACGAACTGGCCGGGGAGAAGGGTTACACGCAGTTTGTAGGAGCGAATTCATTCGCGAAGAGCATCGCGGCTGAAGCCGCTCCTACAGGTCGCCACAACTTACTTCGCCACCTTGCCGAACAGGCGCAGACGGCTGACACCACCGTCCGGGAACACGTTCAGGCGGATGTGGGTGATCGGGCCAAGCTTGGCGATCTGCTCGGCGAACTCATGTTCGGCGTGCATCGACAGTTTCTGGCTCGGCAGCAGTTCGCGCCAGAACAGGCTCTGGGTTTCGATCTGCGCGTCGGTGCCGCCTTTGACGAAGGCGCCCTGGATCGAGCAGCTGTCCGGGTAGTTGCCCTTGAAGTGCAGGGTATCGACGACGATGCGCTCGATCTCGCCCGGATGGCCGAGGGCGACGATCACCCAGTCGTTACCCGGGGTGCGGCGGCGTGCGGTTTCCCAGCCATCGCCCATGTTGATGCCACGGCCCGGGTTGAGGATGTTGCTCATGCGGCCGAAGTGCTCGTCGGAGCAGGCCAGGGCGCGACCGCCATTCAGCGCGGCGGCCAGGTCGACCTGCTCGTTGTCGCCGATGCTGCTCCAGTCGCGGAACGGCACGCCGTATACGCGCAGACGGGCGACACCGCCGTCCGGGTAGATGTTGAAGCGCAGGTGGGTGAAAGCCTGCGTGTTATTGATCTCGTGGTAGTGGTGGCTGTTGCCCTGCAGGGTCACGGCCGACAGTACTTCGGTCCACTCGGTGGCGTCGGTCGGATCACCTTCGGCGACGAAGCAGGCTTCCAGCGAGGCCGACGGCGGGAAGTTGCCGGTGAAGAAGCTGGTGTCGATGTCCACGCCCTTGATCGAGCCCGGCACGCCGAGGCGGATCACTGCGCTGTCGTAACCTTCGAAGCGCTTGCGGCGCGACTCCCAGCCGTCCATCCACTTGCCGTTATCGTCGAACACGCCCTCCTTCCACACAGCCGGGGTCGGCTGGAACAACCGGTTGACGTCGGCGAACCAATCGTCAGTGACGGAAATGGCTTTGGTGCCGAGGCGGGCGTCGGCGAGGTTGACGTATTTCTCGAAAGGTACGGCGTAGGTTCTCATTGGACTCTTCTCGTGCGTGGGAGGGGCGATGCCGGCGTGCAGTTAGAGTGCCTGCAGACGGAACAGCGCGATCTTGTTGATCTCGGCCAGGGCCGTGGCGAATTCCTGCTCCGGGGAGTTATGGATACGCTCCTCGAAGGCCGCCAGGATCTGGTGCCGGTTGCTGCCTTTCACCGCCTTAATGAAAGGAAAGCCGAACTTGGCCTTGTAGGCATCGTTAAGTTCGGTGAAGCGGGCGAATTCCTCGGCTGTACACGCGTGGATACCCGCGCCGGCCTGCTCCGAAGTGGAGGAGGCGGTGAGTTCACCGCGGATGGCTGCCTTGCCGGCCAGATCCGGGTGAGCGTTGATCAGTGCCAGCTGTGCAGCGTGGCTGGCACTGAGCAGGATGTCGGCCATGCACTGATGCAGGCCGTCGATGTCGTTGAGGCTGTTGTCGACGCCGCGGTCATAGGCTTGTTCGGCGACCCACGGCGAATGCTCGTAGATGTCGGCGAAGGCGGCGACGAACTCATCGCGGCTCAGGCTGGACGGGGTCAGGGTCTGGAAGCGGTTCATTTCGCGCTCTCCGTTTTGAAAGGGTGGGTGGCGTGCCAGTGGCGGGCGATGTCGTCGCGACGGGCGATCCAGACTTTCTCGTGGCCCTGCACGTATTCGATGAAGCGCGCCAGCGAGGCCAGGCGTGCCGGGCGGCCGAGCAGGCGGCAGTGCATGCCGATCGAGAGCATCTTCGGTGCGCCTTCGACGCCTTCGGCGTACAGCACATCGAAGGCGTCCTTCAGGTAGGTAAAGAAGTCGTCGCCGGTGTTGAAGCCCTGCACCTGGGTGAAGCGCATGTCGTTGGTGTCCAGGGTGTAGGGGATCACCAGATGCGGCTTCTCGGCGGTGCTCGCCGGGTCCCAGTAGGGCAGGTCGTCGTCGTAGGTGTCCGAGTCATACAGGAAGCCACCTTCCTCCATGACGATGCGCCGGCTGTTCGGGCCGGTGCGCCCGGTGTACCAGCCGACCGGGCGCTCGCCGGTCAGTTCGGTGAGGATGCGGATCGCCTCGAGCATGTGCTCGCGCTCCTGCTGCTCGTCCATGTACTGGTAATCGATCCAGCGGTAGCCGTGGCTGCAGATCTCGTGGCCGGCGGCGACCATCGCCTTGATCACGTCCGGGTGGCGCTGCGCGGCCATGGCCACGGCAAACACGGTCAGCGGGATGTTGTGTTTCTGGAACAGCTTGAGCAGGCGCCACACGCCGGCACGGCTGCCGTACTCGTACAGCGACTCCATGCTCATGTTGCGCGCGCCCTGCAGCGGCTGGGCGGCGACCATCTCGGAAAGGAACGCCTCGGATTCCTTGTCGCCGTGCAGTACGCAACGCTCGCCACCTTCCTCATAGTTGAGGACGAAGGACAGAGCGATGCGCGCCTCGCCCGGCCAGTGCGGATGGGGAGGGTTGCTGCCGTAGCCGATCAGGTCGCGTGGATAGTCAGCACTCACTGCGGTCTTCCTTCTTGAGAGACGTTGCGATGGCCGGGCCGGAAAGGCAGTTGGGCAATCGTGATGGAGTGATTGTATACAAAGTGATGTGTGAGTTGTAAATCAAAATTTCATTTCTATTCAGGATAGTGGTTTTGCAAAAATCTTGCCTAAGTAGTCAGGTGTAACAGCTGGAGCTGCCTAGATCACTGAGGGCTATGCGAAATCGTATTGGAGCGCTCTAGTGATATGCGCCCCAGGATAGGGCATGCATATTGTGTACAATTAACTAGATGAAGTGTCTAACATTCCGTTTTTGACGTGTTATGCTCTCATCGTCGCAGGGCTGTTCGGCCTTGGCGGCGTACAGAATTCAACTGATTAAAGGAGGCGTGGCATCAAGGGTTCGCAGGGCGAGCGCTGATGCCCAGAAGCTATGGGACGTTTAACCACCCACGTACTGGATGCTGCGCACGGCTGCCCTGGCAGCGAGATCAAGGTCGAGCTGTATCGCGTCGACGGTGCGCGACAGGAACTGGTCGCCACCGCGCTGACCAACCATGACGGCCGTCTGGATGCGCCGATCCTGCAGGGCGACGCCTACCGCTCCGGGGTCTACCAGCTGCACTTTCACGCTGGCGACTATTACCGCGCCCGCGGCGTCGCGCTGCCCAACCCGGCGTTCCTCGACGTGGTGGTGCTGCGCTTCGGCATCGACGCCGGCCAGGAGCATTACCATGTGCCGCTGCTGATTTCGCCGTACAGCTATTCCACCTACCGCGGCAGCTAGTCGCCGCGCCGGTCTCCCGACTCGTTACCCTCCGACTCATAACAGAGTCTTTGCCCGCGCACACTGCGGGCTTTTTTATTTGTAGGGCGGGTGAAACCCGCCATTGCAGCCTGCGGTTTTCCGTAGGGTGTTGCCCCATTCCGTCCACTGCAGGAGAACAGCCCATGCAAGCCGCAGGCTTCATGCACGAGGTCAGCGCCTGGTCCGCGACGTGTGCGTGGTGCTGATGCTCGGGGTGACCCTGCGCTTTGCTCCGGACGGCTACGCGCGGGCCATGTGCTGCGCGCCCTGAGGCGGTGCGGCACTCGACGGGTGCTGCCGGCATCGTGGTCTAGGCTATTACCGCAATGGAGGTTTCCAGCGGTACAGGAGCGTAGAAGTGAGCAGGTTCATTCTGGTCGACAGTTATCCGATCATTCGCCGATCCATGCGCATCAAGCTGGAGAAAGAGGGGCACGAGGTGGTGGGCGAGGCCGACAACGGCCGTGACGCACTGCGGCTGTTCCGCGAGACAGCGCCTGACCTGATGGTTATCGACCTGGCCATCACGCAGCCCGGCGGACTGGAGCTGGTCCGGCGGCTGAAGAATCTCAGTCAGGCGCTAAAGATCCTGGTCTACAGCGATGGGGACGTCGGCTATATGGCTGCGCGCTGCATGCAGGCCGGCGCTGATGGTTTCGTCAGCAAGCGGGTCGATCCGCAGGAGCTCAAGACCGCCCTGCAGGCGTTGCGACAAGGGCGTACCTACTTTCCCCGTGAAGCCTTGCTGGAACTCGACAGCCGCGCCGACTCCGATGAGGGCGAACTGCAGCAGCTCTCGCCGCGGGAGTTCAGCGTGCTGCAGTACCTGGTCAACGGCCTGTCCAACCTGGCGATCGCCGAACAGATGGCCATCAGTTTCAAGACCGTCAGCACCTACAAGGTACGGCTGCTGCAGAAGCTGCATGCGAGTTCGGTGGTCGAGCTGGCTGATATTGCCCGTCGCCATGGCCTGCTGGCTGACAGCAACGAGCCTGCCGCGCCGGTGGTGTCATCGGCCGGTGACAGCCTACTGCAACAAATCCTCGATGTGATGCCGTTGCGCACCTACGTGTGCGACCTGCAGGGCAGCCTGCTGTTCTGTAACCAGGCTTTCTGCGACTTTGCTGGACTGAGTCTGGAGGAGATGCGCGGTCGGCGCATCTTCGATTTGGGGATTGTCAGCGAGGAGCGCAAGTCGCAGAGCAAGGCGCGCTTCTTGGAGGCCATTCGGCGCGCGGAACCCTACACGCTGGATGTGCTGATCGACTACCGCGGCCAGAGTCGCATGTTCCAGCACTGGGGGGTGCCCTACCGGGACGTTAACGGCCAACTGGTCGGCATGATTTGCGGCGGCGTGGATGTCACCGAGCGCGTAGATCAACTGCGCGCACTGAGTGAGGCGCGGCAGCAGGCCGAGGCAGGTAATCGGGCGAAGACACACTTTCTCGAGCGCCTGAGCTCGATCCTCTATGTGCCGTTGGGCGCGCTGGGCAACAACCTGCGACAGTTGCATGGCGAGGCGTCGCTCAGCGAGCGCGCCAGGGGTTCACTGGAGCGCGCTGAGAAGATAACCCTGGGGCTGTTGCGCCTGAGCACCGATCTCGGCGATCTGGTTGGCCTCGAACGCGGCCGCTTGAGCCTGGAGCCGAAGGCGACCGACGCGCGCGCGTTGGTCGCGGCGTGCGTGCAGGAATTCGAAGCTGAAGCTCAGCGGCGCGGCCTGGCCCTGCATTGCGAATTAGACACTGTGCAGATCGCCGGGCTGTGGTTGGACGCGCGGCGTTTTACTCAGATTCTGCGCAAGCTGCTCGGCAACGCCCTGAAATACACACCGCAGGGGCGGGTCACGGTGTCGCTACGCAGCGATCCGCTAGGAAAGGCGCAGGTCGAGTTGACCCTGGAAGTAATCGACAGCGGGGTGGGGATTGCCGTCGAGGACCAGCCAATGCTGTTTGAGCCATTCAGCTTGATCCCCGATCAGGCGGGTATTGCGCGCGGCGACACTGGACTAGGTCTGGCCCTCTGTCGTCGCTTGGCCGAGGCCATGGACGGCAGCCTGGAACTGCACAGTGAACTGGGTGTTGGTACCCGTGCGGTGGTGCGGATCGTCGCCGCGGAGGCGTCGCTGTGAAACGCGCCGACGGCCGCAGCCCAACAGACTTCTGTTGAACTGCGGCCGCCTGGTGCCGACTCAGAATTTGACCTTGATGCCGAGCATGCCTTCGTAGCTGCGGCTGTCGCCATCGAAAGCCTTCTGGTAACCGAGCGAGCCGGTAAGCGTGGTCCGTGCGTTGTACTCGTAGTCGACCCCCAGATTGACCTCGCCCCAGGTGCCGCTCATGTCGACGGCGAAAGGTACGTAGCCATCGGTCGAGGAGAACTCAGTCTTCGGCTGGCCCTTGAATTCGTGCCAGACGCTCGGGCGTACCCAGCCATTGGTGCGATGGATTTCACCCTTGTCATCGGTGCGGAACCAGTCGCGGTCGATGCGCACGCCGAGGCGTCCGGTCAGCGAGTCGACGTCGTCGAAGCGCACGTCGGCTGCGGCGTCATGGGTGTCCTGCAGCTTGATCTTGGTGACGATCACCTGAGCTTGCGGCTCGATGTAGATCTCTTTCTCCTCGTTGAAGACGAAGGGTTTGCCGACTTCCAGCGAAGCGGTGACGCCGTGGCCGCGGGTTTTCACCTTGTCCACGCTGTCGGGGTTGGCCGTGGCGGTGAACTTGTGCAGTTGCAGCACGCCATCCAGGTACCAGCCGCTGGGGCCGAAGTGGGTCCAGTAGCCGCCGAGGCTGTAGCCGCGCATGGCGTCGTCGCCGGCGTAGGCGCCGTTGGTGTGCTTGATGGCGCCGTCGATCTTGCCCAGCCCCAGGGACAGGCCGGCTTGGTTAGTGCTGCCGTCGGTGTCCTCGCTGCGGTACAGGTCGACACCCACCTGGAAGGCGCGCAGGTCGTAGTTGTAATCGGCGCTGCCGCGGGTGTCCTTACCGGTGCGGTAGATCAGCCGGCCCCAGCCGAGCGACGGACCAAACTCACTGTCGTCCTCGCCGAGCAGTGGGTCGACCGTGGCACGCCGACGTTCCTCGCCGACCCGTTCGTGCAGGGTATCGACCATGGCGCGGCTGTAGAGCAACGCCTGGGTGGGAATGCCGCTGTATAGCGAGGTTTCCGGGCGGTAGTTGGGTACTTGCGGTACTGGCTCGCTCGGCGTTGTACGGTTGGTCGGATCGACCGGATCGACCAGCCCGACCGGATTGGCCGGATCAACCAGGCCGACCAGGCCGACCGGCTGTACCGCATCCTGAGTCGAGCGCAGGTACCAGGCTTCGCCGTTGCTGTCGTCCAGGCTCGAGCGGTGCAGGGTGTATTCGTAGGGGCCGGCCACCACGCGGCTGAGCAGGCGGAACGCATTGGTGTCGGTGCTGCCGCCGTTGATCGCGTCCACCACCTTGATGCCGTTGCCAGTGGTTAGCGCACCGGCGCCGCCAGCGTTCTTGATCTGCAGGTTGCTGCTGCCAGTTGCGCTGCCGCCGTCGATCACCAGCTGGTCTGACGGCGAGGCGTCGTCGAATAGGTAGGTGTTCAGGGCGATGGTGCCGTTGGCGCCGTGGTAGTCGTTCACCGTCAGGTTCTTGAACTGACCGCCCACCGGCGTGCTGAAGTCGATCAGGCTGCGGTCGTTGCTCAGGCGGCTGAGGTTAGATTCGCCGGTCAGCTGCCAGATGCTGGTGTCATGCATCGCCACGTCCGCTTGGCTGCCGGTGGCAGTGCGGGCCGAGCCAGTGACCAGCGAGTTGCCGAGGTCGATGGTGGCCTTGCCGTCGCTGCTGAGCGACTGGCCGACGCCCTGCCATTGCCCGGTACCCATGTCTGGAATGCTGGTGCCGCTGCTCGCCACCGAACGGTCGACGTTCAGCCATTGCCCGCTGCCGCCAACGATGGAGTTCTGCAGGTCGATATCGGCGACCCCAGCGACGGCGATGGTCGCGCCGCTGCGGTTATTGAGCACGCCGCGATCGAGACTCACCGTGCCTTTCAGCGCGTCGGTGCCTTGCGCGTAGAGCGCTGCGGCCTGATCGCCGTTGGTGCGGACCACCACGTCGCTGCCGGTGACGCTGCCGCCGTTCTTCGCCACCACACCGTGGCCAGCATCGCCGCTGGTGCTGATGTCGACCACATCGAGATCGACGGTAGCCGAGTTGTTGGCCATGGCGCCCAGAGCGCCGAGGCCGGAAGTGTTCACCACAGTGTCCTTGGCGGTCAGCGCGGCGCCAGACTCCGATTGCAAGCCATGGGATTGCAAGCCATGGGTGCGGATGCTGGTGTTGCTCAGGTCCAGCGTTGCCGTTTCATCGTTGTACTGGCGGCTGGTGAGCGCGCCGGTGGCGTAATCGCCCAGCGTCTCGACGGTCAGGTTGTCGGCCGTCAGGCTGACATTGCCTGGTTTGAGGATGCCGATGCCGGCGTAGAGACCGCGTGAATACTGCCCTTCGGTTTTCACCGACAGATTCTTGAGAATCATGCTGCCGCCATCGTCCACCGCCGCGCCGTAGGCCTGGGAGCCCTTGGTCAGCAGGCTGGTGCCGTCGGAGATCAACAGCGCGCCCGGATTACGCGACGCCAGGGCGTGAGGAAAGGTCAGGTTGGACTGAACGGGTGAACCGTTGCCGGTGGTGGTAATCGATCCGCCGTTGAGGCGGATGGTCGCGTTGCCATTGGCCACCACGCCCATGGCGTTGTCGTTGCCATGGGTGGTGACGGTGACGTTGTTGGCGGAGACTGTCGCATTGCCGGCGCTGATCCCGGTCGAATAGTTGCCGCCGGTGGTGATCGAACCGTTGTTGATGGTGACATCGCCACCGTTGCCCACCTGCAGGCCGTGGCTGCTGCCTTGGCTGGTGCCCACGTCGCTGTCATCCAGTTGCAGCTTGGAGCTGGCGCCCTCGACCAGTACACCCGGAGCGAACGGGCCGACCGCGCCCGGAGCTGCCGTGGCGCTGATGCTGCTGCCGGCGACCTTGGTGCTGGCTCCGCCAACGATGTTGACGCCGATCGAGCGATTGCCGCCGACACTGATACTGGAGCGGCTGACCTCGGCATGCGAGCCGGCGCCTTCCACCGAGATGCCGTGCCCGTACTGGCCTTCGGCCGTGAGCTGGCTGTTGTCGATAGTGACGCGGGCTCCGTTCATCGCCCGTGCCGCGGCGGCCGGGTTGGCCACGCTACCGGCGCCACGGACGGTGACGGTGCTGTCCTTCAGCAGCACCTGGCTGTCGGTGCCGTCTGCACGGGCGCCGCCGACATTGACGCCGTTGCTGGTCACGCTCAGCCCTGTGCCATCGATGACAGCGCCGTTCAGGGCATGCAGAGCGGCGGTGGTGGTGGTCGAGGTGGCGCCGCCGCTGACGGTGACGGTGCTGTCGCTCAGGTTGATCCGTGCGCCGTCTTCGGCGCGGGCCGCGCTGGCGCTGCCCGCGCCGATCTGCAGGGATGAGTCCTTGGCATTGATGGCGCTGCCTGTGCCGCTGGCCAGCAGGCCGTGGCTCAGGCTCAGCGCCTTCTCACCGTCGACCGGCGCGGTGCTGGAGATGGCCGCACCGCTGGTGCGCACCTCGGTGCCACTGAGGTTGATCGCCGCGCCATTGCGCGCCCAGGCGCCGACCGAGCCTTTGCCGGTGGTGCTGAGCGAACCGCCGGTCATGTCGATCCGGCTGTGCGTGCCGTCGGCCAATACCGCATGGCCGTTGCCACCAGCGGTGGACACGCTGGCGTTGGTGAGATTGACCACGGCACTGTCGTCGACACGCACACCATAGGCCGACCCGCCCGTGGTGGTTACGGTGATGTCGCTACCGCTCAACTGGCTGCCGGTGCCACTCACCACTACGCCATGGCTGCCGCCGGTGGTGGTGCTGCGGGCGCCGCTGGTGGTGATGCTGGCACCCTCGCTCAGGGTTGCCGAAGCGCCCTCGCGGACTGTGATGGCGGGTGCACCCCATGACGAGGTGCTGACCGAGCCGCCGTGCATGTCGAGGGTGGACTTCACACCGCGGACCAACACACCGAGATTGTTATTGCCCTTGGCGCCGCCGCCAATCTCCACCGAGGTCTCGCGCAGGCTCAAGCGGCCGCCCGCTTCGACCAGTGCGCCAGTCATGTCGCTGGCGGTGATGACCACACCCAACGCGGTCTTCGGTACGAGAATTACCAGGCTGTCACTGGCGGCGATGTGCCCGCCATCCTTGGCATGCAGGCCGACCTGATTCTTGGCCTGGGCGGCATTGATGGCGCTGCTCTCGACGCGACCGGCGTCGAACTGGATGTGTTCGCCCACATCAGCCTCGACCCCGGTGGTACGGGTGGCGCCGAGCTTGATGGTCTCGCCGTTGTGGGTGCCGGTGGTGCTGATGCCGACGGTGTCGGCCGTGGTCACGTTGGTGTCGGCGAATACGCCGCTGCTAAACATGCCAGCCAGGACCAGGCTGATGGCCTGGGCGAGGTGGTTGTGGTGCATCTGCTGGAGCAAGGTCAACTGAATCGAGGCGGTCTTTTTCATGACGGCTCTCCGTTAAGTGGGGTTGCCATCAGTCTCGAGAGTTGGAGGGGACGATTCTGTAGGACTGCTCCTGACCGCTCGTAGGAGTAGTCCGTATCCGCATGGAGCTTTCAGCCGCGCGCAGGCCGCCCGGTGAAGGCGTTACGTCGGGTGGCGGGGCGTGATTCAGTGGGACGGGCGACAAAATGCGCGGCGACGGCTCGGTGTATCGCTGGGCGCGCTGGGATAGCAGCCATAAAAGTCTATGTCCCAGCTGCGTGTTGAGACATGCAGGCCCGCTAGGTGATGCCTGCGGCGATGATTCGTAGGGTGGGTTAGCCGTAGGCGTAACCCACCGACCCTGCTGAACACCGATGCTCGGGTCGGCACCGCTGGCGGGTTACGCCGCTACGCGGCTAACCCGCCCTACAAAAGCGGTGCGCAACAGTTAACGGGGACATAGCCATAAAAAGCCCCGGCGGTTAGCCGGGGCTTGCGTCACTGGGCCAATCGGCTACCAGAGGAAGCGCACACCGAGGTTGACGCCCCAAGGCTCTTCAACCTGGCTGCCCTTGGCATGTTCGATGTCCAGCGACAGTTTGGTCTTCTCGCTGATCTGCAGTATGCCGCCGAACCCGATTTCGGTGCGTGAGCCGGATATCTGGTTGTCCAGCTCGTAGCCGTTGACGGTGACCGTGCTGTCGCCGGCGAACTCATGCACGTAGGACCCCTTGACGTAGGGCTGCGCGGTCATGCCGCCGTCGAGCTTGATGGTCCTGCCGAACAGCGCACCGACCCGGCCTTGCAGCGAATCGGCGTCATCGGCTTCAACCTCCAGACCGTTGCTCGCCGTGTAGTCGGCGCCTTCGGTGTGGGTGTAGGTCAGCTCGGCCTGCGGCTCGACGAACCAGCCGTCTTGCAGCTTGATGTGCTTGCCGACTTCGACGTCGACGCCGTAACCGTCGGTGTCGTACGAGCCTTTGACCCGCTCGCCGGTGTTGCTCAGGGTCTTAACCTCGTTGTCCATGCGGTTGTACTTGGCCACGGTGTCGACGTAGTAGCCGTTGTCATCGAGCCAGGTGGCGTAGGCACCGATCAGCTGGCTGTCGATTTCGCCGCTGCCGCCGTCGCCATAGTCCTGCGTGGACTTGGCCGCACCGACCATGCCGCCGACGTAGAGCTTGCCGCCATCCATAGGAATCGCGGTGTCGGCGCCGATCTCCAGGCCGCGCACGTCCTGGTCGAAGCCGCGGCTGTCGCCGTTGTCGACCTCGAAGGTCTTGCCGATGCCACGTGCCCACACGCCGCCGTTGTCCTCGCCCATGCGCAGTTCGCCAAGGCGTTTGACCAGGGCGTTCATCTCGGCATTCCACAGCGTGGCGGTGGCGGCCTGGTTGCCCAGCGCGGCGTTGGCACCGTCGGAGAGGGTTTCCGGGCGCGGGTCGATGCGGGGCGGAACAACGGGGGTGGCCGGGCTCACCGGGTCAATGTGCGGCGGCTGGATCGGATCGATCACCGGATCGACCGGGTTCACCGGCGTCACCGGATCGATTGGCGCAATTGGATCGACTGGGTTCACCGGATCTACTAGATCGATAGGGGCCACCGGCTCGACCGGCACCAGCGCGGTATTGCGCAGGAACCAGTCATTGCCCTGCTGTTCGAGGCTGTAGCGGAACGCACCGGCATCCACGTGAGGGCGGCCGGCCAAGGCGAAGCTACCGTCACCGCCGTTGCCATCGACCATCAGCAGTTGGCCGTTCGCGGCGCCCGGCTCGCGGCCGGAGTCGGCGACCGCCAGGCTGTGGCTGCCGCTGGTGTTGCCGAGGACTTTCAGCAGGTCGCCCTGCTCGCTGGCCAGGTCGGTGTTCATGGCGAAGGTGCCGTTACCGCTCAGGTCACCCTCGACGGTCAGGGTCTGGAAATTGTTCGCCTGCGGCGCGGCAAAAGCGACCAAGCTGTTCGGGTTCAGTGTCAGGTTGGTCAACACGGAAGCGAACTTTGTATCCGACTCAGGCGTTACATTCCATGTTGTCCCAGCGTTCAGAATTATGTTGGACTTTGAGTCCGCATCAGCCAGTAGCGCCGCGCCGGTCATGGTTGCGCCGGTCGCGGTGAGGGTGAAGTCGGACGGTGCGGTGGCGGAGAAATTTTTTACATTGAGTAATGTTCCGTTGCCGCCCACGGTCGTCCCATTCAGCAACAACTCGTTCGTACCGCCAGAGCTGGTAATCGCCGGGCCTTTTTCCGACGAGACTGCAACCTCTCCGAGGGTTATCGTGTTGGTATCCGTGGCAACACTGGAACTCAGGATCACGGCAGGCGTATTGGTGACCGTCACCGAACCCTTCGCCATCTCAATCGTTCCGCCGCCATTTGCGTACAGTCCACCCCCGGCCCCGGTGAAGGCAGCAGCCCCCGTATTTTTTATGGTCGCATCCTGCACGATGACCTTGCCGCCGGCATTGGCAGCAACCGCATAGGCGGATGATCCGCTGGCGGTGATGGCGGTATTGTTCTTGACTTCAACCAGGGCTTCAGTCGCAGCCAGAACCCCCATGGCAGAGCCGCTACCCACAGTGATGGAACCTCCATCGACTACCGCCTTGGCCCCTCCAAACGCCGCCACACCCCGAGCCCGCGTCGCCGCCGACGTCGTGGTGATGGTGCTGTCTTTAAAGGTCACATCCCCACCCGCACCCGTCACATAAAGCGCTGCCGGGCTGGTATTTCCGCCCGCATTCATGGTGATGCTGGTATTGGTAATGGTTGCCGGTTGGTGGGTGGTAAGAGCGATGCCGTGCGACTCCGCCCCCTTGATGGTGATATTGGTGTTGTTTACTTTCAGGGCTCCGGTTGCAGCGCTGCTACCCGAGCTACTGGCCCAGATACCTGGAGAGTTCTTGCCATTGGTAATGAGGGTTGCGCCATCGATGTTCGCATCCACTTTTTGCGTGCGGATAAATACAGAGGGAGCATTGTTGCTGCCCAATTTGCCCGTTTCGACCTTGCCGCCGGCAAGGCTCAGCGTGCCGGACGAAATGGCAACACCGTAGGCACTGGCACCTGTCGTTTTGACGTCGATATCCTTGAGCGTAAGGCTGGTATTGTTACCGCTGGAAATCCCTTGCGCAGAGGCTCCCTTGGTTGTCACCTTGGTATCGGTAACCGTCAACGCGCTGTAATCTTCCGCGAAAATACCATGTGAAGCCCCGGTACCCAGCGTCGTGATACTGCCGCCGGTGATTATCGCCGAACCGCTGCCAGTTGCGGTGGCTGCCGTTTTTTCGCTTGTCTGCCGATTGTTCAGGCGAAAACCGGTCGCGCCATCATTGCCATGGGTGGTGACATCCACATTCGTCAATGTCACCTGCGAACCCTGATCCATCACTTCGACGCCATGGCCCACGTAATTACCGAAGGTCTTAATGGTTCCGTTCGTCATGTCGACGGTACTGCCGCCCGTGGCATAAACACCGACGTTATGGCCATAGGCATCGAGCGTGGATCCCCCATTGAAATTGGTGGAAACCGCGACATCGGACAATGTGATTTTGCCGCCATTCGTCGCGAACACGCCGTGGGCACCGGATCTTCCCTGGGTGGAGATATCCGCATGACTCAGGTTGACCGTAGAAGCATTCTGGACGTTCAGGCCAATCGCACCACCGCCCTCTGTGGCTATGCGGCTTCGTGGATTGCCAGTATCGGTGAGCGTCCCGCCTGGAGCGCCTGACATATTGATCGCATGGGCAGCGTTTGACGTCGTGGAAATATCCATGGAGCCAAAAGTCCCACTCCCCGAGCCGAGGATATTAAGACCGCCATTCCCCGATCCAGCGTTAATCGTGATTGCCGGCTGATTAACTGGGGCACCATCAGCAATTGTCTGTTCATAGGTCTGCGCATCGTTCGCATTGCCATAAGCCGAAATCCCGGCTGGCAACGCAATAGATGTCCCGGAAAGCAGGAGAGCTCGCAATCGGGTCGAGTGGGTGATGGTGCTGTCGGATAT
This sequence comes from Pseudomonas sp. LS44, assembly GCF_024730785.1. Taxonomy (NCBI): domain Bacteria; kingdom Pseudomonadati; phylum Pseudomonadota; class Gammaproteobacteria; order Pseudomonadales; family Pseudomonadaceae; genus Pseudomonas; species Pseudomonas sp. LS44. Next base: position 1,780,068 of record NZ_CP102830.1, read on the forward strand.
CGCCTCTTGCGCCCCATTCGTGGCATTGACGGCGGTTCCGCTATCCCCGGTGACGTCGATCGGCGGATTGGCGCCGAGCAAGGCACTCATCAGCGCTGATGTCGGTTGTGGTCCGATATCCAGGCCAGCTGCGGAGGGTAGGTTGAGATCGTCCTGGTCCGGGGCGACCACGGTGTCTTCGGCTTCGGCCTCGGCGACGCGCAGGCTGAACAGGCCGGCCAGCAACAGACTGATGGCTTGGGCCAGTTTGTTGCGGCGGAATTTTTCGAACAGGGTGGTCGGAGTTTTGCTTTTCATTATTGAGACTCCTGCAAGGTTTCGTTGCTGGAAGTCTCGGCAATCGGGCTTGGCGGTTCTGTAGGAACACTCTGAAACGGTTGTAGGAGTACTCCGAAGTTCCAGGTCGGCGAGCATTCAGTGGCAGGTGGTGCCGCGGCCGGCACATGTAGCAGGACACGGCGTAGCGATGCGCGTTGCAAGGTCGGTTCGAGGATGTCCAGCAACGGCAGTTCGCGGTTCCGGGCAGCGCAGAGCAGCGATTTGCGCTGGTCGCGGCCGTACGTGCCCATCAGCCGCAGATGTCTGGCCTCCAGCCGACTGTTCAACAACTCGAGGTTGCGCAGTCCTCATGACTAGTGCTCGGAAGAGCGGACGTTGCTTGACCGCAGTTTAAGTTTCCTGGCTTTTGCGACAGCACTCTGTAGGACTATTCCTGAGTACATGTAGGAGAAGTCCGAAGTTGGCTTATTGGCCAGTTGTTCCTCCCGTTATGTGGATATTCTCCGTTGCAATACTGATGCCTCGGGCTGCTGGAACCCCATCGGCACGGCAGTCCATGCAACCTGCGAGGTGGCCAACGTGAGCCGCATTCTGATCGTCGACAGTTACCCGATCATTCGCCGCGCGGTGCGACTCAAGCTGGAGTCTGCCGGTCATGAGGTGATTGGCAAGGCCGAGAACGGCCGCACCGCTCTGGCCATGAGTCGCGAACGGCAACCCGACCTGGTCATCCTCGATCTTGCTATTTCGCAGCTAGGCGGCCTCGACCTGATTCGCCGACTGAAAAGCCATGACGAACGCCTCAAGGTGTTGGTGTTCACTGGTGATGCACCCCACCTGGCGTCGCGCTGCCTGCACGCCGGTGCCGATGGTTTCGTCGCCAAACAGGACGATCTGCTCGAACTGCGCAGCGCCGTGCGCGCGGTACTGCAAGGCCGCAGCTATTTTCCGAGCATCGCACTGGAAGCCCTGGGCAGAGAGCCAGCGCACGCTGAGGAGCACGCGCAGCTGTCGGCCCGCGAATTCACTGTGCTGCAGCATCTCGTCAAGGGCATAAGCAGTCGGGCGATTGCCAATGAACTGGCGATTAGCTTCAAGACTGTGAGCACTTACAAGACTCGACTTATGGCCAAGCTGCATGCCGGCTCGCTGGTCGAGTTGGCCGAGATCGCCCGCCGGGATGGATTGTTGCTCGGCGACGACGGCAGACCCGCCACCGCGCGTGCTGCACCTGCCGGCGAAGCCCTCGGGTGGCTGAGCGGTATCATCGATGGCATGCCAGCGCAGCTCTATGTCGGTGACATCGACGGCCACCTGTTGTTCGCCAATCGGGCGTTCTGCGCCGCCGTCGGTCAGCCGCTGGAGCTGCTGCAGGGCCAGCGACTGGTGGAGCAGGGCTGGATTGCCGCGGCGGATGTCGAGGTCTACCGCGGCCGCTATGAGCAGGCGATCTGTCGTGTCGAGCCATGCTCGTTCAACCTGGTCCAGCAGATCGATGGCCAGCGCCGGGTGATACAGCATTGGGGCATGCCGTATCGCGATGCTCAAGGCGGCGTCCTCGGCATGATCTGCGGGGCGTTGGATATCACCGAGCGCGAAGAGCAGTTGCTGCAGCACAGCAATGCTCGCCTGCAGGCCGAGGCCGTCAGCCGTGCGAGTGACCAGTTGCTGCAGCGCATGCACCACGAGCTGCAGGCGCCGTTGCAGGCTGTGAACGATCTACTGCGGTTGGCTTCGCAAGAGCCGGTGCTGGCGGTGCAGACCCGCGAAGCCCTGCCGGTGGCCCAGCAGGCGGTGGCCCAGTTGCTGCGTTTGAGTGACGAGCTGAACGATCTGGCGCGTTTGCAGATGGGCCTGTTGAGCCTGGATAGCCAGCCCGTCGATGCCGGCGCACTGACCGAAGCCTGCGTGCAGACCTACCGCGCTGAAGCGCTCCAGCGTGGATTGGAGCTGGTGTGCAGCCTGGATCGCACGGTGCCGTCAAACGTTTGGGTCGACCCCCGGCGCTTCACACAGATTGTCGATCAGTTGCTCAGCAACGCGCTGAATTCCACCGATTACGGGCGCATTGAGGTCACCTTGCGCACCGTGCCGTGCGGCAAGGCCCGCGTCGAATTACAGCTGGCGGTCAGCGATAGTGGTGTAGGCATCGCCGAGGAGGATCTGCCGCTGTTATTCGAACCCTTTGCGTTGGCGCCGGACCCGCTTGCGCGCAGCTGCAGTGGTCTGGGCCTGGCGCTCAGTTGGCGTCTGGCCCAGGCCATGGGTGGCACGCTGAGCGTGCAGGGCCAGCCGGGACTGGGTAGTTGTTTCACTCTCGACCTGTGCCTGCCCCAAGCGATGGAAGTCTGCGGTGAGTTGGATCGGCAATCGGCCGCGCTCAATCTGGTCGATGCACAGAGGGGGCATCACGCGTTGAGGCAGGTGATGCAGCAGCTCGGTACAGCGGTCGAAGGGCCGCCGCTCGAGTGGTATATCTGACAGGCCTGCTCCGCAATCAGCAAAGCAGAGAGGAGTTTTTGGGTGGTTGAAGTCGGGCGAGCGGCTCATCGTTTGACCTGATGGGTATCGCTGCACTCCGGCTAGGCGCCCCCACCCATCTTACGATTCTGCGGGCTTTTTTATGGCTACGTACCCGTTAAGTATTGCGCACCGCTTTTGTAGGGTGGGTTAGCTGCGCAGCGGCGTAACCCACCGGCAGCGCCGCCTTGGACAGCGGCGTCCAGCCTGCATAGTTGGTGGGTTACGCCTACGGCTAACCCACCCTGCGAATCATCGCCCCGGGCATCACCTGCCAAGCTTGGACGTCCCAACACGTAACTGGGGCATAGCCTTTTTATGGGCGATCGAAGGGGCGAGGTGGCGATTGCCTGGCCGCTCAGCGCAGTTTTTCGAGCAACTGGTAGTACCACATGCCGGCGGCCAGCATCGGGTTGCCGAAGATGTCGCCGAGCGGCACCTTGATGTGCTTGCAGGCGGCGAAGGTGTCGAACTGGCTCAGGTCGCCGTGCATCGCGTTGGCCATGATCTCGCCCATGATGTGGGTGGTGGCGATGCCGTGGCCGGAGTAGCCCTGGCAATACCAGACGTTGTTTGACAGCTTGCCGAGCTGCGGGATGCGGTTCATCACGATGCCCATTGCGCAGCTCCACTGGAAGTCGATCGCCACGCCCTTGAGTTGTGGGAAGGTGCGTTCGATGCACGGGCGCAGCTCGCCGGCGATATCCCGCGAGTCGCGCCCGGAATAATTGGCGCCACCGCCGAACAGCAGGCGACCGTCGGCGGTCAGGCGGTAATAGTCGAGCACGAAACGGCAGTCGTACAGCGCCAGGTCCTGCGGGTTGATCTCGCGGGCCAGCGCGCCGAGCGGTGCGGTGGTGACGATGCCGCCCATGGCCGGGAAAATCTTGCCCTTGAGCTGCTTGGGTTCGAGCTTGTGGTAGACGTCGCCGGCCAGCAGCACTTGCTTGGCATCGATGCGTCCCTCGGCAGTGATTACGGCCGGCGTCTCGCCATGGACGATCTCCAGTACTTCGGAGTGCTCGAAGATCAGCGCGCCGAGGTTTGCCGCGGCCTTCGCTTCGCCGATGCACAGGTTGAGCGGGTGCAGGTGCATGTTGCGGGTGTTCTTCAGCGCACCGAGGTACAGGTCGCTGCCGAGGTGCGCACGCATGCCGTCGCGGTCCAGCAGGGTGACGTCATCGCTCATGCCGCGACGCTGCGCTTCGTCATGCGAGGCGCGCAGCTCGTCCATGTGACTGGGCTTCATCGCCGCGTGCAGGTGACCGTGCTTGAGGTCGCAGCGAATGCCGTACTTCTCTACCCGACTCTTGATGATCTGGTGACCGCGCCAGCGCAGGTGCCAGATGAAGTCGTCGACTTCCTCGCCGAGGTTGTCACGCATCTGTTTGCGCATCGCCGCGTCGCCCGACAGGCTGCCGGTGACCTGGCCGCCGTTGCGCCCAGTGGCGCCCCAGCCGATCTTGTGGGCTTCGACGATGGCCACCTTGTAGCCGCGCTCGGCCAGTTCCACGGCGCTGGCGACGCCGGTGAAACCGCCGCCGATGATGGCGATGTCGACACTGATCCGCCCCTGCAGGCGCGGGTAGTTGGTTTCCTCGTTGAGCGTGGCGCTGTAGTAGGACGGGCAGCGCTCGGCGGCGGGGACGGCGGGTTTGAGTGCGGCGGCTAGTGCAGCGGTCATCGAGGGTATTCCTTTGTCTGTAGGTCGTAGCCCGGATGCAATCCGGGACGGGGTTGCCCCGGATTGCATCCGGGCTACAGCGCATCACGTATTGGTTAAATACCAGCGCCAATCCTGCTCGCCGACTTCGGCCATGAACTGGCGGTATTCGGCACGCTTGACCGCCAGGTAGACGCCGAGGAATTCCGCCCCCAGCGCCTCGCTCGCCCAGTTGGACTGCTCCAGCGCGCGCAGCGAGGTCAGCCAGTCGGTCGGCAGCAGCTCCATGTTCTGGGCGGTGGCCTGCGCATAGCCGTTGCCAGTGACCGGCGCGCCGGGGTCGATTTCGTCGCGGATGCCGCGGTGGATGCCGGCGAGAATCGCCGCTGCGGCCAGATACGGGTTGGCGTCGGCACCGCAGATGCGGTGTTCGATATGCCGGGTATTGGCCGGGCCACCCGGAATGCGCAGGCTCACGGTACGGTTGTCGACGCCCCAGGTCGGCGCCAGCGGCGCATAGCTGTTGGCCTGGAAGCGTCGATAGGAGTTGGCGTTGGGACAGAACAGCAGCAGTGAATCGAGCAGCGAGGCGAGCATGCCGCCGATGGCCAGGCGCAGCAGCGGAGTGCCGGCAGGGTCGTCGCTGGCGAACAGGTTGGTGCCGTTTTCATTGGCCAGGCTGACATGCATGTGCATGCCGGTACCGGCCAGATGGTCGTACGGTTTGGCCATGAAGCAGGCCTGCATACCGTGCTTGTGGGCGACGCCTTTGACCAGGCGCTTGTAGCGCACGGCCTGATCCATGGCTGCTAGCGCATCGCCGTGCTCCAGGGTGATTTCCACCTGGCCCGGCGCGTATTCGGAGATTGCCGTGCGCGCTGGAATGCCTTGCTCCTTGCAGGCGGCGTACAGGTCGGCGAGGAACGGCTCGATCTGCTCCAGCTCGCGCAGGCCGTAGACCTGGGTGCTGCGCGGTCGACCGCCATCGCGGTCCAGCGCCGGCTGCGGACGCCCTTGCGCGTCGCGCTGCTGATCGAGCAGGTAGAACTCCAGTTCGCAGGCCATTACCGGGTGATAGCCGTCAGCCTTCAGCGCATCGATGACCTTGATCAGCACATGGCGTGGATCGGCGATGGTTGCCGGCATGCCCTCGATCGGGTGCATGCTGACCTGCACGGCGGCGGTCGGCATCTTCCGCCATGGCAGGCGCACCAGACTGCCGGCCAGTGGATAGGCGCGGCAGTCGATATCGCCGACTTCCCAGACCAGGCCTGAGTCCTCGACGTCATCGCCGTGAATGGTCAGGCCGAGGATCGTGCTCGGCAGCGGTCGACCGCTTTGGTACACGGCGAGCAGCTCGTCGCGGTGCAGCAGCTTGCCGCGCGGCACGCCGTTGGCGTCGAGAATAAACAGTTCGAAAGCTTCGATATCGGGATGTTTGGCCAGGAATGCCTGGGCTTCTTGCGCGTCAGCGAAGGTCATGCGGGTTCTCGTCAGCACCGGGATGCACGTAGTGGCGTTCAGCCGAAGCTCCACGCTCAGGGCGCGGGAGATCGGCATTCGTAGGGAAGGGCAGCGGGCTCGCGCTCAGGCGAGTGGCGTGGCATCCGGCGGGCGGGCGTGACGGCAATGCCAGAGCGCCCAGAAGGTCAGCTCGGCAGGTAAGGCGCAGGCAGCGTGGTGGTTGTTCTTGCGCAGTCGTCCGACATCCGCAATGCGGGTGTTCGGTGTCCCGGCGGGCGGGGCGGACAGGGCAAGATCAAGCATGGGGGCGCATCGTGACGAGCCGCACAGGGCTCAGGCAGACAGCAGGTTCACATGCCGACGGTTGGCGGTTAAATCGTATTCTTCAGATGTTCAGTGTGCCGATTACTAAACTTTCCATGCGTCGCGGATAGGCTTCAAAAGCCCAGTGCGAGGGGCTTTCGCCATCTTTTTCGGCGTATTCCCTGTGGTAGACTCCGCCCCTCGCGCGCCCTCCAAATCAAGGAAAGTCATGACCTTCAAGGCCCCGGATAGCCTCGTCGAGCAGATCGCCAACCATCTCGCCCAGCGCATCATTCGCGGCGAGTTGAAGGAGCGCGAGCGCATCCAGGAATTGAAAGTCACCCAGGAGTTGAACGTCAGCCGTGGCTCGGTACGCGAGGCGCTGCTGCTCCTTGAGCGCCGTCACCTGGTCACCATTCCGCCACGTCGTGGAGCGCAGGTCAGCGAGCTGAATGCGCGCAATGTGCGAAATCTGTATGCCCTGGTCTGCGAGCTGTACATCCTGCTTGCCAATAGCGTGGCCGATCGCTGGCAAGTCGAGGCGGATCTGCAGCCGTTCCGCGCCATTCAGCAGCGCTTGATCGTCAGCGCCGATCGCGGCGACATCCAGGGTTTCGTCGCCGAAGGCTTCAATATCGTCAGCGCCGCGCTGCCGTTCGCCGACAATCCGTATTTGCAGGAAACCCTGGAAAACCTCCTGCCCTCCGTCAGCCGTACCTATCACTTCGCGCTGGAGCGCCGGCAAACCCGGATGAGCCAGTTCCTCGAAGTGCTCGACGGCTTGCTGCAGGCAGTGATCGCGCGGGACAAAGCGCAGATCCGCGAAATGATCAGCGCCTATAGCCAGCACAATTGCCAGGTGGTGCTGGCCGCCCTGGCGGACCGGTAAGGGAGCGGAGCATGCGCCTCAAGTGCATCAAGCTGGCGGGCTTCAAATCCTTCGTCGATCCAACTACCGTGAGCTTTCCCAGCAACATGGCCGCTGTGGTCGGGCCAAATGGCTGCGGCAAGTCGAACATCATCGACGCCGTGCGCTGGGTGATGGGCGAGAGCTCGGCGAAAAATCTGCGCGGCGAGTCGATGACCGACGTCATCTTCAACGGCTCGAACACCCGCAAGCCGGTGACCCAGGCCAGTATCGAGCTGATCTTCGACAACAGCGACGGCAGCCTCGGCGGCGAGTACGCGAGCTTCGCGGAAATTTCCATCCGCCGTCGGGTCACTCGCGACAGCCAGAACACCTATTTCCTCAACGGCGTGAAATGCCGGCGTCGGGATATCACCGATATCTTCCTCGGCACCGGCCTCGGCCCGCGCAGCTATTCGATCATCGAGCAAGGCATGATCTCCAAGCTGATCGAGGCCAAGCCCGAGGACCTGCGCAACTTCATCGAGGAAGCGGCCGGCATCTCCAAGTACAAGGAGCGCCGTCGCGAAACCGAAAACCGCATTCGCCGTACCCACGAGAACCTCGCGCGCCTGACCGACCTGCGCGATGAGCTCGAACGCCAGCTGGAGCGCCTGCATCGACAGGCCCAGGCGGCGGAAAAGTATCAGGAATACAAGGCCGAGGAGCGCCAGCTCAAGGCACAGCTGTCGGCCTTGCGCTGGCAGGCGCTGAATGAGCAGGTCGGCCAGCGGGAAGCGGTGATCGGCAATCAGGAAGTCGGCTTCGAAGCGTTGGTCGCCGAGCAGCGCAATGCCGATGCGAGTATCGAGCGGCTGCGCGATGGTCATCACGATTTGTCCGAGCGCTTCAATCAGGTGCAGGGGCGCTTCTATTCGGTGGGCGGTGATATCGCTCGCGTCGAGCAGAGCATCCAGCACGGTCAGCAGCGTTTGCGGCAGTTGCAGGACGATCTCAACGAGGCCGAACGCGCGCGCCTGGAAACCGAGTCGCACCTGGGCCACGACCGCATCTTGCTCGCCACCCTTGGCGAAGAACAGGCCAAGCTGAGTCCCGAGCAGGAAATCAGTGCGGCGGCCGCCGAGGAATCCGCAGCGCAGCTGGAAGATGCCGAAGGCGCTATGCATGCCTGGCAGGAGCAGTGGGACGGCTTCAATCAGCATTCCGCCGCGCCGCGCCGCCAGGCCGAACTGCAGCAGGCGCGCATCCAGCAGCTGGAACAGAGCCTCGAGCGCCTGGCCGACCGGCAACGGCGCCTCAGCGATGAACACCAACTGCTCGCCGCCGATCCAGAGGACGCGGCGATTCTCGACCTGGCCGAGCAGGTCGCGGCCAGCGAGCTGACTCTCGAAGAGCTGCATGCCGCCGAGCTGGAGCTGGTCGATGGACTGGAGCAGGTGCGCGGCGAACTGCAGCACGCGACGCAGGCCCAGCAGCAGGCGCAAGGCGAGTTGCAACGCTTGAACGGCCGACTCGCTTCGCTGGAGGCGCTGCAACAGGCGGCGTTGAATCCCGGTAAAGGCGCCGCCGAATGGTTGCGCGAGCAGCACCTGGCCGAGCGCCCACGACTGGCCGAAGGCTTGCGTGTCGAAGCGGGCTGGGAATTGGCGGTGGAAACCGTACTGGGCGCGGACCTGCAGGCGGTATTGCTCGACGAGACCTCCGGGCAAAGCTTGGCCGATCTGGATCTCAGCACCTTCACCCAGGGTGATTTGCGCCTGGTCAGCCCGGCCAAGGGTGGCGTGCGGGTGGCCGGCAGTCTGCTCGACAAGGTCGAGGCGGCTATCGATCTGGCACCCTGGTTGGCACGGGTGAAGCCGGTGGCATCGCTCGATGAGGCGCTGGCGCAACGCGCCCAGCTGGCCGATGGCGAGAGCCTGATCAGCCGCGACGGCTATTGGGTCGGCCGGCATTTCCTCCGCGTGCGCCGCGCCAGCGAGGCGGAAAGCGGGGTGCTGGCGCGTGGTCAGGAGCTTGAGCGGCTGGCCGGCGAGCGCGATGAGCGCGAGGCGGCCTTGGTGGTCCTCGATGAACGCCTACAACATTTGCGCGAGCGCCAGCGTCAGCAGGAAGAAGCCCGTGAACAGCAGCGTCGTCTGTTGCAGCACGAAGCCCGCCAGCAGGGCGAGCTGAAGGCGCAGCTGTCGGCTGGCCAGGCCAAGGTCGAACAGCTGATCTTGCGTCGCCGCCGTCTTGACGAAGAATTAGCCGAACTCGGCGAGCAGCGCGGCCTGGAGCACGAACAACTCGGCGAAGGGCGTCTGCAATTGCAGGATGCCCTGGACGCCATGGCCATCGATAACGAGCAGCGCGAATCGCTGCTGGCGCAGCGCGATCAGTTGCGCGAGCGTCTCGATCGGGTGCGGCAGGATGCCCGTCAGCATAAGGACCAGGCGCACCAGTTGGCCGTGCGTCTGGGCTCGATCACTGCCCAGTACGAATCTACCCGCCAGGCCTTGGAACGCCTGGAAACGCAGTTCGCCCGCGCTCTGGAGCGCCGGGAACAGCTCACCCTCAATCTGGAAGAGGGCGCCGCACCGCTGGAAGAGTTGCGCTTCAAGCTCGAGGAGTTGCTGGAAAAACGCATGGGCGTCGAGGACGAGCTGAAACAGGCCCGCCTTGCGCTGGAAGACGCCGACCGCGAACTGCGTGATGCCGAGAAACGCCGCAGCCAGGCCGAGCAGCAGTCGCAGTTGCTGCGCGGTCAGCTGGAGCAGCAGCGCATGGAATGGCAGGCGCTCAACGTGCGCCGCAAAGCGCTGCACGATCAACTGGTGGAAGACGGCTACGACCTGCACGGCGTGCTCGCTACCTTGTCGGGCGAGGCCAGCGAGCAGGGTTGGGAAGACGAACTGGAGCGTTTGGCCGCGCGGATTCAGCGGCTCGGTCCGATCAACCTGGCGGCGATCGACGAGTATCAGCAACAGGGCGAGCGCAAACGCTATCTCGACGCGCAGAACGCCGACCTGGTCGAGGCGCTGGAAACGCTGGAAAACGTCATCCGCAAAATCGACAAAGAAACCCGCAACCGCTTCAAGGAAACCTTCGATCAGATCAATGGCGGCCTGCAGGCGCTGTTCCCGAAAGTCTTCGGCGGCGGCAACGCTTATCTGGAACTTACCGGCGAGGATCTACTCGATACCGGGGTAAGCATCATGGCGCGGCCACCGGGCAAGAAGAACAGTACTATTCATTTGCTGTCGGGTGGGGAGAAGGCGCTTACCGCGCTGGCGCTGGTGTTCGCCATCTTCCAGCTCAATCCGGCGCCGTTCTGTATGCTCGACGAAGTGGATGCGCCGCTGGACGATGCCAACGTCGGTCGCTACGCGCGCTTGGTCAAGGAAATGTCGGAGAAAGTCCAGTTCATCTACATTACCCACAACAAGATCGCCATGGAGATGGCCGATCAACTGATGGGGGTCACCATGCACGAGCCCGGTTGTTCGCGGCTGGTAGCGGTGGATGTCGAGGAAGCGCTGGCCATGGTTGAGGCCTGAGTCGGCGATAAAGAGAATGGCACGCTAACGGTGCAAAACTGCCGTTCGTCGTGCTAGCTTTAGCCACACTTTTGCTACAGATGTTATATGCACGGAAAAAGCCTGTAAGAACATACAGTTGTCCGTGATTCAAAGGGACGAGGACGTCCTTCTTCATCATAATTTTCAGGGGTTAAGGGGTTACATGGAAATCGGTCTGCGCGAGTGGCTGATCGTCATCGGCATCATTGTTATCGCCGGCATTTTGTTTGACGGCTGGCGGCGCATGCGAGGCGGCAAAGGCAAATTGAAATTCAAGCTGGATCGCAGCTTCTCGAATCTTCCCGAGGAGGATGGCGATCCGGAGTTGTTAGGCCCGGCACGGGTAACTTCGCGCTCCAAAGAGCCGGCGTTGAACGAAGAAGAACTGCCGGTGATGAATGCCCGCGAGCTGAATCGTCGCCGCGGTACGCCGGTCGAGCCGCAGCAGGGCGACTTGGAACTCGGTCTCGATGAGCCGCCAACCTTGCTCAACCCGGTGGAAGGCGACGAGCCGAAGAAGCACAAGGGCGCGGCCAAGAAAGACGAAAGCGCTAATCTGCCACCGGTCGAAGAAGTGCTGGTGATCAACGTCGTCGCTCGCGATGAAGATGGTTTCAACGGCCCGGCGCTGCTGCAGAACATTCTCGAAAGTGGCCTGCGTTTTGGCGAAATGGACATCTTCCATCGTCACGAAAGCATGGCCGGCAATGGCGAGGTGTTGTTCTCGATGGCCAACGGCGTCAAGCCGGGCACCTTCGATCTCGACGATATCGACCATTTCCGTACCCGTGCCGTGAGCTTCTTCCTCGGTATGCCGGGACCACGGCATCCGAAGCAGGCATTCGACGTGATGGTCGCTGCGGCGCGCAAACTGGCTCACGAGCTGAATGGCGAGTTGAAGGATGATCACCGCAGCGTCCTGACCGCGCAGACCATCGAGCACTATCGTCAACGTATCGTCGAATTCGAACGCAACAAGCTGCTGAACCAGCGCCGTTAAGCGCAACGGCCCGCATGCGGGCCGCCTGTATTATGAAAGAGCAGCCAAGGCTGCTCTTTTCGTTTTCCGAGAGCCACACCATGACCGAAGCCACCACCCAGGCCGCCGAACGAATCGCTGAGCTGCGCAATCAGTTGGATGCGCACAACTACCGCTATTATGTGCTCGATGAGCCGAGCGTGCCGGACGCCGAGTACGACCGTCTATTCAACGAGCTGAAGGCGCTGGAAGGCCAATATCCGCAGTTGATTACGCCCGATTCGCCCACCCAGCGGGTCGGTGGTACGGCGCTCAGCGCCTTCGGCAGCGTGCGGCATGAGGTGCCGATGCTCAGCCTCGGCAACGCCTTTGAAGACGCCGATCTGCGCGAGTTTGACCGGCGGGTGAGTGAAGGATTGGATCTGCCGGTCAATGACTTGTTCGGTGCTGGCGCCGCGGTTGAATACAGCTGCGAACCCAAGCTCGATGGCCTGGCGGTTAGCCTGCTGTATGAGAGCGGCGTACTGGTGCGCGGTGCCACGCGTGGCGATGGCAGTACCGGGGAAGACATCAGCGCCAACGTGCGCACCGTGCGCAATATTCCGCTCAAGCTGCAAGGCACGGGCTGGCCCGCGGTACTGGAAGTGCGCGGTGAAGTGTTCATGTCCAAGGCCGGCTTCGAGGCGTTGAATGTTCGTCAGGCTGAAAGTGGCGGTAAGACGTTCGCCAATCCGCGCAACGCCGCCGCTGGTAGCTTGCGCCAGCTGGACCCGAAGATCACCGCCAGCCGGCCACTGGAGTTCTGCTGCTATGGCGTGGGCTGCGTGCAAGGCGAGCTTCCGGATAGTCAGGTCGGCATGCTGCAGGCCCTGAAGGGCTGGGGCGTGCCGATCAGTCGGGAGCTGAAGCTGGCGCGCGGTGTCGAGGAGTGTCTGGCCTATTACCGCGATATTGGCGAGCGTCGTTCGACGTTGGCTTATGAGATCGATGGCGTGGTGTTCAAGGTCAACAGCCTGGCCTCGCAGCGCGAGCTGGGTTTTCGCGCGCGCGAACCGCGCTGGGCCATCGCGCATAAATTTCCCGCCAGCGAGGAGCTGACCGAGCTGCTCGATGTCGAGTTTCAGGTCGGTCGCACCGGCGCGGTTACGCCGGTGGCACGCCTCAAGCCGGTCAAGGTGGCCGGCGTCACCGTCTCCAACGCGACGCTGCACAACATGGACGAAGTGGCGCGACTGGGGCTGATGATCGGCGATACGGTGATCATTCGCCGCGCCGGTGATGTGATTCCACAGGTCATGCAGGTAGTAACTGAGCGGCGTCCAGCCGATGCGCGGCCAGTGCTTATTCCTGAGCAGTGCCCGGTGTGCGGCTCGCAGGTCGAGCGCACTCAGTTGGTCAAGCGCAGCAAGGGCAAGGAAACCCTCAGCGAGGGCGCGGTATATCGCTGCGTCGGCCGGCTGGCCTGCGGTGCGCAGCTCAAACAGGCGATCATCCATTTCGTCTCGCGGCGCGCGATGGATATCGAAGGGCTGGGCGAGAAGAGCGTCGAGCAGTTGGTGGATGAGGGCTTGGTGGGTTCGCCGGCCGATCTGTACACCCTGCAGTTCGAGCAAATCGTCGGGCTCGAAGGTTTCGCTGAACTATCGAGCAACAATCTCCTGGCGGCCATCGCTGACAGTAAACGGCCGAGCCTGGCGCGCTTCGTCTACGCGCTGGGCATTCCCGATGTCGGTGAAGAAACCGCCAAGACTCTGGCTCGCTCGTTGGGCTCGCTGGCGCGCATTCAGCGGGCGCTGCCGGAGGTGCTGACCTGGCTGCCGGACATCGGTGCCGAAGTGGCCTATGAGATTCACAACTTTTTCGACGACGACCATAACCGCACGGTCATCGCCCTGCTGCTCGAACGTGGCGTGGAGCCGCAGGAGGAGGGCGAGTTGCATGCTGAGTTCGCCGCTTCCGTCACGCTGGCTGCATTGCTGGCCAAACTCGACATCGCCTTCATCGCCGCCACCGGAGCGAAAAACTTGGCGGAGAAGGCCGGCAGCCTGGACGCCGTGATCGCCCTCAGTCAGGACTGGCTGGAGCTGAGCGTGATGAAGGGGTTGAACGAAAAGGCCAAGCAATCGTTGCGCGAATTTTTTGCCAATCCACAGAACACCGAGCGCGCCCGGGCCATGGAAGCGCAACTGGCCGAGTTCGGCATGCATTGGGCGAGCGAGAAAAAGGTGGTCGAAGGCTTGCCGTTGGCGGGTCAGACCTGGGTGCTGACAGGCGCGCTGGAGATCATGAGTCGCGATGTGGCCAAGGAGAAGCTGGAAGGGCTGGGAGCCAAGGTCGCCGGTTCGGTCTCCGTGAAAACCACCTGCGTGGTCGCTGGGCCGGGCGCTGGCTCGAAGTTGGCGAAGGCCAGTGAGCTGGGAGTGCGGGTGCTCGATGAGGTGGAGTTTGTGTCCATGCTGGCCGGTCACGGCATTCAGTAGCCAGCGCGAATGTAGGAGCGGCCCATGGCCGGCTCCTACAGGCGTTGGGCTTAGTTCAATGCGTCGGTCAGGGCTTTGGCCGGCACGTACTTGACGACTTTCTTGGCGGCGATTTCGATGCTTTTGCCGGTCTGCGGATTGCGGCCGGTGCGCGCAGGGCGCTCGGCGACTTTCAGCTTGCCGATGCCTGGCAGGGTGATTTCATCGTGGTTTTCCAGGGCGTCGCTGACGATCTCGCTCAATTGATCGAGGACCAAGCGGACGGCGGCCTTAGTCGAGGCGGTGGCTTCGGCGATATCGGTGATCAGCTGGTCTTTGCTTATTGCCATGATGTAGCTCCCTTTACGAATGTTGGTTTTATCAGGCCAGTGCCCGGTGGCGAGCGCCGCACGCTAGCACAAATGGATGTGCGTCTCTGTGTTGCGAGCGACATGGATGCATCAGTCCGCGTTCCAAGTGGAAACCACGAAGCGTAGCTGACCCTTGATTCCGGGTCGGGTTCCGCTGTCGAACGGTACTTTCACTTCGACTTTGCCATTCTTCAATGCCTTGGCATCCAGCTGTTCGCGCGCCTGACTGACTCCTTGGTTCTGCCAGGCGAAGGTGAAGCGCCAGGCATCTGGGTCGTTGGCGGGTGGCGGGACCAGTTCCAGGATCAGTGCGTTGCGAAACAGATAGCTGCCTTCAAAGTGCTGATTGATCCACAGGCGCCGCTCGACCTCGTAGTCGGGTACCCGGATATTCAAGGCCAGGCTGTAGGCCAGCGATCTGCGTCGCGGATTGACCCGCGCGCGGTTGGCGAGAATCAAGGTGGAGAGGTACAGCGAGCTGTTTTTCTTCGGCTCGCGCTTCCAATCCTGGTGCGCCAGGCAGGCCACCGAGTCTTCCTCGACGGTGCGCCGGGTCAGGTACCACAACTTGCCACGCGGCGAGGCCAGCACCTCGATCTGGTAGAGGGCATTGACCGTCTCGCCGTTGGCCTCGGCCTTGCGCAGCTCGTCGGGGAGGGCGATGTCGTCGATATCCAGCCACAGATCGACGCGCACATCGCCGAACAGAAAACGCGTGAGGTTCTGGTAGGCCTCCTCGCTGTTAACGATGCCGAAGAAGCCGGAATGGGCGCGGTAGGTGAACGCCTTAGCGCACTGGCTGCACTCCTTGCCTTGCGCATCGAGGCCCCGAAGGGTGGCGTTCTCGATCCGCACCAAGCCGTCGCTACCATGGCCGACAAAGGTACGCGACAGTCCCAGCGCGGCTTCGTAATCCAGGCGATTGCTGCCGACCATGCAGAACACCTGTTCGCTGGGAAAGCGCTTTTCCGGCAGCCAGTCGACTCGCCCGGTGGCTTTGTACGCGTCGGCCAGATCGAGGAATTTGGCCAGGTTGTCGCGGCTGAAATTATTGATGTCATTAAGGCTCAGCCAGCTCGGCGTATTGACCCCGAGCAGCTCAATGCCGTTGTGCGGCGTGGCGTAGGTGAACAGCTTGTCGACCAGCTTGGCCGCGCCACGTTTATCGAGCTTGGGATTCTGCAGCAGCCCGCGACACACCAGGCCGCCCATCGAGTGGGCCACCAGATAGCAGCGAAAATCCGCCGCGGCGATGCCATTGGCGGCATTCCCGCAAACGAGGTCGCGGATTTTGATGATCAGCTCACCGAGCTGGCTGGAAAACGCTTCCAGACTCGGGGTCTTGCCGATGCCCAACAGCCGCGAGGCCTCGTCGTAATAGCGGTAGATGATCACCGAGCGGCTGCTCAGCGGGCTGTCCGTATCGGCCTGCCATTCCGGGTCGAGGATGTCGTAGCCGTTTTCATACACGTCGCGATAGCCGAAGTCGGTGGCCAGGCGAATAAGCGGTGATTCGAAGACGAACTTGCGTGGTTGCCGGTCTTTCTCGGCGACGGCGCGGTAGACCGTCGAACCCAGGTTAAAGCCGCAAAACGGATCGGCGGTGGTCTGATCGATCTCGCCAGCGGTCATGGCGTAACCGCGCACATAAATGATCGGATAAAAGGGGCTGTGCTTGTTGGGCATGGTGCGGCTCCTGTTTCGCTTGTCCTTCTGCGAGCGGCACCACTGCGTCATTTCGGTACGCTTCAGACCTTGGCCGATGTAGCGTGCGGGCCGTTGCTGCAAGGCTAGCCAAGCGTGCAGGGATGTCAGGGCGGTCGCGCCGAACGGTATGACGCTGACTTCAAGCTAGCTCGGCAAGTGCTTGTCGCGGATGTGTTTTTTAATCGCTGGCAGGCGGTTGTAAGTTCTCTTCAAGCCGGTACAATGGCGCGGCTCGCCGCCAGGCGGGCAGCGTTATGGTGGTCCCTTCGGTCCCCTCGCAACGATCAGCCGTGAACCCGGTCAGACCTGGAAGGGAGCAGCCGCAGCGGTGACATTGTGTGCCGAGGTGTGGCTGGAGGGGCCGCCTCCATTTTCAGCCAGCACTTTCGCTGCGCCTGCCTGCAAATCTCCCCAATTCGCTACTCCTGTCTCGTGTTCGGCCCAGCCGCGCCTGCGTTGCTGTGCAGGCCTGATGCAGCGCTGCATGGCGAGTGCAATTTGCCCCTTGCTCCGCTAGGATTAGCCCACTTCCGCTTTCCAGTCGCGACGGTTTTTTAATGAGTTATCAGGTTCTTGCACGTAAATGGCGCCCGCGCTCGTTCCGCGAAATGGTCGGCCAGACCCATGTGCTCAAGGCCTTGATCAACGCCCTCGACAGCCAGCGCCTGCACCATGCCTATTTGTTCACCGGCACCCGCGGAGTGGGTAAGACCACCATCGCGCGGATCATCGCCAAGTGCCTGAACTGTGAAACCGGGGTTAGCTCTACGCCCTGCGGCGTGTGTTCGGTGTGCCGGGAGATCGACGAAGGCCGCTTCATCGACCTGATCGAAGTCGACGCCGCCAGCCGTACCAAGGTCGAAGACACGCGCGAGCTGCTGGATAACGTGCAATACGCACCGACGCGCGGACGCTACAAGGTCTATCTGATCGACGAAGTGCACATGTTGTCCACGCACTCGTTCAATGCGCTGCTCAAGACGCTCGAAGAGCCGCCACCCCACGTCAAATTCCTGCTGGCGACCACTGACCCGCAAAAACTGCCGGTCACTATCCTGTCGCGCTGCCTGCAGTTCTCTCTGAAGAACATGCCGCCAGAGCGCGTGGTCGAGCATTTGACCCACGTACTGACTGCCGAGAGCGTGCCCTTCGAGGACGACGCACTGTGGCTGCTCGGCCGCGCGGCCGACGGTTCGATGCGCGATGCTATGAGCCTGACCGATCAGGCCATCGCCTTTGGTGAAGGCAAGGTGCTGGCCGCCGACGTGCGCGCCATGCTGGGCAGCCTCGATCATGGCCAGGTTTACGGCGTGCTGCATGCGCTGTTGGAGGGCGATGCGCGGGCCATGCTCGAAGCGGTTCGCCATCTCGCCGAGCAGGGCCCGGACTGGAACGGTGTGTTGGCCGAAATCCTCAATGTCCTGCATCGGGTGGCCATCGCCCAAGCGCTTCCGGATGCCATCGACAATGGCCAAGGCGATCGCGATCGGGTGCTGGCGCTGGCACAGGCACTGCCTGCCGAGGATGTGCAGTTTTATTACCAGATGGGTTTGATCGGTCGCCGCGATTTGCCGTTGGCGCCGGACCCGCGCGGTGGTTTCGAGATGGTCTTGTTGCGCATGTTGGCGTTCCGGCCAGCCGATAGCGACGATGCGCCGAGGGTGGCGCTAAAGCCAGTCGGGATCAGCCAGGCCACAACTGATCCCCGTTCCAACCCAGTGGCCGGCGCCGCCGTGGCTGCACCGGTTGTTGCTGTTGCTCCCCTTCACGCGCCGCTGCCGGTCGGTGAGGCAGCCGCTCTGGTGGTGGCTCCCGCAGCGGTTGAGGCGCCGGTTGCTGCCGAGCCGATCGTGCAACCAAGCCCGCTGACGGCCGAGCCGGTCGCTGAAGTCATCGACTTACCGTGGGAGGTGCAGACGCCTGCGCCAACCACCCCGGCTCCGGTGGTAATGGCTGCTGAACCGCCAGCCGTCAGGGTTGAGGAAACACCGTCTGCGCCGGCAGTCGATGACTCTCGTGAAGTCGACGACGAGGAGCCGCCGCTCGGCGACGATGACTATTACGGAATCGACAGCGAATCCACATACTTGGAGGTCATGCCCGATCTTGGCGAGGTGCACGCAGCGCCCGAACCAGAACCTTCCGCCGCCTCGCAGCCGGCCACCGGTCTGGCCGCCGAGTGGCTCGATCTGTTTCCGCGCCTGGGCATCAGCGGGCTGACCGGTAGTATCGCGGCTAACTGCACGCTGGTTGCGGTCGAAGGCGATACCTGGCGGCTGCATCTGGACCCGGCGCAAAGTGCGCTGTTCAATGCCACGCAGCAGCGCCGCGTCAACGACGCGCTGAACCAATACCATGGCCGCGAGCTCAAGCTGGAAATCGAGCTGCGCAAGCCCGAGCAGGAAACTCCGGCCCAGGCTGCAGCCCGCCGGCGCGCTGAGCGCCAGGCCAATGCCGAAGCATCGATTCATAACGATCCGCTGGTGCAGCAGATGATTCAGCAGTTCGCTGCCGTGATCCGCGAAGACACCATCGAACCCGTCGATAAATAACCGAGGTAAGTAATCATGATGAAAGGTGGCATGTCCGGGCTGATGAAGCAGGCCCAGCAGATGCAGGAAAAAATGCAGAAGATGCAGGAAGAGCTGGCCAACGCCGAAGTGACCGGGCAGGCCGGCGCCGGGCTGGTTAGCGTGGTGATGACCGGTCGCCACGACGTCAAACGCATCAGCCTGGACGACAGCCTGATGCAGGAAGACAAGGAAATCCTCGAAGACCTGATCGCCGCCGCGGTGAACGATGCAGTGCGCAAGATCGAGGCGAACAGCCAGGACAAGATGTCCGGCATGACCGCCGGGATGCAGTTGCCCCCAGGCTTCAAGCTGCCATTCTGAGTCCGTGAAGCTGGAGGATGGGTTGAGCACAGCGATACCCATCTTCGCGCGCCTTGAACTGCTGCTGGTTGGCTAACGCTTCGTTCAACCTGGCGTGCCAATGCCCGTCGCCTCTCTGCATTGTTGAGTGCTTGTCATGAGTTTCAGCCCCCTGATCCGCCATCTGATCGACTCCCTGCGCATTCTTCCCGGCGTCGGGCAGAAGACCGCCCAGCGCATGGCCTTGCAGATGCTCGAGCGGGATCGCAGTGGCGCCTTGCGCCTGGCCCAGGCGCTGACGCAGGCGATGGAGGGCGTCGGCCATTGCACACGCTGCCGCACGCTCAGCGAGGAGGAGGTTTGCCAGCTATGCCTGGACCCGCGACGTGATGACAGTTTGCTGTGTGTGGTCGAGGGTCCGATGGATGTTTATGCGGTGGAGCAGACCGGTTATCGGGGCCGCTATTTCGTCCTCAAGGGGCATTTGTCGCCGCTCGATGGCTTAGGCCCGGAAGCGATTGGCATCCCCGTACTGCTCAAGCGCATCGACGATGGCGCATTCAGCGAAGTCATTCTCGCCACCAACCCCACCGTGGAAGGCGAGGCGACCGCGCATTACATTGCCCAGATGCTCGTCAATAAAGGTCTGGTGGCCTCACGGATCGCCCATGGCATGCCGCTGGGTGGCGAACTGGAATTGGTCGATGGCGGCACTCTGGCCCATGCCCTGGCTGGCAGGCGGCCGATCAATCTGTAGCTAGCCGATAGTAGTGATTGGCGCGTTTGAGCCGATCACCCTACGTTCTGGCAGAAACCCCTCCTTGAAAACCAAGCAAGCGCTCGGTTAGGTTGTGCAAACCTAATCGGGAGCGCTGCCCATGTCCGTTCTTCAGGAATATTTCGACCCATCCCATCAACTGGTGCGCGATTCCGTGCGGCGTTTCGTCGAGCGGGAAATCCTTCCGCATGTCGCTGAGTGGGAAGAGGCCGAAGAGTTTCCCCGAGAGCTGTACCGCAAGGCCGGCGCGGCCGGGATTCTCGGCATCGGTTATCCGGAGCAGCTCGGCGGTAGCCATGAAGGTGACCTGTTCGCCAAGGTCGCGGCCAGCGAAGAGCTGATGCGCTGCGGCTCCGGCGGGTTGGTGGCGGGGCTGTGCTCGCTGGATATCGGTTTGCCGCCGGTACTCAAATGGGCCAAGCCGGCATTGCGCGAGCGCATCGTGCCGCCCGTGCTGGAGGGAGAGAAAATCATGGCGCTGGCGGTCACCGAACCGTCCGGCGGCTCGGACGTTGCCCGCCTGAAAACCCGCGCAGTGCGTGACGGTGAGTATTACCGGGTTACCGGCAGCAAGACCTTCATTACCAGCGGCGTGCGCGCCGATTACTACAGCGTGGCAGTGCGTACTGGTGGCGAAGGCTTTGGTGGCGTCAGCTTGCTGCTGATCGAGAAGGGCACGCCGGGCTTCACCGTCGGCCGCAAGCTGAAGAAGATGGGCTGGTGGGCGTCGGACACCGCCGAGCTGTTCTTCGATGACTGCAAGGTGCCGGTAGACAACCTCATCGGCGTAGAAAACGCCGGGTTCGCCTGCATCATGGCCAACTTCCAATCCGAGCGCCTGGCACTGGCGGTCATGGCTAACATGACCGCGCAACTGGCGCTGGACGAAAGCCTCAAATGGGCACGCGAACGCGAGGCGTTCGGCAAGCCGATCGGCAAATTCCAGGTGCTCAAACATCGCCTGGCCGAGATGGCGACCCAGCTCGAGGTTTCCCGCGAATTCACTTATCGGCAGGCGGCCAAAATGAGTGCCGGTAAGAGCGTGATCAAGGAGATTTCCATGGCCAAGAACTTCGCCACCGATATTTCCGACCGTATCGTCTATGACGCGGTGCAGATCATGGGTGGCATGGGTTTCATGCGCGAAAGCCTGGTCGAGCGCCTGTACCGCGACAACCGTATCCTCTCCATCGGCGGTGGCACGCGCGAAGTGATGAACGAGATCATCAGCAAGCAGATGGGCTTATAAGCAACCGGCTTGATGATTGCTGTCGGTGCTCTCATTCAGATTCAGCCGCTGGATGCTTGTGATGAAGCCTTCCTCAGGATTTTTTGAGGGGGCGTTTGTGGGATTCCCCAGATCTATGGAAGCATTTCACGCCTGCTGGCGCAGCCGCGCCAGATCGCGCAGCGGCGGGGCGCCGAACAGCCGGCTGTATTCGCGGCTGAACTGCGAGGGGCTTTCGTAACCGACCCGGTAGCTGGCCGCAGCGGCCTCCAGGCCCTCGGTGACCATCAGCCGCCGTGTTTCCTGCAGGCGCAGTTGCTTCTGGTATTGCAGCGGGCTGAGCGCGGTCACCGCCTTGAAGCGGTGGTGCAGGGTGGAGGGGCTGAGGTTGACCGTGCGCGCCAGCTCGTCGATGCGCAGTTGCCGGTCGTAGTTCTGGTTCAGCCAGTCGATGGCGCGGGCAATGCGGTGGCCCTGACTGTCGGCCAGGGCGATCTCATGGAGGATCTGCCCCTGCGGGCTGTGCAGCAGGCGGTAGAAGATCTCGCGCTGGATCAGCGGGGCGATGCAGGAGTTTCGCAAGATCGCCCTGACCCCCGATGCGATTGCCCGCGCCATCGCCTATGCCGTCGAGCAACCGGCGGATGTCGATGTTAGCGAGCTGATCGTGCGTCCCACCGCCAGCTCTTTCTAAGCGCAGTCTGTTTGGATCAGGAGATCTTCATGACCATCCAGCATCTGGCTTACGTCCGCGCCAGCCGCGGGCGCTCGACGCAACTCGGTGTCTACCTGCTCGATTTGCAGGAGCCCGTCGCGCGGCTGCCGGGCTGCCTGGTGTTCAGCGTTGAGTCGCTGACGGATGGGGTGTGGCGCTTGCAAGGTCGTTGGGCGTCGTCAGCGGCGCGCCAGGCATTTTTCGCCGCGCCACTGCTGCAGGAGGTATTCAGTGGCTTGTTGCGCGACGGGCTGCTTGGCAGCCTGGAGTGCCAGTCAGACCAACCTTGAAGGCCATGCAAAAGGCTATGTCCCAGTTGAGTGTTGGTGGCGCGGATGACTGCCGAAACTCGGTATTTCCGTAGGGTGGGTTAGCCGCGTAGCGACGTAACCCACCATCGATGCCACATGGGATTGCCGGCCTGACGGCCGGTGGTGGGTTACGCCTTCGGCTAACCCACCCTACTCGAGGCCATGCAACACGTAACTGAGACATAGCCATGCAAAAAGCCCCGGTGCTCAGGCAGCCGGGGCTTTTTTGTCGCCGTGGATCACTGCTCGGCCGGGGCGCCCGCGCTGCGCGCTTTCTTCGGCGCGAAGCGTGCCGCCAAGCGCATGCTGCCGACCACAATGCGTTGGTAGAAGGTCGGCATCAAGCGTTGCATGCCATCCAGAATCCACGCGTCGGCGCCGATCAGAATGCGCCGGTTATTGCGCAGCACGCCGCGCAGAATGACTTGGGCTGCCTTGTCGGGCGTGGTGCGCAGGAACTGGTCGAACTGCTCGCGCGACTGCTCCGTCTCCTGGCCGGTCAGAGCGGCCATGCTTTCGTTCATGCGCGCGGTTTTGGCGATATTGGTCTTGATCCCGCCGGGGTGCACGCAACTGGCGGACACCCCTTTGCCGGCAATATCCAGCTCCTGACGCAGCGCTTCGGTAAAGCCGCGCACCGCAAATTTAGTCGCGTTGTAGGCGCTCATGCCGGGCTGGGCGAACACCCCGAAGATGCTCGAAACGTTGACCACATGACCTTCGCCCGATGCTCTCAGGTGCGGCAGGAAGGCCTTGGTGCCATGCACCACGCCCCAGAAGTTGATGTTCATGATCCATTCGTAGTCGGCGTAATCGTTGGCTTCCACCGAGCCGCTCTGCGCCACGCCGGCGTTGTTGAAGATCAGGTTGACCCGGCCGTGATCCGTGACCACTTGCTCGGCCCAGGCGTGCACCGCCTCGCGGTCGGCGACATCGACGCGCGTCTCGCTGACGGTCACGCCGAGCTTGCGCGCCTGCGCTGCGGTTTCCGCCAGACCTTCGCTATTCACATCGGCCAGCGCCAGATGGCAACCCTGACGAGCCAGGCGATAGGCGAGGGCGCGGCCGATGCCGGAACCGGCTCCGGTGACGGCGGCGACTTTGTTCTCGAACGATTTCATGCAGTGGCCTCCTCGGCACGAACGGCATAACTCTGAGCAGGATGCGCAGCGCTCTGACGACTGAAATGGTAGGCGGCTGGATCGAAGTTGCGGGTCAACATGCGAAAACGCCAGGTGAAGCCGGGCCACACGGTGCAGTTGCGCCCGCTTACCGGGTGCAGATACCAGCTCATGCAACCGCCGGCATTCCATACGGTTTTGCCCATCGTGCCTTGCAGCTTGCCGTTGAATTTATCCTGCGCCTCACGTTTGACTTCCAGGCTTTGCAGGCGTTTTTTGTCGACTAGCGCGAGGGCGCCGAGCACGTAGTGAATCTGCGACTCGATCATATACACCATCGAGTTGTGGCCGAGGCCGGTGTTCGGGCCCATGAGGAAGAACAGGTTAGGGAAGCCGGCAGTCAGCGTGCCTTTATAGGCTTCCGGTCCTTGCGGCCAGGTGTCGAGCAGGTCGACGCCGCCGCGGCCATACACCACGCCACGCGGCAACGGATCGCTGGGCATGAAGCCGGTGCCGAAGATGATCGCGTCGACTGCACGTTCCTGGCCGTCGTTGGTGACGATGCTGCCTGCGCGGATTTCCCGGATGCCCTCGCTGATCACATCGACATTCGGCTGCACCAGCGCCGGGTAATAGTCGTTGGAGATCAGCACGCGTTTGCAACCCATGGTGTAGTCCGGGGTGACTTTGGCGCGCAGCACCGGATCTTTAATGTGTTTTTTGATGTACGCCTTGCCGACCCATTGCGCCACTTTCAGCAACCGCGGGGCGAAGGCGAAGGCGATCACGCGGCTCTCCAGCATGCCGTAGATCAAACCGCGCCAGAGCTTCTGGGCTAGCGGGAAGCGGCGAAAGCGCGCGCGCTCTGTGTCGCTGATCGCGCGGTCGGGCTTGGGCATGATCCACGGCGCTGTGCGCTGATAGAGATCGAGCTTGGCGACATCCTTCTGAATCTGCGGGACGAACTGGATTGACGAGGCGCCAGTGCCGACGACCGCCACGCGTTTGCCCTTGAGATCGAAATCGTGGTTCCACTGCTGCGAGTGGAACAGCGCGCCTTTGAATTTCTCTACGCCCTTCAGTTTAGGGATCGACGGAGTGGACAGCGCGCCCATGCCGGACACCACGAACTGCGCGCTGTACTGGGTGCCGGTCGCGTCGGTGATGTGCCACAACTCGAGCTTTTCATCCCATTCCAGGCGGGCAATTTCGCTGTTCAGCAGGGTCTTGTCCTGCAAGCGGTACTTTTCCCAGCAGCCTTCCAGGTAGCTCTGGATTTCCGGCTGTTTGGCGAACATCCGCGTCCACGTCGTGTTCGGCTCGAAGGAGAAGGAGTACAGATGCGATTGCACATCGCAGCCGCAACCCGGGTAGTTGTTGACCCGCCAGGTGCCGCCGACGCCGCCTTCTTTCTCGAATAGCAGGAAGTCCTCTTCGCCTTGTTGTTTCAGGCGGATGGCCATACCGAGGCCGGAAAAGCCGCTGCCGATGATGGCGATCTTGCAATGACGGATGGGTGTCACATGGGCGTTCATATGGCCAAGCTCCTGTTATGCTTATTGCTTGCGTATACATCTGTATACCAATGTAGACATCTGTATACTCGCCGGCAACAGCTAACGCGACAAGCCAACCTAAGGTAGGGCCGCCATGAATCCGGATGTCAGCGAAACGCCCCTTGCGCGGGAAAGGAACAGCGATGCGCCGGGCAAGCGTCTGCTCATGGAAGCGGCGTTACGTTTGACCTCGACCAGTCGCAGCTTGAGCGGCCTGGGCCTGCGTGAGTTGGCGCGCGAGGCGGGGCTTAACCCGAACACCTTCTACCGCCATTTCAAGGATGTGGACGATCTTGGCATGGCGGTGATCCGCGACATTTCCGTGCAACTGCGTCAGCCGTTGCGCGACCTGCGCCGCGAGGCGGCGCAGAGGGCGGTGAGCGAGTCCAAGGACACATCGCCGCAGCTGTTCGGCATTGACCTCAATCGGGGGCGGAGGGTTTGCCACGAAACCGTGCAGCTGTTCTTCGCCTTCGTTGGGGCGCATCCGGAAGCCTTCATCATCGGCGTACGCGAACTACATGGCGCATCGCTAGTGCTACGCGCGGCGTTGCAGGAGGTGATGGACGAGTTCGCTGCCGACATGGCCGAGGACATCTTCGAGTTCAAGCTGCTGCCGGCCTTGGTCAGCAAGCCGGTAGTGCTGCAGATTTCCAGCCTGGTCAGTCGCAACCTGTTCCAGGTGTCGCTCGACTACATCGGCCAGCCTGAACGGCGCGCGGCGATCTGCGCGTTGGCCGAAGAAGAAATCGTCATGCTGTTCACCGGTGCCAGCGTGCTGCAGGGCTTGGGCCAGTTGCGCCTGTCTTGATCGAGCCGGCCGGCGTGCGTTCGTAGGATGGGTGGGGGCGCCTAGCCGGAGCGTAGCGATACCCATCGTGGCGAGTCTGGTACGGGTCGGTCGGCCCATCGTTGGGTATCGCTGCGCTCAACGCCAACCTACAGGTGCCGTGTGGAAACAAAAAAGACGGCGCCGCCTTGGGGAAAGCGACGCCGCCAACATGGGTCGATGAGCTAGTTGCGTAGGGCGGGTGAAACCCGCCATGAAATGATCAGTTGCTGAATCCCAGGCGCTGCCGCCAGGTTTGCTCCAGCGCCTTGGTCTCGTGGTCGAAGGGGTGAAAGCCCGGGCGGTAGTAGTCGAGGTACGGGCCGATCAGCTTGGTGAAGAAGCCGTTGCGCGGGCTGAACAGGGTAGTCAGGCCGCGCTTCCAGGCGCGCCCGTTAAATAGCTGGCCGTCCTTACGCAGCAGATGGAGCTGGAACCAGCCGAGCACGCTGAGGAAGATCACCGTGGTGATCATCATCGAAATAGTGCGAGTGAAGTAACCGCCGCCGATCGCCTGGTAGGCGTCATAGCACACCGCCTTGTGTTCGTTTTCCTCAATCGCGTGCCACATCCACAGCTGATACATCTTCGGGTCGTCGATCTGCGTGGTCAGGTCTTCGCGCTTGAGCAATTGCTCGGCCATGGTCGCGGTGAAGTGCTCGAGGGCGCAGGTGGCGGCCAGGCGCTGCTTCTTGGTGGTCACTTTGGTGACCCACTCGAGCAGCACCTTGATGCGCAGGTCGAGCTTCTCGAGGTCGATGCCATGCGCGGCGGCGTATTCGTTGTAGGTCGCATGCTCCTTGGAGTGCATGGCCTCCTGGCCGATGAAGGCGCTGATGTCCTTCTTCAGCTGCGGATCGGTGATGCGGTCGCGCACGGCGCGCACGCTGTTGACGAAGAACATTTCGCCATGCGGAAACAGCGACGACAGATTGTTCATGAACTGGGTCATGAATGGTTCATCGCTCCACCAGTACTTCTTCGTTTCGGCGAAGCTGAAATCCATGCGCCGCACCGGAAAGCTGGCACTCGGCAGGGAATTGGCAGTAGCTGTGGTCGACATTGCGGGAATCCTCGCTCTGGGGCGGCGTGTGGGCGCCACCATTCTTGTTATGAGCATGACCGTGTCGTTTACGACTGTGTCATTGCTTGATGTAACTATTGAGCAAGGAGAGTTTTTGCGCGGCCAACTTTCGGCGGGTTATGGCATGGCGACCCGTGGCACCTGGGTAACGATTCGCAGCACATCGAGGTAGCCGGGTGGGTTGTCGATGAGCCCACGTTCGCGCAGCAGGCGATGGGCGTGTGGCAAGCGGAAGTAGGGCACGGCTGCCATCAGGTGGTGTTCGATGTGGAAGTTGACGCGGATCGGCGCCACCGTGATCCGCGCCAACCAGCCGGCGCGAGTGGTGCGGGTATTGAGCAGCATGTCGCGGGTGCGCTCGGTGCAGGCGTGTTCGGCCAGCGAGCGAATGCGCATGAACAGGCTGTAGGTTGTCAGGTAGGCGAGCAGCCAGACGCCGTACAGCCACAGCTGTCCGCACGCGGCGAGGATGCCGGCCAGCGTGGCGTTGGCCAGCAGCATGCCGGTCATGTTGCGCAGCCCGGTGCGGGCGTAATCGCGCCAGCGGCGGCCGTTGCGCGGCAGGACTTCTACATCCGAGGCGACGGTGTACTTGAGCACGCCGATGTCCATCAGCAGCTGCCCGTAGAGGCGCTTGAGACCGGTGAGGCCGAGCAGGTCGCGGGCGAACTTGCGCGCCAGCGAGACCCGGCTGGCCGGAAAGGGCCGCGCCAGGCTCCAGTCTGGATCGAGGTCGGTGCCGGTGTGGCCGTGATGGCGCAGGTGATGTTCGCGGTAACGCGCCACGTCGACCCAGATGATCCGCGCGCACAGCCAGTCGGTGAGCTTGTCGTTGAGCGCCTTGGTTTTGAACAAGGTGCCATGGGCCGCGTCGTGCATGAGGATCGCCAGGCAGAGTTGGCGCCCGCCGAGGACGATCAGCGCCAGGACGAAGGTCAGCGGGTTCGGCCAGATCGCCAGCACGGCGAAGGTGGCAGCGATCACCGCCCAGGTGGAGAGCACGGCCCACCAGCCGGCCGCGTCGGAGCGGCGGGTGAGTAGCTGGATCTCTTCACGGCTGAAGAAGTCGGTGACTTTCTGGCGGCTGGTCATTGCAGGCTCCTGGTTGTTGTTTTAGTCGGTTCACGGCTGCCGCTGCGCAGGGGCGGCGTGCTGCGATAAAAGCGTTGCCAGAGCTGGTGACCGATACGGTCGAACTCGCGGACGTCGGTGAAGAAGGCGGCGCGCGCCGCTTCGTCGATCATCGGCGCCGGCAGCAGCGGGTCGAACACCACCTGGCGAATCGCCCGACTTCCGAACAGGAAGGCCTCGCGGGCGGCGACGTCGGTTTCCAGGTCATCGACGCGGGCCAGCCAGTCGCGCATCTGTCGGCTCAGCTGGCGGTACTGCTCGAGCAGCGCGGCGGTGTTCCACAGGCGGTCGATCCGCGCCTGGCAGTCGGCGTCGAAGCCGTCGGCCCTGAACAGGTAGGCGGCCGACTCCAGGCCGAGGCCGTGGATGCGCTGGCGCAAGGCGGCGAGATCGGGCTCCAGGTTGTTGGGGCGCAGGTACAGGCCGCGTTCCAGTTCGCGGAAGCCGAGCAGTTCCAGGGCCCGTTCGCGGCGGCGCAGCGCGCCCCGGTCGGTGCGCCCCAGCGCGCCGCACTGGGCCAGCACGTAGCTGCCATCCCAGGGGCGTAGGCGCTGTTCGATTTCGCGCCAGGTGGCGATATCACCGCCCAGTTCCCTGGCCTGCTCGCTGAGCTGATAGCTGCCACGTCCGGCGGCCTCGATCAGTCCGGCGGCGGATAGGCGCACAAGGGCCACGCGAGCGTTGCTGGCATTGATCTCGAACAATCCACAGGCGACCACCGCATCGCGCGCGGTCAGGGGTACGCCCTGGGCGGCGAGCAGCAGTTCGAGAATGAGGCTCTTGGCGGTCGGTTGCATTTGTTACTCAAAAAATCACTAAGTGTTTGTATGGGTAACATTGCCGATTTGTGCGGGTTTGGCAAGTGCGAGCAAAAGGCGCGCAGCCGCACGCCGCTCCAGAGCAGTTTCTGGTGCGTCGCGCGGTGGGTGGCAAGGGAGGGGCGGCTAGACGCCGCGGAGGATCAACGTTCGTCGAGGGCGAAGGCGGTGAGGGTGAAGGTGGGAATACCAATGGCCTGCAAGCGCTGCGAGCCGCCGAGCTCGGGCAAGTCAATGATTGCTGCGGCTTCGAACAGGTTGGCGCCCATGCGCCGGACCAGTTTGGCGGCGGCCAGCAGGGTGCCGCCGGTGGCGATCAGGTCATCGAACATCAGCACCGAGTCGCCTTCGCAGAGACTGTCGGCATGCACCTCGAGAAAGGCCTCGCCGTACTCGGTCTGATATCCCTCGCTGAGCACTTCGGCGGGCAGCTTGCCTTGCTTGCGGAACAACACCAGCGGCTTGTTCAGCTCGTAGGCGACGATCGAACCGATCAAAAAGCCGCGTGCGTCCATGGCGCCGATGTGGCTGAATTCAGTTTCGACATAACGCTGGATAAAGCTGTCGACCACCATGCGCAGCGCGCGTGGCGACTGGAACAGCGGAGTGATGTCGCGGAACATGACGCCCGGCTTGGGGAAATCCGGCACCGGGCGGATCAGGGTTTTGAGGCTGGAAACGTCGAAAGTCATGGTGTGCAGTCCGGCAGGGTAAGGGCGACCGCGCCAGCACGGCGCGGCGCAGCATCAAGATTCTAGGTTGCCGCCGGCCTGCGCGCAGAGCTCGATCGGGTCGAGAATTTGCACTTCCTTGCCGGTGGCGCTGATCAGACCGTTCTGCTGGAAACGGGTGAAAACCCGTGAAACGGTTTCCACGGCAAGGCCGAGGTAGTTGCCGATCTCGTTGCGCGACATGGCCAAGCGAAACTGATTGGCGGAAAACCCGCGTGCCCGAAAGCGGGCCGAGAGGTTGACCAGGAACGTGGCGATACGCTCGTCGGCGGTCTTTTTTGACAGTAGCAGCATCATTTGCTGATCGTCGCGGATCTCGCGGCTCATCACGCGCATCAGCTGGCGGCGCAGCTGTGGCAGCTCGGCAGCCAGCGAGTCGAGACGTTCGAACGGAATTTCGCACACCGACGTGGTTTCCAGTGCCTGGGCGGACACCGGGTATTGCTCGCTGTCCATGCCGGAAAGGCCGACTAACTCACTGGGCAGATGGAAGCCGGTCAATTGCTCGGTGCCTTCGTCGCTCAGGCTGAAGGTCTTCAGGCTGCCAGCGCGGACGGCAAATACCGAGTTGAAGGTATCGCCCTGACGGAACAGGAATTCGCCCTTTTTCAAAGGTCGGCCACGTTTGACGATCTCGTCGAGCGAGTCCATATCTTCGAGATTGAGCGACAACGGCAAACACAGACTGGCAAGGCTGCAGTCCTTGCAGGCGACCGGAGGCAGCGTGCGGACTTTGATCAACTCGGACATTGCGGGGCTTCCTCGCGGCAATCACACATTGCCTGCAGGGTACTCCACGGAGGATAGGCCTGCCAGTTAAGCGCCAGCTCAAGTTCGCCGGGTCGTGATCGACGCAGTCGGCAATGGCGCCTTGCTCGAAGTGCTGCGCAAAGCCCGGTTGAGCGATGAACAGATGCAGGACTTAACGCGCCTTTCGCTGCGCTGAAGCTTCAGATTACGCGGGAGAAACGCTGCTGTTGCGCTTCGCCGACGTAGGTATCGAAGAGCATGCAGACCGCGCGGACCAGCAGACGGCCGGCGGGCAGGATTTTGATGCGCCGCTGGCCTATCTCAAGTAACCCATCGTTGGCCATGTGCTCGAGCTGCGGCCAGATATCGTGGAAGTAGCTGCGGAAGTACAGGCCGAAACAGTCTTCGATGGCGCCGAAATTCACTTCGAAATCGCAGAGCAGATGATGGATCACCGTGCGCCGAATGCGATCGTCTTCGCTGGTCCTCAAGCCGCGCGCGGTGGCCAGTTGGCCGCCATCCAGGCAGTTTTGATAGTGACTCAGATCGCTGCTGTTCTGGCTGTACAGCTCGCCGATGCGGCTAATGGCCGAGACGCCAAGACCAATCAGGTCGCAATGCGAATGCGTGGTGTAGCCCTGGAACGTGCGATGCAACAAGCCTTCTTCCTGGGCGATGGCCAATTCGTCGTCGGGCAAGGCGAAGTGATCCATGCCGATGTAGCGATAACCGGCGGCGCTCAACTGGCCGACGGTGTTTTGTAGCATCAGCAGTTTTTCCGCCGGCTCAGGCAACTCGGCGCTGTTGATGCGCCGCTGCGGCATGAAGCGCTCCGGCAGGTGGGCATAGTTGTAGACCGAAAGCCGATCGGGCTGCAGCTCGGTTACTGCGGCAATGGTGTGGGAAAAGCTCTCCGGGGTCTGTTTGGGTAATCCGTAAATCAGATCGATGTTCACCGAGCGGTATTGCAAGGTGCGCGCGGCATCGATGATGGAGCGGGTTTCTTCGAGGGTTTGCAGGCGGTTGACCGCGCGTTGCACCGCCGGATCGAGATCTTGCACGCCGAGGCTGATGCGGTTGAAGCCCAGCTCGCGAAGCAGGCCCATGGTTGCCCAGTCGGCCTCGCGGGGATCGATTTCGATGCTGTAGTCGGCGCTGTCGTCACCCAGCAGATTGAAGTTGCGGCGTAATTCGGCCATCAACCGGCGTAGTTGGGCATGGTCGAGAAAGGTCGGCGTGCCGCCACCGAAATGCAGCTGCTCGACGACCTGGTCGTGGTCGAGATGGCGACCGATGATCTCGATTTCATGGATCAGTCGTTGCAGGTAAGGCTCGCTGCGGCTGCGATCCTTGGTAATGACTTTGGTGCAGGCGCAGTAGTAACAAATGTTCGCGCAGAACGGGATGTGCACGTAAAGCGACAGCGCCCGCTTGGCGTGGCGGCTATCGCGCAGGGCATGGAAGAACTCGAACGGACCGACCCCGGGATGGAATTGCACGGCGGTCGGGTAAGAGGTGTAGCGCGGGCCGGAGTGATCGTAACGGCGGATCAGGTCGGCATCCCAACGGATTGAGTCGAACATCTCGGCACTCCGGTTTTCAGAATATGCCGTGAGTCTATGGAGCCGCCGAGAGGGCCGTTTTGATCTGGGTCAGTGGTTATATCAGTGCGTATGTTGCGGCGCGCTGGAGGGTGTCGCATGGCCGGCACCGTGGCCCATCAGCCAGGCTTGATGTGGACCAGGCAACGTCCACATGCCGAAAAGAATCACCAGCAGGCCACCGGCCATGCGCACTCCACGCTTGCGCAGCACGGCGGTAATGCGTTCGGCGGCCAGGCCGGTGGCGATCAGTACCGGCCAGGTACCAATGCCGAAGGCCAGCATCAGCAGCGCGCTATCCAGTGCATCGCCCTGGCTCGCCGCCCAGAGCAGCGTGCTATAGACCAGTCCGCACGGCAGCCAGCCCCACAGTGCACCGAGCAACAGCGCGCGCGGCACAGTGGCGACCGGCATCAAACGGCTGGCGAATGGCTGGATATGCCGCCAAAGGCCACGCCCCAGCGCTTCGATGCGGGTCAGGCCGCTCCACCAGCCAGCCAGATACAAACCCATGGTGATCAACAGTAGGGCGGCAACCACGCGCAACGCCATGGCTGCCGGGCTGCTGGCCACGGCCCAGCCGGCCAGGCCGATGATCAGTCCGGCGGTGGCGTAGCTGAGGATGCGGCCGAGGTTGTAGGCCATCAGCAGGTGCAGGCGGCGATTGCGTTGTTCCGGCGGAATCGCCAGGGTCAATGCGCCCATCAGGCCGCCGCACATGCCCAGGCAATGGCCGCCACCGAGCAAACCGAGAGCTAGGGCGGAAATTAGTAAAGGTGCCAGTTCAAGCACGTGGCGGATCCTGTTTATCTGTCTTGTTGGCCGAGGCCTCGTCGACGCCGGCCTGGTGTTGCGGGTCTTCGTCGTCGAACAGGATGCTGTGGGCCGGGCCGTCAAGATCGTCGTACTGGCCGCTATCCACCGCCCAGAAGAAGATGTAGATGGCCACCGCGACGATCAGCAGCGCGACCGGAATCAATACATACAGAGCGGGCATGGCAAACCTCGTGATGCGCTCAGCGAGTGAGCCGCAGGGCATTCAGCACCACGGTCAGCGAGCTGACGGACATGCCGATGGCCGCCCAAGCTGGAGTGATCCAGCCGAGGGCAGCGAAGGGCAACATGAGGCCATTGTACAACCCTGCCCACAGCAGGTTCTCGACGATTACCCGGCGCGTGCGGCGGGCCAGGGCGAACGCGGCGCTCAGCGCTTCCAGACGGTTGGACAGCAGCACCGCATCGGCGCTGGTCTTCGCCAGATCGGTAGCCGAGCCCATGGCCACGCTGATGTCGGCGGCCGCGAGGACCGGTACGTCGTTGACGCCATCGCCAAGCATCAGCACCTTGCGACCGTCGCGGCGCAGTTGCTGAAGAATCGCCAATTTGTCGTCCGGACGCAGGCCGCCGCGCGCTTCGTCGATGCCCAATTCGGCGGCGACGCTAGCGACCATCGGCGAGCTGTCGCCGGAGAGCAGCAGGGTCCGCCAACCGCGCGCCTTGCAATCGGCGAGCAGCGCCGCCGCATCGCTGCGCAGCCGGTCGTCGAGGACCAGCCAGGCCAGCGGGCCGTGACTGTCGCCCAACAGCAGCCATTGGCCGAGTTCCTCGGGCATGGGTGGCGTGGGTTTAGCGCTCAATTCGGCGACAAAGGCCGCTTGGCCGATCCGTAAGCGGCGGCCGGCGACCACGCCTTCCAAACCCAGGCCTGGGATGTTGCTGACATCCTCGGCGGCTTGCGGTGCTTGGCCAAAGGCGCGGGCAATGGGGTGTTCGGAGCGGTTTTCCAGCGCTGCGGCGAGGGCCAGGCAGGTATCGGCATCGGTGGCGCCGAGCGGACGAACTTCGCGCAGGGTCAGCTTGCCTTCGGTTAGCGTGCCGGTCTTGTCGAAGATCACCGTGTCGATCTGGTTCAGGCCTTCCAGCACGTGGCCGCGAGTTAACAGCAGGCCAAGTTTGTGCAGAGTGCCGGTGGCAGCGGTAAGAGCGGTCGGCGTGGCCAACGACAGCGCGCACGGACAGGTCGCCACCAGCATGGCGAGGACAATCCAGAACGCCCGTGCGGCGTCCACATATAGCCACAGCAGGCCGATGGCGGCGGCTGCGATCAGCGAAAACAGCAAAAACCATTGCGCGGCGCGATCGGCGAGCACCGCCAGGCGCGGCTTTTCCGCTTGCGCGCGCTCCAGCAGGCGGACGATCGCCGACAGCCGTGTGTCGTGGCCGAGCGCGCCGACCTCGACGATCAGCGGTCCCTCGACGTTCAGCGTGCCGGCGGTCACCGTGTCGCCCACATCGCGCGGCAGCGGCAGGTATTCACCGGTGAGCAGGGATTCGTCGACACTTGATTGGCCATCGAGGATGCGGCCGTCGGCGGGCAGTATGGCGCCAGGCAGCACCTGCACGTGATCGCCCAAGCGCAGTTCGCGGAGCAGGATGCGCTCGCTCTGTCCGTCGGCGCCCAGACGCAGGCAGGAAGCCGGCAGCAGATTGACCAGTTGCGCGGTAGCTGCCGCCGTGCGCTCGCGGGCGCGGCGCTCGAGGTATCGGCCGCTGAGGAGGAACAGCGCGAACATGCCGACGGCGTCGAAATACAGTTCACCCTGGCCGCTGATCGCCGTCCAGATACCTGCCAGATAGGCGCCGCCGATGGCCAGCGAGACCGACACATCCATGGTCAAGTGGCGAGTGCGCAAGTCACGCAGGGCGCCGCGGAAGAATGGCGCGCAGCTGTAGAAGACGATCGGCGTGGTAAGGAACATCGCCACCCAGCGCATGATCTGGTGCAGTTCGGGGCTCAAGTCGATATTGAATTCCGGCCAGGTGGCCATGGTCGCCATCATCGCCTGGAACCACAGCAGGCCGGCGACGCCGAGCTGGCGCAGAGCTTGGCGGTTTTCCGCGGCGAGTTGCTCGGTGGCGCGGTCAGGCTGATAAGGGTGGGCGGCGTAACCGATCTTGCGCAGTGCGGTGAGCATGTGGCTGAGCGGTAACTGGCTGTCGGCCCAGCGCACCTGCAAGCGGTGGTTGGACAGATTGAGGCGCGCTTCGGCGATCCCCGGCAGATGCTTCAGATGGTGTTCGATCAACCAGCCGCAAGCGGCACAGCTGATGCCTTCGACCAGCAGGGTGGCTTCGGCGAGGTCGCCCTGATGATGGACGAAAGGTTGCTGCACGTCCGCGCGGTCATACAGCGCCAGCTCGTCGCTGAGCTGCTGCGGTAAGGCCTGCGGGTTGGCGGAGTTTTCGCTGCGATGCTTGTAGTAGCTGTCCAGGCCGCCGGCGACGATGGCTTCGGCGACCGCCTGGCAACCGGGGCAGCAAAACTCCCGCACCGCATCGAGTACGCTGGCGCGAAAGCGGCCACCGGCGGGAACCGGCAAGCCGCAGTGATAGCAGGGCCGCGGCGTGCTCATCGAGCGAGGTCTTCGGCCCCCGGAATGACTTCATCGCCGAGCTTCAGGATGGCACCCGGCGCTACGCTTTCTTCCTCGAAGAGCCGCCAGGTCTGGTTGTCATGTTCGCCGAGCAATTCGACGAAGCGCCGTCCCTGGATGCCTTCCTCGAGCTGGCCGACATAACGACCGGGCTCATTGGCGCTGCGCTTAAGGGAAATGTGTCGGTCTTTCTCCGCCTGGGTCGGCGAGATCAGGCTCAGTTCGATCTGCTCGGGCAGGCTGTCACCGCTCAGTTGCAGGCTGATTTCACCGGTCAGTTCATCGAGATGGAGCGTGGCGCGCAGGTGTAGGTCGCGCGCCAGGCGTTCACGGTCAAGGGAGCGGTTGATGCCCTTGCCGGCCTCGTAATAGTTGTCGTTGACCAGCGTGTCTTGGTTGTCCATGGCAATGCGGATCAAGTTGATGCTGAGAAACACCGAGGTGCCAAGCAGGCCGATGATGATCCAGGGCCAGACATTCTTGTACCAGCGGGTGGTGTGTTGCGGTGCGGAAGGCATGCGGCGGGTTCTCGTACGGGGCGGACGGGCACGCGCTGGGCGTGCCCGAATGATTTTACCGGAGGCTCGGGCCGATGAAGCGACTCTTCGCTTCGACTTTACTATCCGGGTTGTCGGCGTCTTGCAGGGTAAAGAACACCTCGTTGGTGCTCGACGGCAGCTTTTCCGGGGCAATCGACAGCTCTACCGGTAACGTAAGGATTTCGCCGGCGGCGACTTTGAGTTCGCGTTTGCCCTCTAGCTTGATGTCGTCCAGGCCTTTGGCGTCGAGCAGATAGGTGTGCTCGCGCTGGTCTTTGTTCATGACCTTCAGGTTGTAGACGTTCTCGATCCGGCCCTCAGCGTTTTCGCGAAACAGCACGCGGTCCTTGCTGACATCGAAGCCCACCAGCGGCCGCAGCACGATTGCGCCGATCAGGACGCTGATCATCGCTACCAGAGCAATTGCATAGCCGATCAACCGTGGGCGCAGCAGATGGGTTTTTTGTCCGGACAGATTGTGCTCGGTGGTGTAGCTGATCAAACCGCGCGGATAGTCCATCTTGTCCATGATCGTGTCGCACGCGTCGATGCAGGCGGCGCAGCCGATGCATTCGATCTGCAGGCCGTCACGGATATCGATGCCGGTCGGGCAGACCTGGACGCACATGGTGCAATCGATGCAGTCGCCGAGGCCCTCGGCTTTGTAGTCGATGCCTTTCTTGCGCGGCCCGCGCTGCTCACCACGGCGCGGATCGTAGGAGACGATCAGGGTGTCCTTGTCGAACATCACGCTCTGGAAGCGCGCATACGGGCACATATAGATGCACACCTGCTCACGCAACCAGCCGGCGTTGCCATAGGTGGCCAAGGTAAAGAAGCCCACCCAGAAGTACGACCAGCCGTCTGCCTGGCCGGTAAATAGGTCGAAGACCAATTCACGGATCGGCGTGAAGTAGCCGACGAAGGTCAGGCCAGTGACGAAGCCGATCAATATCCACAGCGTATGTTTGCTCAGCTTGCGGACGAATTTGTTGGCGCTCATCGGCGCTTTGTCGAGCTTTATGCGCTGGTTGCGATCACCTTCGGTGACTTTCTCGCACCACATGAAAATCCATGTCCACACGCTTTGCGGGCAGGTGTAACCACACCAGACGCGCCCGGCGAACACGGTAATGAAGAACAATCCGAAGGCGCTGACGATGAGGATGCCCGATAGCAGGATGAAGTCCTGGGGCCAGAAGGTGGCGCCAAAGATGAAGAACTTGCGCTCGGGCAGGTTCCACCATACGGCCTGTCGTTCGCCCCAACTCAGCCAGACGGTGCCGAAATAGGCGAGAAATAACGCAGCGCCGCCGAAGCGGCGCAGGTTGCGGAAGAAGCCGGTGAAAGCACGCGTGTAGATTTTTTCGCGGGAGGCATAAAGGTCGACGCTAGTGGCGGCAGGTTTGGCCTGCGGCGTTACGTCCTGAACCGGAATCTGCTTGCTCATCGGTCATACCACGGCAGTGGAAAATGCCTCGGCCAGTGCATGCCGACAGAGGTCAAAGCGACTTTCGTCCGGGTAATTATACCTGTTGAGCGCGAATCGGACGGTGCGACCGGAGGTCGCGTAGTTGCAGTGTAAGGCTTGGTGCAGAGCCATCGCCCGGACTCGATTGCCGAGTCCGGGGATGAGGGGGGAGGGGCCTTATTCAGCGGCCTTTTCACCATGAGACAGGCTGTAGACATAGGCGGCCAACAGGTGGACCTTGTCGTTGCCCTGGATTTCTGCCTGCGCCGGCATGGCGTTGCTCCGGCCGTAACGGATGGTGTGCTGCACCTGAGCGAAGCTGGTGCCGTAGATGAAGGCATCTGGGCGGGTCAGGTTCGGTGCGCCCATGGCTGGGGTGCCGTGACCTTCTGCGCCGTGGCAAGCGAAGCAGGTGGTGGAGAACACCTTGCGACCGGCTTCAATGTCGGCCTTCACGCCTTCCGGCAGCTTGCGGCCTTGCAGTTCGGTGATCACGTAGGCAGCAACGTTCGGCACGTTTTCTTCGCCAATGGTAGGCGCCTGTGCCGGCATCATGCCGTGACGACCGCCCATGATGCTGGTCTTGATGGTTTCCGCCTCACCGCCCCAGCGCCAGCTGTCGTCGGTTAGGTTAGGGAAGCCGTAGTTACCCTTGGCATCAGAACCATGGCAAACCGAGCAGTTGGACGCGAACAGACGACCACCCATTTTCAGGGCTTGTGGGTCTTTGGCGACTTCTTCGATCGGCATGGCGGCGAATTTGGCAAAGATCGGGCCGAATTTGGCGTCGGCCTTGGCCATTTCTTTTTCCCACTCGTGCACGCCAGTCCAGCCCGGCTTCCCGTTGGAAAACTCCTGCTTGGTTTCGTTGTTCACATAGCTGTAACCAGGCAGCAGACCTTTCCAGTTACCCAGGCCCGGATAGAGCGCCAGGTAGCCGAGGGCGAAGATGATGGTGGCGACGAACAGCATGAACCACCACTTTGGCAGTGGGTTGTCATACTCCTCGATACCATCGAAGGCATGGCCGACGGTTTCATCGGTCGCTTCCGTGCGCTGGCCGCGGCGTGTGGAAAACAGCAGCCAGGTCAGCGAGAAGATAGTGCCCAGGGTGAGTACAGTGACGTACAGACTCCAGAAGAGGGTCATTCTTTGTTACTCCTAGAAGCTTGCTCTTGCTCAACGTGCTTAATGGCATCGGGATCATCCGCGAAGGGCAGCAGAGTCGCCTCGTCGAAGTCTTTTTTGCGCCGGGAGCTAAACACCCAAAGCGCCAACCCGATGAAGGCAACCAGTACGACAAGGGTGCCCAGGCCACGAATAGTCCCGATGTCCATCGTTGTCACCGTTTGCTTTTGATAATGGTACCAAGGCCCTGCAGGTAGGCGATCAGGGCATCCATTTCGGTTTTGCCCTTGACCGCTTCACGTGCACCGGCAATGTCTTCATCGGTGTAAGGCACGCCCATAGAGCGCATCACTTCCATTTTTTTAGCGGTGTCTTTGCCGTCCAGTTTGCTCTCTACCAGCCACGGGTAGCTCGGCATGACCGACTCCGGCACCACGTTGCGCGGGTTGTAGAGATGCGCACGGTGCCATTCATCAGAGTAACGACCGCCGACACGGGCCAAGTCCGGACCGGTGCGCTTGGAGCCCCACAGGAACGGGTGATCCCAAACGCTTTCACCGGCTACCGAGTAGTGACCGTAGCGCTCGGTTTCTGCACGGAACGGACGGATCATCTGCGAGTGACAGCCGACGCAGCCGTTGGCGATATAGACGTCACGACCTTCCAGCTCCAGGGCGGTACGCGGCTTCATGCCTTCGACCGGCTTGTTGGTGACGTCCTGGAAGAACAGCGGAACGATCTGGGTCAGGCCGCCAATGGCGACGGCGATGACCATGAAGAAGGCCAGCAGGCCGATATTCTTCTCGACTACTTCATGATTCATCAGTGAGCTCCTACTGCGATCTGAGCAGCGGCTTCAGCTTCAGCCGGCTTCGAGGCGCGCACGGTGCGGTAAGTGTTGTAAGCCATCAGCAGCATGCCGCTGGCGAAGAATGCGCCGCCAATGGCGCGGACCACGAAGCCAGGATGGCTGGCTTGCAGTGCTTCGACGAACGAGTAGGTCAGCGTGCCGTCCTCGTTGATCGCGCGCCACATCAGGCCCTGGGTGATGCCGTTGACCCACATCGAGGCGATGTACAGCACGGTACCGATGGTTGCCAGCCAGAAGTGCGCGTTGATCAAGCCAATGCTGTGCATCTGCGGACGACCCCAAAGCTTCGGAATCATGTGGTAGATGGCGCCGATCGAAATCATCGCTACCCAGCCGAGCGCGCCGGCATGTACGTGGCCGATGGTCCAGTCAGTGTAGTGGGACAGCGCGTTGACGGTCTTGATCGCCATCATCGGCCCTTCGAAGGTCGACATGCCGTAGAACGCCAGCGAGACAACCAGGAAGCGCAGGATTGGGTCGGTGCGCAATTTATGCCAGGCGCCGGAGAGGGTCATCATGCCGTTGATCATGCCGCCCCAGCTCGGTGCCAGGAGGATGATCGACATCGCCATGCCCAGGGACTGCGCCCAGTCCGGCAGGGCGGTGTAGTGCAGGTGGTGCGGGCCGGCCCAGATATACAGGGTGATCAGCGCCCAGAAGTGCACGATGGACAGGCGATAGGAGTAGATCGGGCGCTCGGCCTGCTTCGGTACGAAGTAGTACATCATCCCCAGGAAGCCGGTGGTCAGGAAGAAGCCCACGGCGTTGTGGCCGTACCACCACTGGATCATCGCGTCGGTAGCGCCGGAATACAGCGAGTAGGACTTGAAGAACGACACTGGAATCGACAGGTGGTTGACGATGTGCAGCATGGCGGTAACCACGATGAACGCACCGTAGAACCAGTTGCCGACATAGATGTGTTTGGTTTTGCGCTTGACGATGGTGCCGAAGAACACCACGCCGTAAGTCACCCAAACAATCGCCAGCAGGATAGCCAGCGGCCATTCCAGCTCAGCGTATTCCTTGGTGGTGGTGTAGCCGAGCGGCAGGGTGATAGCGGCCCCCAGGATTACCGCTTGCCAGCCCCAGAAATGGAATGCGGCCAAGCTGTCAGAGATCAAGCGAGTCTGACAGGTGCGCTGCACCACATAGTAGGAGGTAGCGAACAGAGCACAGCCGCCGAAGGCGAAAATCACCAAGTTGGTGTGCAGAGGGCGTAGGCGTCCAAAGCTCGTCCATGGCAATCCGAAGTTCAATTCCGGAAAGACCAATTGCGAGGCAATGAAGACGCCCATGCCCATGCCAAGGATCCCCCAGACCACCGTCATGATGGCGAACTGGCGGACCACCTTATAGTTATAAGCAGTCGGACTGATTGCTGTGCTCATTCTAAGGTTCCACGGTTTAGGGTGTAGTTTTTTAGGGTAAAAAATCGGCGGCAAGTATGGATAAACCAGGTACTCATTGCAACGCAAAAAGCCGCTGCTACCGGGGCTTCCGGGCAGCTGAAACAGAATGTTTCTTACCTGTGGCGAGCATGTTGGTTGCGACCCTGGTAGAGGTTGGTGGATTGTGGAAGAAGAGGGATAGCCGGTATCCGCCGAATGCGGGCAATTTGGGCAAGATTAGTCCAAGGTCAACCCTCGCGAGGGCTGCTGGTCGGAGAGGTGCGACACTCAGTCGCAGCACTAAAGTGCCGGGTGAAGCTCAGCGACGAGAATTGCCGCTGGATCTGTAGGGCTTTGCCGTACGAGCTTTCGCTGTGTGGAACATACGTTACGAAAGCCATATGAAATCCGCAGCTATTTCGCTGCACGCTATTGGAATTTTTATAGAAATGAATAAGCCATGACAAAGGCGGAATCTGATCAACCTCGATCTGAGCAGGATTGGTTTTTATGGGATCGGCCGGCCACGATCATCCAAGCCACCTTAATTCTTGCCCATGGTGCTGGTGCGCCAATGGATAGTGATTTCATGACTGCAATAGCCAGGCGACTAGCTCATAGAGGTATAGCCGTGGCGCGTTTCGAGTTTCCTTATATGCAAGCGCGCCGTGTCGATGGCCGAAAACGCCCGCCAAACCCGCAGACCCAACTGCTAGCGTATTGGCGTGAGGTTTACGCCGGGGTGCGGCAACAGGTCAGCGGCAAATTGGCTATTGGGGGCAAGTCTATGGGCGGCCGGATGGCGAGCATGCTGGCCGATGAGCTGGGCGTCGATGCGCTGATCTGTCTGGGTTATCCATTTCATGCCGCTGGCAAGGCCGACAAACCGCGAGTGGCGCACCTGGCGGCCTTACAAACGCGGACGCTGATCGTCCAAGGCGAGCGCGATGCCATGGGCGATCGCCCGGCCGTGGCGCAATACGCACTGTCGGCGGCAATCGAGTTGTGCTGGCTGGCGGCGGCCGATCATGACCTGAAGCCGTTGAAGGCCTCAGGCATTACCCATGACCAGCATCTGGACCGCGCGGCGGATGCGGTGGCGAGCTTCTTGATCTCGAGCTGAGGGCGCTTTTCTGTAGGAGCGAATTCATTCGCGATAGGGCGCTGCGGCTTTCGCGAATGAATTCGCTCCTACAGACGGGGCCGTAGGGTGGATGTCGCTTTTCACATCCACCGCTTTTCCGGTGGAAAACGCTTCGCGGTTTTCCACCCTACGGCCTGGCTTT
This sequence comes from Pseudomonas sp. LS44, assembly GCF_024730785.1. Taxonomy (NCBI): domain Bacteria; kingdom Pseudomonadati; phylum Pseudomonadota; class Gammaproteobacteria; order Pseudomonadales; family Pseudomonadaceae; genus Pseudomonas; species Pseudomonas sp. LS44. Next base: position 1,821,884 of record NZ_CP102830.1, read on the forward strand.
AACGGTTGAAACGCTCGACAAGCGCCGATTGGCTTTGAGCAGTCGCGGTCAGTTCACGGCTCAGTTGCGCAGTGTTCTGGGCTTCGCCAGCGGTTTGGTCGGCGAGTTGCGCGATGTTGGTGATGTTGCGATTGATCTCATCGGCCACCGCACTCTGTTCTTCTGCGGCCGCGGCGATCTGGTTGGCCATGTCGGTGATGCTGGCGACCGCGTCGCTGATCCCCAAGAGTGCTTGGTCGGCCTGTTGCACGCGCTCAACGCCCTCGTCCGCCTGACGTCGACCGATCTCCGTTGTCATCACGGCTTCTTCGGCAGTGCGCTGCAGTTTGGCAATTAGCTGGTGGATCTGCTCGGTGGACTCGGCGGTGCGTTGCGCAAGCGAGCGCACCTCGTCGGCGACGACTGCAAAACCACGGCCCATCTCGCCAGCCCGGGCGGCTTCGATGGCCGCGTTAAGCGCCAGCAGGTTGGTCTGGTCAGCAATGCCCTTGATCACATCGACCACGCCGCCGATCTCGTTACTGTCTTGAGCCAGGCGTGTAACGGTTTCTCCGGTTTCGCCCACTGATACCGATAGCCGCTGGATCGCCTCGCGGGTCTCTGCAGCAATGGTGCGACCTTGGCTGGTCAGATTGTTGGCCTCTTGGGTAGCGATGGCAGTGCGCGCGACGTTGCTGGCCACTTCCAGTGTGGTTGCGGCCATCTCATTTACGGCGGTTGCGACCTGCTCGGTCTCGATCCGTTGGCGCTCTAATCCGTTCGAGCTGTTTTGTGCGAGGGAGTTGGCTTGTCCGGCTTGCTGAGTCAGGTTTTCGGCGCTGTCCTGCAGGCGGGTCAAGCAGGTGCGCAGATGCGCTTCCTGGCTAAGGATCGATAGTTCGAGTCGCCCATGTGGGCCACGGCTGTCGGTGTACATCTGCGCAATCAGTGGGTCCGAAGTGCTTTTTTCGGCAAGGTGCAACAGGCGACGCAGACCGGCGTTCTGCCCGCTCAGGCTGATCAATCCGAGCGGAATCGCCAGGGCGGCGGCCAGCGCAAAGCTCCAGCCACTACTCAGCCAGTTGCCTATTACACAACTCAGCAGCGCTACCGCAATGAAAGGCAGCCAGTAACGAAGTAACGGTAGTAGGCGGTCGCTGAGCGGGATGGCGGGCTGGCCAGCGTTGAGCCGTCGATAGAGAGCCTCAGCGCGGCGTATCTGTTCCGCGCTGGGTTTGACCCGCACGGACTCGAAACCCACGACCTGGCTATTTTCCACAACCGGGGTGACGTACGCATTGACCCAATAGTGATCGCCGTTCTTACAGCGATTTTTGACGATCCCCATCCACGGTCGACCTTTCTTTAGGGTTGTCCACATGTGGGCGAAGACCGCTGGTGGCACGTCTGGATGGCGCACCAAGTTGTGCGGAGCTCGTAGCAGTTCGTCATAGCTGAAACCGCTGATGTCCACGAACGCGTCGTTGCAATAGGTGATCTGGCCTTTGAGGTCAGTCGTAGAAATCAGGCGCTGCTCTGCGGGGAAGCTGCGTTCACGTTGGGTGATGGGCTGATTGTTGCGCATTAGAAGGGCATCCATTGGTAGCTGGCCCAGCTATCGGCCGAGAGCCGGAAAAGTTAAGCCACGTTAGCTACCACGGGTTCAGCACGCTGGATGTGCTGGCCTCTCCGCCTGTAGGTGAGAACCAGGCTCCGCTGGCCGGGGGTTCGAGATCACTAATGCAGGAAGGCGCGGCGCCCGGGGCCGCGCTGATCTTCAGCCGGCAATTAACTGGCGCAGCACGTAATGCAGAATCCCGCCGGCCTTGAAGTATTCCACCTCGTTGAGCGTATCGATGCGGCACAGTACTTCGAAGCTGGCCCGGCTGCCGTCTTCGCGGTGCACTTCCACGCTCAGAGTCATCTTCGGATGCAGTTCGACGCCATCCAGACCGCAAATATCCAGACTCTCCCGGCCGGTCAGATTCAGGCTCTTGCGATCCTGGCCCTCCTTGAATTGCAGGGGCAGAACGCCCATGCCCACCAGGTTGGAGCGATGGATGCGTTCGAAACTCTCGGCGATCACCGCCTTGATGCCCAGCAGGTTGGTGCCCTTGGCCGCCCAGTCACGCGACGAGCCGGTGCCGTATTCCTTGCCGGCGACGATCACTAGCGGCGTACCTTCCTCTTGGTAGCGCATCGAAGCGTCGTAGATCGCCAGTTTGTCGCCGCTGGGAATGTGCAGGGTAGTGCCGCCTTCCTCGCCGTCGAGCATCTCGTTGCGGATGCGGATGTTGGCGAACGTGCCGCGCATCATCACCTCGTGATTGCCCCGCCGTGAGCCGTAGGAATTGAAATCCACCGGTTCCACGCCATGCTCGCGCAGGTAGCGTCCCGCTGGGCTATCGGCCTTGATGTTGCCGGCCGGCGAGATGTGGTCGGTGGTCACTGAGTCGCCGAGCAGGGCGAGGATGCGCGTGCGATGGATATCGCCGATATGCGGCGGGGCATCGGCGATATCGTCGAAGAATGGCGGGTGCTGGATGTAGGTCGAGTCATCCTGCCAGGCGTAGGTATCGCTGTGTGGCACCTGGATCGCTTGCCACTTGGCATCGCCGGCGAACACCTCGGCGTATTCCTTATGAAACATCGCGGTATCGACCTTTTGCACCGCTGCGGCGATCTCTGCCTGGCTCGGCCAAATGTCCTTGAGATGTACCGGATGACCCGCTTTGTCGGTGCCCAGCGATTGAGTGCTGATGTCCAATCGCACGCTGCCGGCCAAGGCATAGGCGACCACCAGGGGCGGCGAAGCCAGCCAATTGGTCTTCACCAAGGGATGCACGCGGCCTTCGAAATTGCGATTGCCTGAAAGCACCGAGGCGACGGTCAGGTCAGATTGCTGGATGGCTTTCTCAATCGGCTCCTGCAACGGCCCGGAGTTACCGATGCAGGTGGTGCAGCCGTAGCCGACCAGATCGAAGCCCAGCTGGTTCAAGTAGGGGGTCAAGCCGGCGGCATCCAAATACTCGGTGACCACCTTGGAGCCCGGCGCCAGGGAGCTCTTCACCCATGGCTTGCGAGTCAGGCCTTTCTCGATGGCTTTCTTCGCGACCAGGCCGGCGGCCATCATCACGCTGGGATTGGAGGTATTGGTGCAGGAGGTGATGGCGGCAATCACCACCGCCCCGTTTTTCAACCGATGGGTGGCGCCTTCATGGACGTAGTCGACCTCCCCGAACGTATCGGCGCTGCCCACCGCAGTGCCACCGCCGCCCTCGCTGAGCAGGCGACCTTCTTCCTTGGGCCCGGGTTTGAGGTGCAGACCGAGCAAGTCGTCGAACGCCTTCGGCACTAGCGGCAAAGCGACGCGGTCTTGCGGCCGTTTCGGGCCGGCCAGGCTGGCTTCGACGCTGCTCATGTCCAGTTCCAGGCTGTCGGTGAACAGCGGCTCATGGCCAGGCTCGCGCCACATACCCTGGGCCTTGGAGTAGGCCTCGACCAGCTTGACGGTGGCGTCCGGGCGGCCGGATAGACGCAGATAACCCAGGGTGATCTCGTCGACCGGGAAGAAGCCACAGGTGGCGCCGTATTCGGGGGCCATGTTGGCGATGGTCGCGCGATCCGCCAAAGGCAGCTCGGCCAGGCCGTCGCCGTAGAATTCGACGAATTTCCCCACCACCCCTTTTTTGCGCAGCATCTGGGTGACGGTCAACACCAGGTCCGTGGCGGTGATGCCTTCTTGCAACTTGCCGGCGAGCTTGAAGCCGATCACCTCGGGAATCAGCATCGACACCGGCTGGCCGAGCATGGCCGCTTCCGCTTCGATGCCGCCGACGCCCCAACCGAGCACACCCAGGCCATTGATCATGGTGGTGTGTGAGTCGGTGCCGACCAAAGTGTCGGGGAAGGCCAACGTCTCGCCATTTTCATCTTTGGTCCACACCGTACGGCCGAGGTATTCCAGATTGACTTGGTGACAGATGCCGGTGCCGGGCGGCACCACGCTGAAGTTCTGGAACGCGTGCTGGCCCCAGCGCAGGAAGGTGTAGCGCTCGCCATTGCGCTGCATCTCGATTTCGACGTTCTGCGCGAAGGCTTGTTTGCTGGCGAACTTGTCGACCATCACCGAGTGGTCGATGACCAGATCGACTGGCGACAGCGGGTTGATGCGCTGCGGGTCGCCGCCGGCTTTGGCCATGGCGTCGCGCATGGCGGCCAGATCGACCACCGCCGGTACGCCGGTGAAGTCCTGCATCAATACGCGAGCAGGGCGATACTGGATTTCATGCTCGGAGCTGCGGGTTTTCTGCCAGTCCACCAGCGCCTTGATGTCGGCGGCGTGCACGGTGGTGTTGTCTTCCCAACGCAGCAGGTTTTCCAACAGCACTTTCAGCGACATGGGCAGTTTGCTGATATCGCCGAGGCTCTTGGCGGCCTCTGGCAGATCGAAATAGACGTAATGCTTGCCGTCGACTTCGAGCGTCCGTCGGCTGTTCAGGCTATCCAGGGAGGGCATTTTTGTCTCCTTGTGGCCCGCGCGACACGGGCTCGGGTAACGATGCAGGAGCTTTGACGCTAGTTCGGTTTGCTCCGGCCTGCCTGTTTAACTGGACCGGCTGGCACCGTTCCGGTTCCTTGTTCCGCTATCATGCGCGGCCTTAGGAGAAGCCTCGATGAACTCTTTGTTATTGCATTGCCGCCCCGGGTTCGAGGGCGAGGTCTGCTCGGAAATCAGTGAGCACGCCGCCCGCTTGAACGTCGCCGGCTATGCCAAGGCCAAGCCGAACAGCGCGTGCGCCGAATTCGTCTGCAGCGAAGCGGGCGGTGCCGAGCAGCTGATGCGTGGACAGCGCTTCAATCGCCTGATATTCGCCCGCCAGTGGGCACGGGGCGAATTCGTCGCGCTGCCGGAAAGCGACCGCATCAGCGTGTTGCTCGAGGCGCTGGCCGAGTTCCCGGTGTGCGGCAGCCTGTGGCTGGAGGTGCTGGACACCAACGACGGCAAGGAATTGTCGAACTTCTGCAAGAAATTCGAGGCGCCGCTGCGCAAGGCGCTGAGCAAGGCCGGCAAGTTGGTGGAAGACCCGCATAAACCGCGTCTACTGCTGACCTTCAAAAGCGGCCGGGAAGTGTTCGTCGGCTTGGCCGAAGCGAACAATTCGGCGATGTGGCCCATGGGCATTCCGCGCCTGAAGTTTCCCCGCGAGGCGCCGAGCCGCTCGACTCTCAAGCTCGAGGAAGCCTGGCACTTCTTCATTCCGCGCGAGCAGTGGGATGAGCGCCTGTCTGACGAAATGACTGGCGTTGATCTAGGTGCCGCACCAGGGGGCTGGACCTATCAACTGGTGCGCCGCGGCATGCTGGTGACCGCCATCGACAATGGTCCGATGGCCGAAAGCCTGATGGATACCGGTCTGGTCCAGCATCTGATGGTCGACGGCTTCACCTGGAAGCCCAAGCAGCCGGTGGACTGGATGGTCTGCGACATCGTCGAGAAGCCGGCGCGCAACGCCGCGCTGCTGGAAACCTGGATCGGCGAAGGCCTGTGCCGCGAGGCCGTGGTCAACCTCAAATTGCCGATGAAGCAGCGCTACGCCGAAGTGCGGCGCTTGTTGCAGCGGATGGAAGAAGGCTTCGCCGCCCGCAAGATCAAAGTCTCGATCGCCTGCAAGCAGCTGTATCACGACCGCGAGGAAGTGACCTGCCACCTGCGGCGCCTGTAGGCGTTGACTCGGTAGCCCGGATGCAATCCGGGAAATCTATGCCGCCGGTTCCGGATTGCATCCGGGCTACACAGCGCGCCGCTTCAGCCTTATTGACCAATCCGGTAGTGCGCCATTCCGCCCTCTAATTGGCGTGATAGCCGCCTGCGCACGGGTTCATCGGTGCTGCGCAATCCCCTAAGATCGCGGGGCATTTCTATTTTGAGGTCGTAATGAAATTTTCCGAATTGAAGCAAGCGGTGCGCGGCAGTGCGTCGAGTGTGGTCGTGCCAGGCAGCTGGGGCCAGGGTCGCGCTGGCTTTGGTGGCCTGGCGGCGGCGTTGGTGTATGAGGCGATGCGTGCCCGAGTGCCTGCTGAACGCCCGGTGCGCTCGCTGGCGATCACCTTTGTCGGTCCGCTGACGGTGGACGTACCGGTGAGCTTCGAAGTCGAAGTGCTGCGCGAGGGCAAGGCGGTCAGCCAGGTGCTTGGCCGCGCCGTGCAAGATGGCCAGGTAGTGACGCTGGTGCAGGGCAGCTTCGGTGGCTCCCGCGAATCGGTGATCGATGTTCCCGCCGAGCCGGCTCCGCAAATGCGTCCCGCCGCGGAATGCAGCGAATTGCCCTATCTGAAGGGCGTCACCCCGGAGTTCACTCAGCATCTGGCGATGCGCTGGGCGGTGGGTGGCATGCCGTTCAGCAACGTGGCGAATCGGCAGATGGGTGGTTGGGTGCGTTTTCGCACTGAAAGCGAAGATCGCCCGGTGGATGAGGCCGATCTGCTGGCGCTGGTCGATGCCTGGCCGCCAGCCCTACTGCAGTTCTTGAGCGCCCGCGCCCCGGGCAGTTCGCTGACCTGGACCATCGAGTTCGTGCAGCCGGTGCCAACCGTGAGCACATTCGACTGGTGCCAGTATCTGGCGGATATCGACTACGCCCGCGATGGCTATGGTCATGTTGCAGCCAAGCTGTGGAGCCCCAGCGGCGAGCTGGTCGCTATCAGCCGGCAGACCGTAACGGTGTTCGCTTAGTCTGCTTAGTAGCCCGGATGCAATCCGGGGAGCGGTGCCGTCAGCTTCCCCCCGGATTACACCCGGGCTACGGATTAACATTTTTAGATCACCGGCAAGGCGAAGAACGCTCGCGCGCAGGCGGTGGTGTGTTCGGCCAGTTGCTCCGGCGTTTCGCCGCGGTGGCGGGCAACTTCGTTAAGCACCTCAGTCAGGAACGCCGGCTCGTTGTGACCGTGCTTGGGCTTAGGTCGCAACGTGCGTGGTAGCAGGTAGGGCGCATCGCTTTCCAGCATCAAGCGGCCCTGGGGAATTTCCCGCATCAGCGGATGCAGATGGGTGCCGCGGCGTTCATCGCACACCCAGCCGGTGATACCGATGTGCAAATCCATATCCAGATACCCGAACAGCGCACGTTTGTCGGCGGTAAAGCAATGCACCACCGCGGCCGGCAGCTGATCGCGAAAATCGCGAAGAATTTCCCGCAGGCGCTGATCGGCCTCGCGCTCGTGCAGGAACACCGGCAGTTGTAGCTCGACGGCTAGCGCCAGCTGCTCCTCCAGCGCCTTTTCTTGTTGGGGCCGGGGAGAGAAGTCGCGGTTGAAATCCAGACCGCATTCACCCACGGCGCGCACTAGCGGTTCGCGCAACAGCGCTTCCAGTTGTGCGCTGCTGGCGCGGGTCCAGGTGCTGGAGTCATGGGGGTGAACGCCGGCGGTGCAGAACAACCGGGTGGCGCTGGCGTCCAGCTGGTGACAAAGGGCCAGGGCCTGCTCGCTGCCGGCGAGACTTGTGCCGGTGAGCACTAACTGACAAACACCCGCCTGATAGGCTCGCTCGAGCACGGCGTCGGGCGCTTTGGCGAGGCTGGCGTGGGTCAGATTGACGCCGATATCGATGAGTTGCATGGTTCTACCTGCTAACAAAGGTGAGCAGCATATCAAAGCAATGACTTTGTAAATAATTTGAACAATTACATATAGTTAGTGTCTGTTGTTAACGCTTTTTCCGACGTTCGGGTTGGCATCGTCGGCGCGCTGTGCGAACCTCCGCGCCCCTCACGCAGGGGAGTTTCCCTGAATTGCGTAGTGCTCTTAGACGATCGGTGGCCCGTAATTTGGACCGATCCGCCCCGGAGATTGGATGACGCGACCGCTGTTTTTGCTGTTCTGCCTGTTGCTGCTGCCGTTGCCGGCGGCCGCACGTTTGGTCGAACCAGCCGAATCCTGGCAGCACGCGGCCAGTACTCGTGATCTCGCCGAGATCCGTGGTAGCAGGGTGCTGCGCGTCTTGGTCAATCAGAGTCGCAACAGCTCCGGCGAGGTCAAGGGGCAGAGCATTGGGATCGAATACCACCGCCTGCGTGCATTCGAGCAATACCTCAATAGCCAAGCCCGCGATAGCCGCACCCTGACCCTGAAGATCATTCCCAAAGCCAAGGACCAGCTGCTGGCCGCCTTGCAGCGCGGCGAGGGCGATCTCGTCGCCCCGGGTGAATTGCTCGACGCACACAGCGGCCAGAGCGTCAGCCCCACCGATGCGTTCCGCACTAACGTGCCCTTGGTGCTGGTTAGCCGCCAGGGCGACCGCCGTTATCAGCGTCTTGAGCAGTTGGCCGGACGCAGCCTGGCCCTGCCAGTTGGCAGTGCGGCCGGGGAGGCGTTGCGCGCGGTCAATCAGAAGCTCGCCGAGCGCAAGCTGGCGCCGATGATGATCGAATGGGTCGATCCCAGCCTGGCGGTCGAGGACGTGCTGGAGATGGTGCAGGCCGGTATTTTGCCGCGCACCGCGGTCGAGCTGCCGATTGCCGAGCGCTGGGCCAAGGTGATGCCCAAGTTGCGCATCGACAAGCAATTGGTGCTGAGTAAACAGGGCAACATGAGTTGGTTCGTGCGCCGCGATGCACCGATGCTGCGGGCCAGCGTCAACAACTTCATCAAGGCCTATCACATGCCGACTGATCAAGATGCCGACTTCTTGCGCGTCTATCGGCGTCTGTATCAAGTGCATTCGCCGCTCGGACGGGTAGAGCGGCAACGTCTGGAAAAAGTCCGTCCGACGCTCCAGCGCTATGCCGAGCAACACGATTTCGATTGGCTGGCGCTGGCTGCCTTGGCCTTCAAGGAATCGACTATGAATCCGGCAGCTCGGGGTGTCGGCGGGGCGACCGGGCTGATGCAGATCACCCCGGCCGCGGCGCGCAGCGTCGGGGTCGGCAATGTGCAGTCGCTGGACGGCAACGTCCAAGCCAGCGCCAAGTACCTGGCCATGCTTCGCCGCAACTACTTCAACAGTTCGCAGATCAAGCCGCGCGATAAGCTGGCCTTCACCCTGGCCGCCTACAACCTCGGCCCGGCGCGGGTACAAAGCTTGCGCGCCGAGGCTCGTCGACGAGGCTTGAACAACAACCAATGGTTCTTCCAGGTCGAGCGTATCGCCATGGACCAGTTGGGCATGGGCGTCGTCAGTTACGTCAACGCGGTGAACAAGTACTACCTGACCTACGACCGTGAGCGCGATTCGTTGGAACGCCAGGTGAAGCGTATCAGTGCACGCTGAATATCTAATTATTCGATATGTATCTCGGGTTTTTTCCGCTGTTAATATCGAGTCAATAATTTAGGCTAGCCTCCGTAAACCCACTCAGGAAAAGGACGCGAGCCGCTATGAACGCCACTATCAAAGCTGTTTTTTCCACTCACGCCGGTTACGGCATCACTCTGCTGCGTGTCGTCACGGGTTTGACCTTTGTCGCCCATGGTTCGCAAAAGCTGTTCGCTTGGTTCGGTGGCCACGGTTTGGCTGGTACCGGCCAATGGATGGAAAGCATAGGCATCACCCCGGGCTACCTGATGGCCTTGTTGGCCGGCAGTGCCGAGTTCTTCGGCGGCCTGGCGCTGGTGATCGGCCTGCTAGTGCGTCCGGCGGCGGCTGCACTGATCGTGGCGATGCTGGTGGCGATTGCCAGCGTGCACTGGGTGAATGGCTTCTTCATCACTGCCAACGGGTTTGAGTACGCGATGATCCTCGGCCTGATCAGCGCCGTGTTGCTGATTGAGGGGGGCGGCAAGCTGTCGCTGGACCGCCAGATCGCCAACTGAGCGACGCCGGTATAAAACAAAAGCCCGCGCGATGCGGGCTTTTGTTTTTCCGGAGCCGTTACAGTCCGGCGGTCTTCAGCCGGTTGGCCTGCTGGCGGTACACCGTGACCGGGTCGGTCTCGAACAGGCTGGACAACCCGAGGAACTGGTTGACCTCGTCCAGATGGTTCATCCGGTAGTCGTCGCGGATCACCTTGCCGAGGTGTGAACTGCAGCGCTCGACAAAACCGTCGTTGGCAACGCCAGCGGGGAAGGCCAGCGAAGCGGCGCCCGTGATCAGGTCCATCGGATCGAGGCCATTGGTCAAGGGGGCGGTCCCGCTCCAGGAGTAGTAACTCACCCCTGACACTTTGGACGCGCCTTCACCACAGGCGCTGGTCGGAATGCCTTGCGGATATTTCGCATTGAATACCGCGGCCCCCTGACTGTTCAGCGATTCCAGTGAGCCCAGGGAGTCCTGGGGTGACGTGCTACTGCTGCCCGATAGCAGATGAATCACACTGCCGGCGGCATTCACCAATCCCGCTAGGACAGCTTCGCCGCCGGAACCTTCCGGGATCTTGCGAAGCAGGTCAGCGACTGCAGAGCCTTTGTGTGGGGCGCCCACGCTGGTGACCGACGCGACCAGATCCGGTCGCACCGCCGCGACATATCGCGCGGTAGGGCCACCATGGCTGTGGCCGACCAGATTGACCTTGCTCTTGCCGGAGATTGCGACAATTTCCTCAACCTCCTTGAGCAGATCCTCGCCACGTACCTCCGAGGTGTTCAACTGGGCCACTTCTGTTGTGTAGACGGTGGCTCCGTCCTTTCGCAGGGCAGAGGGAATGCCATACCAGTAGTCGATGCCCAGCATGCTGTCCCAACCGAGCATGCCGTGAGCGAGGACGATGGGGTACTTGGTCTGGGTATAACCGTTGGAGCCGAACAATCCCGCTTGGGCTTGACCACTTAAGGTAAAGGCAGCACCAAGGCAGAGGGCGAGCAGGGTTTTTTTCTTGTTCATGTGCGCTCTCGAGATAGATGAAGCTGGAGGTGGGCTTCCTTGCGCCCTTGGGGATGCCCGCGTCCGGGGCTGCAGGGGGAAGAGCAGAAACCATGCCAGTGTGCTGTGCGGGAGGGCGTAGGGGCTCTAGCGTGAGCCCCGTGTCGAGAGGGGTGGAGCCAGTGCTGCTCAGGGGGTGTTACAGGCCGTCACGATGACTGCCCGGTCTGAAAGTGACGTTCCCGTCCGCCACTTGGTTTTGCTCCCGACCAGTCGAAAGTTTGCTGGCCAGGAGCCGCCATCGTTCAGCTTTTCTTGTCCGCCTGCTGTCTGTGAATCTGCTCAGCCGCTTCCAGGCGCATGCGCTCCTGTTCGTTGAAGCCGTCCTCGGCAAGGCGCTTGATCGTCGCGTGCTTGTCGGCCTCGCTCAAGCCGTCCTCGGCCTCGATGCGGGCTTTCTCTGCGCTGTAGGAGGCGACCCGCTGCTTCCAGGCTGCGCGTTGCTGATCGAGCACTTCCAGGCGGACGGTCGCCTCGTTGCCCACCAGTTGTTGGCGCAGCGCGCGGATCTGCTCTGGGCTGGCGCCTTGGGCCTGCAGTTCGGCGGTGCGGGCGTGTAGTTCGCCCTGCAGGGAGGGCAGCACGCTGTCTTTCACCTCGTCGGGCAGGCTGTCGCGCAGCCGGTCGATGGCGGCCCCTTTGACGTCGGAGGGCAGGCTATCGTCGCGCAGGATCGCCATGCGCTCGAGGTTGAAGCGGTTGTAGGCTTCTTCCTGGCCGAAGAATGCTGCGTGCACCTCGGGGCTGAAGACCCGCGCGCGCAGGTCGTGCGCCGCGGTTTCGCGGCGACGGATAGCATCGAGGTCGGCAAGCACCGGCAGATCGCGCTCCAGCAGTACCAGTTCACGTTTGTATTGCAGGTACTGCTCGAGTATCACCAGCGCCTGGTCTTCGGCCGGTTGGTCGAGAACCGCGGCGATGTAGTCACGCAGGCGTTGGATGCTGGTTTTCATCGGCTCTTCGCCGATGGCGGCGAGGAAGTAGTCGAACAGATTGCGGATGTCCTGGCTGATCACCAGATTGCCGGCTTCGTCGACTTCGAGTCGTCCGTCGATTTCGGTACCGCGAAAGGATGGTGGCATCGGTGCGACCTTGGGCGGCAGGGGCGCGATACGAGGAGCTGTTTCGATTGGCGCCTGCGGGGCGCCGGGCGAGGTTTCCAGGCCTGTCGCGGGGGCGGCGGCAGTCTCTTGTGGCGCGGACGGAGTCTTCGGGAAATATAGGAAGGCAGCGATTGCGGCGATGAAGGTGATCGGCAACAGCACTAGCAATTTCTTCACAGGGCGGTCCTTGGGCTGATATCGAGCGCTAGCGAGGCAGCACAAGCCGTGCCAGGGGCTGGCAGGTGTGCGCGGAGCCCTTTGCGCCGGGCATCTGGCTGCTTTGGCGGGAAGCGAGCGAAATCGACAGGGTTACGGTGGGTAACGATGGGCGGGACGCGCTGCACCCCGCCCATTGGGTTAGAGGCCTGCGTTCTTCAGTCGGTTGGCGTGTTGGCGAAGCACGGTCAGCGGGTTGGTTTCGAACAGGCTGACCAGGCCGAAGTTGTGGTTGATTTCATCCAGATGGTTCATGCGGTAGTCGTCGCGAATCACCTGGCCGAGGTGCGAGGAACATTTGCCGACGGCGCCGTCGCTGGGAGCGCCGTTGAAGGCCAGGCCGGTGGTCGCCAGGAGCGCGTCGCTGGGATCCAGGGGGTTGGTCAGTGGGCTGGTGCCGCTCCAGGAGTAGTAGCGCACGCCATTCACCGAGTAGGCGCCCTCGCCGCAGGCGCTGGTCGGCACGCCCTGCGGATACTTGGCATTGAACACGGCCATGTTGGCGGGGGTTACGTCTGCCCAAGCCAAGGCCGCATCATGCGGATTGGAGCTGCCAGGGGTAGAGAGGACATCGAGCAGGGTGCCGATGGCGTTGAGCATGGCGCTGCGCAGCGGTGCCACGCCTGCCGAGAGGTCGCCGAGTACCGCCATCATCTCGGAGCCCTTGTTGACGCCGCCCACGGTGGTTACCGAGGCCACCAAGTCCGGGCGAACTGCGGCGACATAACGCGCTGTGGGCGCGCCCTGGCTGTGGCCGATCAGATTGACCTTGGCCTTGCCGCTGATGGCGACGATTTGCTCTACCTGGGCCAGCAGTTGCTCGCCACGGATTTCGTTACCGTTCTGTGCGCTGACTTGGCTCAGGTACACGGAGGCGCCGGAGCGTCTCATGGCGTCAGGAACCCCGTACCAATAGCCGACGCCAAGGACGCGGTCGAAACCCATCCAACCGTGGCCGAGTACGATCGGGTATTTGGTCTTGGTGTAGCCGGAGTCGAACAGGTCAGCGTGCGCTTGGCCGGAAGTCGCCAGGGCGGTGCCGAGGGCGAGGGGAAGTACCAGTTTGTTCTTTTTCATCGTTGCACTCTTGGGTTGTGGGTAAATGGCAGACCCTTGCATGCCCGGCTCATCCCGTCCGGTGGAAGGGATGAGCCGAACACATGGCAACAACGCAAGAGTGGAAGGGCCCGACCTGTGAGCTTACAGGCCGGCGTTTTTCAAGCGGTTGGCCTGCTGGCGATAGACGACCTTGGGATCGGTTTCGAACAGGCTGGTGAGGCCGAAGGCGTGGTTGACCTCGTCGAGGTGGTTCATCCGGTAGTCGTCGCGGATGGTCATGCCCAGGTGCGAATCGCAGGCGCCGACCAGGCCATCGTTCGGCGTGCCGTTGTAGGCGATGGACGTGAGCCCCAGGAGCGCGTCGCCAGCGTCGGCGGCATTGGTCAGCGGGCTGGTGCCGCTGAACGAGTAGTAGCGCACGCCGTTAACCACATAGGCGCCTTCGCCGCAGGCCGTGGTCGGCACGCCTTGCGGATGGCGGGCGTTGAAGGCGGTGATCCCGGCAGTATCGAGAGAGGCCAGCGCTGTGGCGGCATCCTGGGCAGTCCACGGATCCCCCGGCGAGAGGAAGTCGATGAAGGCCGCCAGCGCATTGTTCACGTCGTTGAGGTAGCCCAGGGAGCCCTCCGGCTGGTTGGTGATCATGTCGGCCAGGGGTACGCCTTTGCTAGGGCCGGCGACGCTGGTAACCGATGCCACGAGGTCCGGACGCACCGATGCGACATACCGCACGGTTGGCCCGCCATGGCTATGGCCGATCAAGTTGACCTTGGGCTGGCCGGTGATGGCGATGACCTCCTCGACCTGATCGAGCAGCTCTTCGCCGCGCAGCTCGGTGCTGTTCAACTGGCTGACTTCGGTCAAGCGCACGTCGGCGCCGCCCGAACTGAGTGCCAGCGGAATGCCGTACCAGTAGCTGACACCGAGGATACGGTCGAAACCGAGGACGCCGTGGGTCAGCAGAATCGGGTACTTGGTTTTGGTGTAGGTCAGTGGGTTTTCAAACAGGGCAGCCTGGCTCTGGCCAGAGGCTGCCAGGCAGGCGCCGAAACACAGGGCGAGTAGCGTTTTTTTGTTGTTCATGTGGCTCTCTCGAGGGGTTAGGGGTAGCGATCCTGTTCTTAATCTGTCCAGTCCCTGGATAGTCAGGCTCAGGCAGAAAACGTGCCATGCGCCTAAAAAATGGCGCGGACGCTCTGGCGCGAGGGTTTGTGACTATTGGGTCACGGGCATCACAGAGGTAGGGGTGGTTTGTTTGTTACAACTTGAAGCGAAGTACTGACGTCAGATGTGGAACAAGCTACTTGGAGTAGCAAAAAAAAGCTTTTGGATCAATGGCTTGCAACCCATATGGGTAGGTATAAAGAGGTTTTGGATGCTGGCCACAGGCCGCCTTTCACGCAGGGCTAACCCTTGTGGGTGATCTTCTGGCAGCCGTCGTCGGCAGGACTACGGGTAGTCGGCCTTGCTGTTACCGCCTAGGCGCCATTGGCCAACTGATTGGTAGTTCGAACCCGCTCCCGCTGTGGCTCGCGACACGAACAGCGCGAACTGTTCAACCTGCCAAGTCAAGTCGGGAGGCGTGATGGCATGTGGGAGGCGCCGGCAATGCCGTGCAAGGGTGAGGTGGGGGCGATAGCGACGGGTCTCCAGCTCGAATCCGGCCAGCAGCAGACGCTCGTGCAACTCATGTTCGAGCTCCAGCAGTTCGCTCGGCACCTGGCTGGGAGCCAGGTACAGCAGGCCGTTGCCCCAGCGGCCGAGGCTATCCAGGCTGAGTACGAAAGGGGGCGTTTCGATCCCGGCGGCAAGGCCATGGAGCTCGTCGAGTCGTCCCCGGGGCTGGGCACCGAGGAAGGTGAGAGTGATATGCAGATTTTCCTTCGCGACCGGCTTGCCGTCCAGCGCCAGGCCGTCACGCCAGGCGACCACGGCGTGCGCCAGGTCCGGCGGGCAAGGCAGGGCAAAAAACAGGCGCAGGGGGGGCGTGCTCATCGTCTGGCTCCAGGGGCGCGGCCTTGACAGTATTGCGCGGCTCTTCATAGGATTCCGCTCATTGCGCCGATTTAGTCAGCTACTTGCGGGGCGCAGAGGTCGATGTCTAGGCCTCGAAATACCGCTAAAGCGCTGGTTCGGTGTCGCCTCTCACCGCTGCCCAGCGGGATTCTCGAGGCGGAGACCTACACCATGAGCTGCCCCCAACCGCAGATTCGTCTGACACCGCTGACCAGCGGTCCGTTGCTGCGCAACCCGAAAGTGCTGCTCGGCGGCGAACATCAGCCCACCTTGCTGCGTTATCTCGACGGCTGGCCGAAGCGCTGGCATCGCCCCTACACCCTGTTGATCCAGTTTGCCCGTGAAGGTGAATCGCTGGCGCGCTTTGCCGACGACAGTTTCGATCTGGCGGTGGTGCAGACGCCGGCGGCCGGGCAGTTGGCCGAACTGGTCAGCCAGCTGACCCGGGTTGCTCGCCAGGGCTTGATTACGCGGCGCCCGCTGGGCTTGACCCTTCAGGGGTAGTCGATGGCCACGATGTAGCAGAGCTGCTCGCCGGTCGGCGTGTGCACCCGCACCTCGGCGTCCAGCGCCTTGCCAACCAGGGCGCGGGCCAGCGGCGAGTCAATGCTGATCAGGTTCTGTTTCAGGTCCAGTTCGTCGGGGCCGACGATGCGGTAGCGCGACTGGTCGCCGTCGTCATTCTCGATGGTCACCCAGGCGCCGAAATACACCTTGCCCGGATCGGACGGGATCTGGCTGATCACCTTGAGGTTTTCCAGACGTTTGGTGAGAAAACGCACACGGCTGTCGATCTCGCGCAGCATCTTCTTGCCGTAGGTGTACTCGGCGTTCTCCGAGCGATCGCCCTGGGCTGCAGCCTCGCTCACCGCCTGGGTCACCTGCGGTCGCCGTACATGCCACAGCTCGTGCAGCTCGGCGCGCATGCGTGCCTCGCCTTCGGGGGTGATCAGCGGGGTTCCCGCACTGCGCGGAGGACGATAACGGCTCATGGTTTCGGCTACTGAAGGGAAGGTTGGCAGTCTATCAAGCTCACCCTTCGCGCAGCACAGTAAGCGGGCTGACGTTTACGGCACGGCGGGTGCCCAGTACGCCGGCGACCCCGACTAACGCGGCGCCGAAGACTGGCAATAACAACAACCAGAGATGCGGTCGCCACGCTAAATCGAAAACGAAGCGGTAGAGCAGGAAACTTACCAACTCGCAGCCGAGCGCCGCGAGTACGCCACTGCATGCACCAAGGACGGCGAACTCGGTTCGCCTGGCGCTGGCCAGCAATTGCCGTTTTGCGCCCAGCGCCCGCAGAACCGCGCCTTGATGGATGCGCTCGTCCAGGGTCGCCTGGAGTCCAGCGAAGAGGACCGCCAGGCCGGCGGCCAGCACGAACAGCAGGACATACTCCACCGCCAGGGTGACCTGGGCGAGGATGCTGCGCAGTTGGGCGAGCAGGGCGTCGACTTGCAGTAACGTCACCGCAGGGAAGGTGCGGGCCAATTCGACCAGTTGCCGTTCATGCTGGGGCGGCAGATAGAAGCTGGTCAGGTAGGTAACCGGCAGATCCTGCAACGTGCCCGGTTCGAAGACCATATAGAAGTTGGGCTGGAAGCTGTTCCAGTCTACTTCGCGGAAACTGCTCACCTGAGCCTCTCGCTCGAGACTACCGACGTTGAAGCGCAGGCGATCCCCCAACTTGAGATGCAGGCTTTCCGCTAATTTCGACTCGACCGAGACGCCGGGTAATTCACTGGCGTGGGCGGTGCTCCACCAGCTGCCCGCGGTTATGTGATTGCTCACTGGCAGTTCGTTGGACCAAGTCAGGCTGAGATCACGACGCACGGCGCGATCGCCGGTGCTGTCTTTGCTGACGATCTGTCGCACCGGCTCGCCATTGATGGCCACCAAACGCCCCGGCACTACTGGATAGAGTGGCGCTGGGTGGGGTGAAAGCTGAGCAAGGCGCGTGGCGAATGCCTCTCTATCGGCAGGTAACACATTGAGGGCGAAGTGATTGGGCGCATCGGCTGGCAGTTGATCTTGCCAGGTGTCCAGCAACTCGCTGCGCAACAAGGTGATCAGCGCCATCGCCAGCAAGATCAGACCGAACGCCAACGTCTGGCCGGCCGCGGCTAACGGATGACGCATCAGCTGACCAAGTCCCAGCCGCCAAGGTAGCGCTGCGCGCGCCAACAGCCGGCGAAGACCGCGTAAGGCCAGTAACAACAGGCCGCCAAGTAGCGCGGCAGCGATCAGGCCGCCGCCGAGCAGTCCAAGCGTCAGGCGCAAATCCAGGCTCAAGCGCCACATGATCAACCCCAGGGCCAGGACTGCGGTGCCATAGACCAGCCAGGCGCTGGCCGGCAGTGGCAGCAAATCGCGACGTAGCACCCGCAGCGGCGGTACGCGCCCGAGCGCGGCCAGCGGCGGCAGGGCGAAACCCGCCAGGGCAACCAAGCCCGTCGCCATGCCCGCGAGCGCGGGCAGCAGGCCGCCGGGCGGAACCGTGGCCGGCAGCAACCCTTGCAGAAGCTTGAACAGCAGCAGTTGCGCCAGCCAGCCGAGCAGGGCGCCACACAGGCTGGCCAATAGGCCCAGCTGAACGAGTTGCAGGCTGTAAAGCCCCAGGGTCTCGCGGCGTGACAAGCCCAAGCAGCGCAGCAAGGCACTGGCGTCGAAACGCCGCGCGGCAAATCGGGCGGCAGACAATGCTACCGCCACGCCAGCGAGCAATACCGCGGCCAAGCTGGCGAGGTTCAAATAGCGTTCGGCGCGGGTTAGCGCTCCGCCGATCTGCCGGTTGCCATCGCGGGCGTCCTCCAAGCGTTGGCTGGGGGCGATGACGGCTTTGATCGCTTTGCGGTAGTCAGCCAGGGTTTGTGATTCGCCGCGCCACAGCTCTCGATACCTGACGCGGCTACCAGGCTGGACAATGCCGGTATCGGCAAGATCGTCGAGGTGCATGAGTACTCGCGGCGTCAGGCTGTAAAAGTCCCCGGCGCGGTCTGGCTCATAAGTCAGTACGCGGCTCAGCTTGAGCGATTTATTGCCCACTTCAATGGAATCGCCAGGCTGCAGGTTGAGTGCGGCGAACAGTCTGGCCTCGGCCCAGACTTCGCCTGGCTGCGGGCCGCCGCCGGTAATTTCCCGCTGATAGGGTGCCGCTGCGCTTTTCAGCTGGCCGCGTAGCGGATAAGCGCTATCAACCGCTTTGACACTGGCAAGCTGAATGCCGCTATCGGTCGCGATTACGCTGGAAAACTCCACCGCTTGGGCATGTTCGAGGCCAAGACGCTTGCCAAGCTCGACTTGAGCGGTTGTCGCCGGCGCGCTGCCGTTAAGTACCAGATCGGCAGCCAGAAACTCGGTGGCACGCAAGAGCATGGCGGCGTTCAGTCTGGCGCCGAAATAGCCAATGGCGGTACTCGCGGCAACCGCCACCAACAAGGCGAAGAACAGCACCCGTAACTCGCCCGAGCGGGCATCACGACGCAGCTGCCGATAGGCGAGGGCGCTAAGGCGGGAAAACGGCATGCCGGCCATCAGGGCTCAGCGCGCTCGACCAAACGGCCGCCTTCCAGGCGGATCAGCCGTTGGCAGCGGTGGGCGAGGCGCTCGTCATGGGTAACCAGTACCAATGTGGTTCCGCGTTCCTGGTTCAATTCAAACAGCAGATTGCAGATGCGCTCACCAGTTTGGCTATCCAGATTGCCGGTGGGTTCATCGGCAAACAGCACATCCGGCTCAGCCGCGAAGGCGCGTGCGATAGCCACGCGCTGTTGTTCGCCCCCGGATAGCTGGCGGGGGGAATGAGTTAAACGCTGCGCCAGGCCAACCCGGCCGAGCAATTCGGTTGCGCGTGCGCGAGCGTCGCGACGCCCTTCGAGCTCCAGCGGCAGCATCACGTTTTCCAAGGCATTCAGAGTGTCGAGCAATTGGAAGGATTGAAAAACGAAGCCGGTGTGCTCGGCACGTATCCGGGCGCGTTGGTCTTCATCCAGCGCCGCGAGGCTGCGGCCAGCCAAGGTCACTTCTCCGGCGCTAGGCAAATCGAGCCCGGCGAGGAGGCCGAGCAGGGTTGATTTACCAGAGCCGGAGGTGCCGACAATCGCTAGGCTGTCGCCGCGGCGCAGATCCAAGGAGAGACTGTCCAGAATGGTCAGCTCGCCTTCCGCACAGGGAACCACTTTGCTAAGGTTCCGCG
The DNA here is from genome assembly GCF_024730785.1 of Pseudomonas sp. LS44. Lineage (NCBI taxonomy): Bacteria > Pseudomonadati > Pseudomonadota > Gammaproteobacteria > Pseudomonadales > Pseudomonadaceae > Pseudomonas > Pseudomonas sp. LS44. Next base: position 1,841,316 of record NZ_CP102830.1, read on the forward strand.
CAGTCAGAATGCTTGTGCTCATGGGGATTCCAATGCGTAGCTGGTGGATTAACGCAGCCTTACTGTTACTGCTGTGGGCTCAAGGCGCCGCGGCAGGCACTGTGCTGGTCGTCGGCGATAGTATCAGCGCCGCTTTAGGGCTGGATACCAGCCAGGGCTGGGTCACTTTGCTAGGAAAACGCCTGGCTGAAGAGGGATTCGAACATCAAGTTATCAATGCTTCGATCAGCGGTGATACCAGCGCAGGCGGCGTGGCGCGGCTGCCTGCGCTGCTTGCAACGCACCATCCCGAAGTCGTGATCATTGAGCTGGGCGGCAACGATGGTTTGCGTGGGCAGTCTCCAGTCCAATTGCAACAAAATCTTGCTGAAATGATCGACATCTCCCAGGAAACCGGGGCGAAAGTTCTATTACTGGGCATGCAATTGCCACCCAATTATGGTCCGCGTTACAACACGGCATTTTCGGCCGCTTTCGCTACGGTGGCTGAAGGCAAGCAGGTGATGCTCGTTCCGTTTTTTTTGGACGGCGTTGGTGGCGTAGAGGGAATGATGCAAGCGGATGGCATTCATCCGGCGGCTGCGGCCCAATCGAAGCTATTGGGTAACGTCTGGCCGTCACTGAAGCCGTTGCTTTGAGGCTTTTCCGTCCATTACCTTTCGGATAATGTGGCGCACCCGCTCAGGAGCCCCCAATGCCTCGCCACGTCTGGTCTTTGCATGCTTATCAAGTGATCGAGCCAGACGAGCAACTGGATCTTTTCGCCTGTCGTGAAGTGCGTCTGCATCTTATCGCTCGGCAGTTGGAGCTGGGTTGGCACGCCGATCGCACCCTATGCGGTGGCTTGTTACCGGCCCAGCCTCGCCGAGCAAGCCTCGGCAAGCCGACCTTACGTGATAAGCGTCTGTGCCCCGTATGCCATGCGACCCTGCAGGCGCAGCGCGTTGGTGAGCGGCCTCATTGGCCGGACTTCTGAGCCTCCCGACCGCTTCGATCGCGGTGTACAATCGCTTTTTTATTCACCTATTACGTTTTAAGGATTTCTGGATGTTGTCGCGCGCCCCCACCGTCGCCCGTTCCCTATCTCTTGCTGCGCTGTTCGCGGTGGGCCCAGTCGCGGCTCTGGAGCTCCAACTCCCACCTCCAGGTGAGGATATCGTTGGCCAGGTGCAGGTGATCAAGGCCAAGTATGAAGATACTTTCGCTGATATCGGCGTGGCCAATGACCTTGGATATTTGGAGATGGTTGCGGCTAACCCCGGTGTGGATCCGTGGTTGCCGGGCGAGGGCGCCGAGATAGTGTTGCCAACTCGTTTCATTCTGCCTCCGGGGCCTCGCGAAGGTATTGTTATCAACCTGGCTGAATACCGTATGTACTACTTTCCGAAAGGACAAAACGTAGTGCACACATTCCCCTTGGGTATTGGCCGTGAAGGTTGGGGCTCGCCCATCGCGAGGACGACTATCACCGCAAAAACTCCTAATCCGGCTTGGTATCCTCCCAAATCAATTCGGGCAGAGCATGCGGCTGACGGTGATCCGTTGCCCGCCGTCGTACCGCCCGGTCCTGACAATCCGCTGGGGCCGTTCAAATTCAACCTGGGTGTGCCAGGTTATTTGATTCACGGGTCGAACAAGAAATTCGGAATCGGTATGCGGGTGAGCCATGGCTGCTTCCGCATGCTTAATCAAAATGTTCTCGATCTTGCGAAGATGGCGCCGGTGGGAACTGTGGTGCGAATCCTCAATGATCCTTACAAGTTCGGGATCAGTGGCGGCAAGATCTATCTCGAAGCCCATACTCCTCTGGATGATCATGGCGAACCTTCGGTGGTCGACAAGCACACTGCAGTGATTAATGCCCTGCTCAAGCGCGATGATATGGCTGGAGGCGCCCGTCTGGATTGGGATGTGGTGCGCGAGGTTGTCGCTGCCGAGGACGGGCTTCCGGTTGAAATCGCCGAGCCCGCAGCAGCGGTCGCAAGCAGTGAGCAGAATACTTTCTGATCGAAATTTGAACTCATAACCCGCTTGTGGATGCACGGCGGGTTTTTTTGTCCATGTAACTGCTCAGATTAAATATTGGTCAATAAAAAAGCCGACCCAGAAAACTGGGTCGGCTTATATAGCCTGAAGGCTATTACTTGCGGCTGGCTTTTTCCAGCATACGCAGAGCTCGCTCGTTGGCTTCGTCAGCAGTTTGCTGAGCCTTCTGAGCAGCAGCCAGAGCTTCGTCAGCCTTGCTGTAGGCTTCGTCAGCGCGAGCTTGAGCGCGTGCAGCTGCGTCTTCAGTCGCGGTCAGACGGGCTTCAGTTTCTTTGGAAGTGCTGCTGCAACCGGTAGCCAATACTGCGGCCAATGCCAGAGCAGAGAATTTCAGAACGTTGTTCATCGTGTTCCCCTTAAGGTGGATATTCCATAATAGCAACTCCTCGAGCTCGAGGAATTAGCCGGCCTACATACTACTCATTACTTTGGGTAAGTAAAACTGACAGAGCGCTAGGACGGCAATTTTTTTCAGCTGATTGAGCGTTTTGTAAGCAACTGGTAACGCCTTTGTTTAAAAAACATCCAGCCAAACCTATGAGGCGTTCAATCATCCTTTTCTTTGTAGCAGAATTTCCGATGCATGCGATTTGCCGACCGGTTCTTCCAAGGCGATCTTGAGTATGGCATGCGAGTAGCTGGCAACCTGCCACGCTGATAAGCTCGTTGACTAACTGTGCGGGATTATCAAAATAACTACGGTATCAAGGATGTACGCATGTCGAAGATCTTGAAGTGGGGGCTGCTGTCGGTTGTAGCGATTGCCCTGTTGATCAAATTGTCACTGTGGTTATCGGTGCGCTCGATCATGCAGGACGCCGTTGGGCGTTTGGCGCCGGTTATGGATGTCACCTACGGCGGCATCACTTCGTCGTTCGATGGTCGGGTAGGGCTGGAAAAGGTCAATGTCCGGGTGCCGGCATTGGGCGACAGCGTTCGCATCGAGCATGCCGAGTTGAAGTTCAACGGGTTGGGCGAATTATTGCGTTTCAAGGAGCGTCTGGCCGAAGGTAAGTTTCCAGAACAAATGGCACTGAGCCTCAAAGGGCTGGCCTTGGACGTGCATGGCCCATTTATGCAGCAGTTGCATGACATCCCGGCCGAGCGCAGCGTGTTTACTGCGATGAGCGAGGTGGAGTGCGGCAAAGTACGAAATATCGGTACTACCGAATTGCTGGAGATGGGTTACCGCACTTTCGAGACAGATGCGCAGATCGCATATGTATTCAAGCCAGGCGCGCAGACGCTGACTTTTAACATGAGCGCGGATACTCGCGACATGCTGGACATGCGCGTCAGTATGGCGCTGGCCAATATGTCGGAAAATCCTGGCGATCTTCGAGTAAATCCACCGCGCCTCAAGCACTGGACAATTGAACTGAACGACAACCAGTATCAGCGCAAAATTCAGATGTATTGCGCTGCTAAGCTCGGGCAGTCTGCCGAAGACTATGTGAATACGGCTGTGGAGCAACTGGATCGGGTATTACGTAGCCAACGCATAGCTTTGGATTCTTCAGTCCTTCAGGCGTATCGGCGCTACTTGCAGGATCCGCAATCCTTGCGCCTGGAACTCAGCCCCAGCGAGGGAATGAGTTGGGATGGCTTGCAGTTCTTTGACGCCAAGGACGTGATGACGATGATGCATCCAGTACTTTTGGTGAATCAGCAGTTGGTCACTCCGCTTGGATTTGCTTGGGTAGACCCTAACGCCGATAAGCCGCAAGTGGCTCAAGAGGTGATTGTTGCCGAGGCAACCGAATCAAAGCCTGCCGCTCAGCAGTATGAGTTCGTAAACGTTTCCAGCTTGTCCGACTATGCTGGTAAGCGCTTGCAGTTCGTCACTCATGATGGTGCCTATTACCAAGGTATTTTACGTAAGGTCGAGAACGGAAAAGCATTTCTAAATGTCCAATTCGGCTCCGGAAATGCAGAAATGTTTCTTCGGCTGGAAAAGATCGATAAGGTAAGGGTCATGCTTTAGACCCGCTGAGGAGCTGCGATGAGCGAGGTGTTGTCCATTATCCATGACCAAGCAGGTCACCAATTCGAAACCATCATCGACGGTGATCGTGCTTATCTGGCGTATATGGATCTGGGTAAACAGACCTTGGATATCTATCGGACGTTTGTGCCAAGTTCCTTGCGCGGAAGAGGCGTTGCGGCGGCTCTGACCGAGCGAGCGCTCGAATACGCCGAGCGCATGGGCTATACCGTGATTCCGTCTTGCTCTTATGTCGAGCGCTACATGGAGCGGCGTCAGCGGCCAAACGTAAGAAACTAAGATTTTATGGATAAAAAAACGCCGGGCATTGCCCGGCGTTTTTGTTCTTGCTGATTTAGTCCCGTTCGCGCTGAGGCAGCACATCTTTGAGCTTCGCATGCATGCTGCGGATGCTCTTTTCAGTGGTGTCCCAGTCGATGCAGGCGTCAGTGACGGAGATGCCGTACTGCAGTGCTCCCAAGTCTTTCGGGATCGATTGATTTCCCCAGCCCAGGTGGCTTTCGACCATCAAGCCAACGATGGATTGGTTGCCTTCAAGGATTTGGTTGGCGACGTTATCCATGACCAAGGGTTGCAGTGCCGGATCCTTATTCGAGTTAGCGTGGCTGCAGTCGACCATGATGTTCGGACGAATGCCTGCTTTGGCCAGTTCCTGCTCGCAAATGGCTACGCTGACCGAATCGTAATTCGGCTTGCCGTTACCGCCACGCAAAACTACATGGCCATAGGCATTGCCCTTGGTAGTGACAATCGAAACGCCACCTTCCTGGTTAATGCCGAGGAAACGATGCGGGCTGGAGACCGACTGCAGAGCATTGATCGCTACGGTCAAACCGCCATCGGTACCATTCTTGAAACCCACCGCGGAAGAAAGGCCGGAGGCCATCTCTCGGTGGGTTTGGGATTCGGTGGTGCGCGCGCCGATCGCTGACCAACTGATCAGATCTTGCAAATATTGCGGAGAGATTGGGTCAAGCGCTTCGGTGGCGGTAGGCAAGCCCATTTCTGCTAAGTCGCGCAGCAACTGGCGGCCGATATGCAGACCGTTCTGGATCTTGAACGAGTCATCAAGATACGGATCGTTGATCAAACCTTTCCAGCCGACAGTGGTACGTGGCTTCTCGAAATACACGCGCATGACCAGATACAGGGTATCGGCCACCTCGCTCGCCAGTTCTTTCAGGCGAGCTGCATATTCATGGGCAGCTTTAATGTCATGAATCGAGCAAGGCCCCACCACCACGAACAGACGATGATCTTTGCCATCGAGAATGTTGCGGATTACTTCGCGGCCGCTGGCCACGGTATGGAGGGCTGCGTCAGTAAGGGGGATTTCGCGCTTCAACTGATCGGGAGTGATCAGGGTTTCGTTGGAAGCAACGTTGAGGTCGTCGATCGGTAAATCAGCCATCGTGCAATTCATCAGCTCAAAAGTGTCGGGTTGCAAGTGCCGGCCGCCAGCCATTCCTGCTCGGCAAGGGCGGCGTCGTAGGCGCAACAGGGTTGGGAACCTTAGCGCGTTACCCGCCGGCTAGACAATGGGTGGGGATAGGTTTAATCCACCATAAGAGGGCGAAAGCATTAGTTCATAGGGCACTCGGGAAATCAGCAGCGTGTTGCGAAATCCATTCTTTGGCGATCACTTCCACCGGTAGGGCTTGTCCGGCTTGCCGTTCGCGCTGCATTCGGTACTGCTCGATTTGGCAGACCTGCTCCACCATGCGGGCGCGAAACAGCGAGTCTTCATCGATGAATGCGACACCTACCAAATAATCGCCCGCTTGTTTGCGGCACCAGGCGACGACACCCGCGCAGCGCGCCTGCTCGCCCAGCAAAGGGATGTGTAACTCCACCGCGGTGCCGCGGCGGAATCCCTTGATCGAGTTACAGGCCACGCCCCCCAAGCTGATATTGTGCAAGCGTTGTTTGGGTAGAAACGCGTGTTTACGCTTGATGAGTTCAACCGGCAGTTCGCTGGGATGACGCAAAAATTGTCGCATTGAGACGAATTCCAGGTGAGGGGGCTGTGCAAACCACGTCCAAGAACTTAATAGTCGGCATGGAACTGACCGATCTAGATGCCGATCGTCGACTGCTCGACCTGCCTGGCACCTCGTTGTTGGTATTCACCAGCATGGGCTGTGCCAGTTGCCGTTGGGCGCGTCGTGAACTACCCAATGTGGTTTTGCCGATCGACCGGCTGTGCTGGGTTGATGCGGGAAATAACGGGGGTTTGGTCGAGCGCTATGAAGTGTTTTATTTGCCGTCGATCTTTGTGATTCGTGACGGCTTTTATTACGGCCTCCTATCGTCGCGTTTGAACGCCCTCGATCTGCTTGACGCCCTTGAGCGAGCATTGCTGCGCCCTGTTGAGGAACTTCCCTGATATCTGATTTAGCACGTCCGCGTATTGGCATTATCGGTACCGGTGGCATTGTGGGTTTACGAATTGCTGCTGGTTCTGGCCTATCACTCGCGGAGCAGATGCCGCTCCGCGATTGGTGCTGGTCGGCGCCAAGACCGCCAGCAATCAAGTTTGCTCCCGGCGATCATTCAGGTGACGGCTCAAGACGCCGAGGTTGTGTTGTTACAAAATGGCTTGGCAGTGGAGTCGATGCGAGCTGCCGCGCATCCAGGCGCTGTATCAAACGTTACGCTTTCTCGATGAACGCAATCTGAGTTGAGGTCGATATGAGCAAAGGGCTGGGCGACAAGCTGGTCTTGGCGATTTCCTCGCGAGCGCTGTTCGATCTGCGCGAAAGCCACCGGATTTATGAGGCCGACGGCGTCGACGCCTATCGTCAGTACCAGATCGAGCATGAGGACGAGATTCTCATGCCGGGGGATGCCTTTCCTCTGGTAGAGAAGCTGCTTGGCCTCAATACCGTCTTGGGCCAGCCGAGGGTCGAAGTCATTCTGGTTTCGCGGAACAGCGCGGACACCGGTTTGCGTGCCTTCAACTCGATCCAGCACTACGGCTTGGGCATTTCCCGCGCGGCGTTCGTCGGCGGACGTAGTCCTGATCCGTACTTGGCGGCGTTCGGTTGCCAGCTGTTTCTTTCCACACATGCCGAAGATGTGCGCAGCGCACTGGCGTCAGGCTTCGGCGCCGCGACGATTCTGTCCGGCGGGCCACGGCGGGAAGCCAGCACTGAATTGCGCATCGCCTTCGATGGCGATGCGGTGTTGTTTTCCGACGAGTCCGAGCGGGTTTACCAGAAGGGCGGGTTGATGGCTTTTCAGGACCATGAACGCGAGTCGGCGCGTGAGCTGCTCGGTGGCGGCCCCTTCAAACCCTTCCTCTTCGCGTTGCATCGTTTGCAGCAGGAGTTCCCCAGTGAGGCCTGCCCAATCCGCACGGCGTTGGTAACCGCCCGCTCGGCGCCCGCGCACGAGCGAGTCATCCGCACCCTGCGTGAGTGGAATATCCGTCTGGATGAGTCGTTTTTTCTCGGCGGCTTGGAGAAGGCGGCGATTCTCGAAACTTTCGGCGCCGATGTGTTTTTCGACGACCAGTTGGGGCATTGCGAAAAGGCTCGCGAATTGGTCGCCACTGGTCATGTACCCCACGGGATTAGCAACGAACCCCAAGTGTAAATTTCACCGCTCATCTCGGCGCCGCCTGGCGCCATTGTTTTGCGCTTGGCACTGCTAAGCTCAAATCAGACTCGCCAGACCCCCGTCGAGGAGAGTGATGATCCGTTCGATTCTCTACGCCACTGATCTCGGCCTCTACGCGCCATTCGTGTTGCAGCATGCCTTGACGTTGGCCCAGGCCTTTCGCGCCGACCTGCATGTGATCCATGCGGTCGAGCCGATGAGCCTGTTCGCCGAGTCTGTGCTGAAAACCTATCTGGACCAGGACACCCTCGATGAAATGCGCAGCAAAGGCCTGCCGGCGGTTATGTCGAGCATTGAGGAACGGGTGCTAGAGGCGTTTCGGGATGAGCTCAGCGATGCCCCGCAGAATATTTCCATGATCCGCGCGGTGCGGGTTGTCCAGGGCGATCCGCCGCAAGTGATTCACGAAGAAAGCAAAAGGTTGGCGGTCGATCTGTTGGTGATTGGCAGCCATAGCCATGGCAACGAACTGGACGTTCCGATGGGGCGTACCGCCGCCCGTCTACTGCATCTGGCGGAAATGCCGGTGTACTTGGTGCCCCTCATTCAGCATCGGCAACGGTTGGAGCCGTGAACTGTTAGACGAATGGCAAGCAAAGTGGGGAAAAACGTCTAGTTTTATTCTTCTAACCATTAATATGGTTATATACCGCCGCTGGTGTAATCAGCGTCGTATTTTTGCTTTGAGGGATATCTATGAAGCTTCAGCAACTGCGTTACATCTGGGAAGTAGCGCACCACGACCTTAACGTGTCTGCCACTGCGCAAAGCCTGTACACCTCGCAGCCTGGTATCAGCAAACAGATTCGTTTGCTGGAAGACGAGTTGGGCGTCGAGGTTTTCGCGCGTAGCGGCAAACATTTGACCCGAGTTACGCCGGCTGGCGAGCGGATTATCACCACCGCTGGGGAAATTCTGCGCAAGGTTGAGAGCATCAAGCAAATCGCGCAGGAGTTCTCCAACGAGAAGAAAGGCACACTGTCGATCGCCACCACGCACACTCAGGCGCGCTACGCCTTGCCGCCAATCATCAGCAGTTTTATCAAGCAGTACCCGGATGTCGCTCTGCATATGCACCAGGGCACACCCATGCAGATTGCCGAAATGGCCGCCGATGGCACCGTCGATTTCGCCATTGCCACCGAAGCGCTGGAGCTGTTCGGTGATCTGGTGATGATGCCGTGCTACCGCTGGAACCGTTGTGTGGTGGTACCGCAAGGGCATCCGCTGACCAAGCTGCCGAAGCTGACCCTGGAAGCGCTGGCCGAGCATCCGATCGTGACTTACGTGTTCGGCTTCACCGGTCGTTCGAAGCTCGATGAAGCCTTCAACCATCGTGGCCTGTCGCCCAAAGTGGTATTCACCGCCGCCGACGCCGACGTGATCAAAACCTATGTGCGACTCGGTCTCGGTGTGGGCATCGTGGCCAAGATGGCCGTCGATCCGAAGCTCGATACCGACTTGGTGGTGCTGGATGCCAGCGAGTTGTTCGAGTCCAGCGTGACCAAGATCGGTTTCCGGCGTGGCACGTTCCTGCGCGGATTCATGTGCGACTTCATCGAGAAATTCGCCCCGCATCTGACCCGCGACATGCTGGCGAAGGCCGTGCAATGCCACAACAAGTCCGAGTTGGAAGAGTTGTTCCATGATGTGGAGCTGCCGGTTTACTGATTCGGCGCAGAGATAAAAAAGCCCGGCCAAGTGCCGGGCTTTTTTATGCGAGCGCTGGCTCAAAGCCGGTCGAGGCCATCGCGCAGGGCCAGTGCTGCCAAGTCTTCGGGCGTGGTGCTGGGCGCTTCTTTGCCGTGAGGCTCCAGCACCTCATGGAGGAAGGCAAGGAACACGCTGTAAACCTGTTCGCGGCCATCGTCCTGGCGAACCACGAAGAATGGCGCGGCCTCCACGCCGTAGTGCTGAGCAACCATCCAGCCAGCGCTGCCGGGGTCGCGCTCGTCGGCGACCAGAATGCGGTCGATATGTCCCAGGTGACCGCGCCGCTCGAGTTGTTCGAGCACATCGCGACATTTGCGGCAGTCCTGCCCGTCGGCCAGGACTTTTTTCACCAGGGTGATGCGCATAGGTTCAGCTCTTCGCGATCAGGTTACCGGCGTGTAGCCCGCATTCCTTCTGAGTGGCTTCCTCCCACCACCAGCGACCTTCGCGCTCGTGCTGGTTGGGCAGTACCGGACGCGTGCAGGGCTCGCAACCGATGCTGATGAAACCGCGTTCGTGCAGGCTGTTATAGGGCAATTCGAGCATGCGAATGTACGCCCAGACTTCTTCGCTGCTCATCTGCGCCAGCGGGTTGAACTTGTACAACGGTTTTTCAGGGGTAGAGAAGGCGCTGTCCACTTCCAGAGCGGCCACGGCGCTGCGCGTGCCCGGGCTCTGATCGCGGCGCTGACCGGTGGCCCAGGCGCGAACGGTGGACAGCTTGCGCTTCAAGGGTTCGATCTTGCGGATCCCACAGCACTCGCCGTGACCATCCTTATAAAAGCTGAACAGACCCTTTTCCTTGACCAGCGGCTCGAGCAAGCGCGGATCCGGGGAGATCAGTTCGATGGCGATGCCGTAATGCTCACGTACCTGTTCGATGAAGCGGTAGGTCTCCGGATGCAGACGGCCGGTATCCAGGCTGAATACCTTGACGTTCTTGTTCAGCTTCCAGGCCATGTCCACCAGCACCACGTCTTCGGCGCCGCTGAAGGAAATCCACAGGTCGTCGCCAAAATGTTCGAAAGCAAGCTTGAGAATGTCCTGCGGGGACTTGTTGGCGTAAGTCGCGGCTAGCTCGGCGACGTTGAAAGGATGGCTCATCAGGCGTTTTTCCTAGGTTTGGTGGCGCTTGGGCGCTCTGTGCTGTGGATGGTAACAAAAAGCCCCCAATGGCCTAAATAACCAAGCGGCGTCCCTCCGGTCATCAAGGCTATAACCCTGGATTGCACCTGTGCAGGTGAGCCGTTAGAGTGCCGCCTTCTTCTTGCTAGCTCACCTGGGAGTGTCCTGTGGAAATCGCCTGTCTCGACCTGGAAGGGGTCCTGGTTCCAGAAATCTGGATCGCCTTCGCTGAAAAAACCGGTATCGATGCGCTCAAGGCCACCACCCGGGATATTCCTGACTACGACGTGCTGATGAAGCAGCGTCTGCGTATCCTCGACGAGCACGGCCTGAAGCTCGCCGATATCCAGGAAGTGATCGCCACGCTGAAGCCGCTGGATGGTGCCGTGGAATTCGTCAACTGGCTGCGCGAGCGGTTCCAGGTGGTGATTCTGTCGGATACCTTCTACGAGTTTTCCCAGCCGTTGATGCGCCAGCTGGGCTTCCCGACCCTGCTGTGCCACAAGCTGATTACCGACGAAACTAACCGCGTGGTGGATTACCAACTGCGCCAGAAGGATCCCAAGCGCCAATCCGTGCTGGCCTTCAAGAGTCTCTACTATCGGGTCATCGCCGCTGGCGACTCGTACAACGACACCACCATGCTCAGCGAAGCCCATGCCGGCATCCTGTTCCATGCGCCGGAGAACGTGATCCGCGAGTTCCCGCAGTTCCCGGCGGTGCACACCTTCGAAGACCTCAAGCGCGAGTTCATCAAGGCGTCCAACCGTCAGCTGAGTCTGTAAGGATTCAGCCCATGAAAAAGCCCGCTTCGGCGGGCTTTTTCATGGGCGAGATTTATGGATCGAAAGGTGCCGGCGCTATGCGCTGAGCTGCTCCAGGGTATCCAGCAGGACTTTTACCTTGGTAATCGACTCTGCATATTCGGCCTGCCAATCCGAGTCGGCGACGATGCCGCCGCCGCCCCAGCAGCTGGCCTGGCCATCTTTGATCAGCAGGCTTCGGATGGCGATCGAGCTGTCCATCTCGCCACGCACATCCAGATACAGCAGCGAGCCGCAGTAGATCGCTCGGCGAGTAGGCTCCAGCTCGTCGATGATCTGCATCGCGCGGATCTTCGGTGCGCCGGTGATCGAGCCGCCGGGAAAGCTGCCCGCGAGCAGATCCAGCGCATCTTTGCCAGGCGCGAGCTCGCCCCTGACGCTGCTGACCAGGTGATGCACGTTGGGGTAACTCTCTAGGGCGAACAACTCCGGCACGCGTACCGAGCCGGTCTTGCAGCTGCGCCCGAGGTCATTACGCAGCAGGTCGACGATCATCAGGTTTTCCGCGCGATCCTTGCTGCTGGCGAGCAGTTCGGCGGCCTGCGCGGCATCCGTGCTGGGGTCGCCGCCACGCGGTCGAGTGCCTTTAATGGGCCGGGTTTCCACCTGGCGCTCGCTGACCCGCAGAAAGCGCTCCGGCGACAGGCTGACAATGGCGCCACCATCCTCTAGGGCGAGAAATGCCGCAAACGGTGTCGGACAGCTCGCCCGCAACGCTTGATACGCGCTCCACGGATCGCCCTGGCATGGCGCGCGAAAGCGTTGGGCGAAGTTCACCTGATAGCAGTCGCCGGCCTGGATGTAGGCCTGAATGCGTTCGATCGACTGGCGATAGCGAGCCTCGCTGAGATCGGCCTGAAATGGCGCGTCCAAGTGAAAGGGTGCCGGGCGAAGGGTAGCGGGCTGGCTGAACAGGGCGATCAAGCGCTGCCGTTCGCTGTCGGCGAAGCTTGGATGAAAAACCAGTTGGCTGGTGCGCAGCTGGTGATCGCTGATCAGTGCCCAGGGATAGATGCCCAGGCGCGCATCGGGCAGCTGCAGGTCATCCACCGCCTGAATAGCCATCCATTCAAGGTGGCGGGCGAAGTCGTAGGCGAGATAACCAATCAACCCACCCACGAAGGGTAACTCGCAGTCCTCCGGGGCGCTGGCCGGACCCAGCTGGGCGAGGGCGCTGCGGGTCCGTTGCAGGAAATCTGTGGCCGATTCGTCATTGGCCGGTGACAACTGCGCCAATGGCTGCGCACTTATTAAGTCATAGCGTCCACGCTCGGCCGCCGGCCGGCCGGCATCCAGCAGCACCGCCCCCGGCAAATGACGGACGGCGGCGAAATAGTGAGCAGGATCGGCCTGATAGGGCAGAACATGGAGCGAACAGGTTGGCATGCGCGACTCGGGCGGGCTTGGGAGACGATTGTAATTCGCCGTCGGCATTCGTCCTAGAGCTGCTGCACGGGTTTACGGCAGCGCCACGGGCTGATAAGTATGGGCGGCGAAGTTAGCTCCGATTACAACAACAAAAATAATCGAAGGACCCAGTCCATGGACGTAGTGCTCGATCCTGCTGCTGGTAGTTTGCTGCGCTCCAAACTCATACCGCCGCAAGTCCCTGCCGATCACGTGGCCCGTCCGCACGTCCAGGAGGCGCTGGCCGCGCATCGGCATGCGCGGCTGCTGCTGTTCTCTGCGCCGGCTGGGTTTGGCAAGACCACTGAGCTGGCGGTGATCGCCGAGCGCCATCGCGATACGGGACGAGCAGTCGCCTGGTTGTCCCTGGACTCGGAAGATGACGATCCTTCGAGGTTTTTCCAGCAACTGATTAAAGCCCTCGGTACCGTGATTCCCGGCTTCGGCGGCAATGCCCAAAACTTTCTCCTAAACACCATGCGTGTGCCGGTAGTGGCGGTGATGGAAAGTCTGCTGGCCGATCTCTGTCAGCACGATCAGCCGCTTCTGCTGGTCCTAGACGATCTGCACCTGCTTCAGGACGGCGAACTGCTCACCGCGCTTAATCGCCTGGTCGCCCTGGCGCCGGCTGGATTCATCCTGGCGATTGGCACTCGCGCTCAGCCGGCGTTGCGCTTGGCCACCTGGCGGGCCAAGGAACTGCTGCTGGAGATCGGTCCGCAAGAGCTGCGCCTGAGCAAGGCGCAAACCCGCGACTACCTCGAACGCCTCGGCTTGCAGCTGGACGTGGCGGCGCACGACAGCCTGTACACCCAGACCGAAGGCTGGATGATCGGCGTGCATCTGGCGGCGCTGCTGCTGCGTAACCAATCGCTGACCGCTGAGCAAATGACCAGATTCGGCAGTGACCAGGTGGCGGTGGGCGACAACCTGCTGAAAACGGTCTTCGAGCAGTTGCCCAGTGATATGCAGGACGTCTTGCTGGCGTTGGGCGTGGCCCGGCAATTGAGCGGCGATCTGGCCAATGCGCTGACTGGCCGGCAAGACGGTCAGGCATTGCTCGAGCAGCTGGAAACCATGCAGTTGTTCCTCCTGCCGCTGGATCGCGAGCGTCAGTGGTATCGCTTTCACAATCTGTTTGCCGACTTTCTGCGCGCGCGCCTCAAGGAGCGCGACCCGCAACGCTTCAGCCACCTGCATTTCAACGCCAGTTTGTGGTTCGCCAACCACCATATGCAGAACCTGGCGATCGAGCACGCCTGCCTGGCCGACGATCCGGAAATGCTCGCCGCGCTGATCGACGGCTGTGGTCTGGAGCTGGTCAATCGCGGCCAACTCAACCTGATTCATCGCTGGCGCCAGCAGGTGCCGGACGCGATTGCCGAGCGCTATCCGGTCTTGGTTCTCGCCGATGTGTGGACGAGGGCGGCGGAGCTGTCGCTGCCCGAGGCCAATCGCATGCTCGATGAGCAGCTGGCGCGCTGGACCAGCACGAAGCGCGAAGGCGGGTTTGGCGATCGGGCAATGGCCGCGCTGACGATCAAGTCGGTATTGGCCATGCAGAAGGACGATCTGGAAACCTGTATCCAATTGGCCCAGCGTATCGAGGGCCAGCTTGGGCAGCACAGCGCGTTTCTCGAAGTGGCGATGCTGATTCTCGGCGCCTTGGCGCACGTGATGCTGGCGCAGCCCGATCAGGCGCGTCGGTTGCTAGCGCTGGCCCAGCAGCGCAAGCATTTTCTCGAAGGTCGCTATCTGGACATGCAGCTGGCCAACGTCGAGATTCTCCTGTGCCTCGAACAAGGTCAGGTGCGCCAGGCGCAGTTGTCGTTCGAACAGCTGCAGATGCGTGTGTTGCCCTGGTTCGGCGAGCGCTCGCGGGCGTTGGCGTTGCCGGTCATCACCGATTCGTTGATCGCCTATCAGCAGGTCCGCCTGGAAAATATCGAAGAGCGTCTGCGCTGGGCGCTGGCGACCGTCGATGTAATCAACCCGATCGATCTGTATGCCCAAGGCATGCTGATTCTGGCGCGCAGCCAGCGCATTCACGACAAGCCCAAAGAGGCGCTGGCCAGCCTGGTACTGATGCAAAACCTGGCGGCGCGCAATCAGGCCTGGCGTTTCTACGTGCAAGCCGTGGGCGATGAAATCGCGATGATCTTGCAGGAGCCGGCGACCGACCGCTTGAAGCGCGCCGAGCAACGTTTCGCCAGTATTGAATGGAGCAAACTGGCATCCGGCTACCAGCACATGAGCTGCAATCCGGTGCTGTGGATGCAAGGCCTGACGCGGGTGCGCTTGCAACAGGCGCGCGGTCACTACAGCGAGGCGCTGCACGAGATCACGCAACTGCGTGGCCAGCTACAAGCAGGCTGGCATGGCTTGCAGCGCCTGCGTCTGGATTTGCTCGCCGCGCTCAGCTATCAGCGCCTGGGTTATCAGGAGCGCGCCCAGTCGTTGCTGGTGCAATGTCTGATCACCGCCGAACGCGAAGGCGTGCGGGCGCTATTCATCGAAGAAGGCGAAGCGATTCGCTTGCTGTTGCAGCAATTGGAGGCGGCCGAGCGTCAGCCGGGCTTGCAGGTCTTCATTCGCGGACTGCTGAGCGTCTGGCCTGGACACGCCGCGCGCAAGACTCTCGATGTGCTGGATGAAGGGCTCACCGAGCGTGAGCGCGAAGTGATTTGTCTCGCCGCGCGCGGGATGTCCAACGAGGAGATCGGCCAACAGTTGGAGTTGGCCTTGGGCACCGTCAAATGGCACCTGCATAACATCTACGAGAAGCTCAAGGTACGGAACCGGACGCAAGCCATCCGTCGTGCCCGAGAGCTCAATTTGCTGGACTGAGGAGTGCGCGCTTGTCGAATCTGAATGCTTTACCTCTGCTGCGCACCAAACTCTTCCCGGCGCCATACGAAAACCGTCCACAACTGCCGCGTCCGGCGCTGATCGAGCGTCTGGTCGCCGCCAAGGATCATCGCCTGGTGGTGCTGCATGCGCCGGCCGGCTATGGCAAAAGCACGTTGCTCGGCCAGTACCGCCAGTATCTGCTCGCCCGCGGAGCTCAGGTGGCGTGGCTGTCGTGCGATGAGTCGGATAGCGAGCCGCGGCGCTTGATGGAATATCTGGTTGCCGCGGTCCGGGTCATCGCGCCGGATTTCGGCGTTAATGTCGGTCGCCTGTTGGACGGCGATGAGAGCTGGCTGCCGGAGGCGCTGATAGATGCATTTGTCGTCGATCTCGAGCGGCTGCCCGGCGATATTTACTTGATGCTCGATGACTTCCATCGCATCCGTCATCCGTCGATGCGCCAGGTGGCGCGCTATCTGATCGAGCGTCTGCCACGCAATCTGCGCTTGATCACCGGCATGCGCTACAAACCTCACCAGCTCAATACCAAGTTCAGTCCGGCCTGGCTGTTTTCCCTCGGCGCCAAAGACTTGAGCCTGAGCGGCGAGGAAACCGCACGCTATCTGCGCGAGATCAAGGGACTGCCGCTCAGCAATGCTGAAGTGAACATCCTGCAGGTGCGCACCGAGGGCTGGGTAACGGCGCTGCATCTGGCGGCGCTGGCGTTGGCGGTGCATCCGGATCGGCGTGCGTTTCTCGCTGGCCTGTCGGGTACCGAGCGCACTATTGCCGACTACCTGAGCGAGGACGTGGTCGCCAGGCTGCCGGAAGGTATTCAGCTGTTTCTCGAGCAGACATCGGTGCTCGATGAGCTCAATGGCGATCTGTGCAACGCCCTGACCGGACGTAGCGATGGCCAGGAAACCCTGACGCGCTTGTATTACGGCCAGCTGTTTCTGGCCCGGTGTGGCGAGCAAAAGCAGTGGTTTCGCTATCATCCGGTGTTTGCCGAATTTCTTCAGAGTCGCTTGGCCAAGCGCGGCGACTCGACATTGTTGCTGCATGCAGCCGCGCGCTGGTGTGAAAGCCACGAGCTGCCGGAGCGGGCGATCCGTTATGCGGTCCGCGCGCGCGATTTCAGCTTCGCTGCCGACCTACTCGAACGCCAAGGTGCCAACCTGATTGCCAGCAATCGGGTCTACGACATCCTCACCATGCTCAAGAGCGTGCCTGCCGATGTGATTCGTGAGCACCCGGTGTTCCAGGTCTTCTATGCCTGGCAGTTGGCCTTCGATCAGCGCTTCGCCGAAGCCGAGGCGCTGATCGAGGAAGTCGGCTCGCGTCTGTTGCAAGGGCGTGGCCGACCGATGCATTTCGGCCTGATGGAGCTGTTTGCCGCCGCCCAGGTGCTCAAGGCTTTGGTGTTGTTGTACCAGGACAAGCTGGAGAGCTGCCTGAAGGTCGCCCGCCACTGGTTGGGCATGGCGCCTGACAATCAGCCGGTGTTCCGCGCCAGCCTGTCGTGCATTCAAGCGGCCGCCTATGCACTCCTTGGCGAGTACGGTGAGGCGGGCAAGTCGATCGCTATCGCGCGGGATAACCTGCGGCTGGCCAGCAGCGACTATCTGCAGGCCATGACCAGCCTGATCGAATCACTGATCTGCAAAGAGCACGGCGAACTGGAGCGCGGCCGCGCCGTGGCCGAATCCGCGCGCGAGCTGATCGAGCGTATTTTCGGTCGCCGCAGTCGGGTCGGCGGCCCGCTGGCGCTGGCGTATGCCGACCTACTTTACGAACAGGATCGTCACGCGGCGATTCTTGCCGAATTGCCGCTGGCCACCACCTGGCGCGATGTAGCCACGCCGGTTGAGTTGATCAGCCGCGGCAAATTGGTCATGGCGCGCGCGCGTTTCTTCGCTGGCGAGCCCGAGCAAGGCCTGGCCGAGCTCGATGAGTGGCTGGCCGAATTGCAGGGTGCTCGTTTTGAACGGGCATTCGCTCTGGGCATGAGCTGCAAGGTGCAGTTCCTGCTGTGGTTGCGTCGTCCCAACGAAGCCGAGCGCATTTGTTTGCAGTTGCAGCAGTACTTGGCCAGTTTGCCGGCTCGCTATCTGGATACCGACACTGCACTCGCGCTGACCGAAGCGCGCTTGTCGCTCAGCGAGCGGCGTGCCGACAGGGCGCAGGCGTGCCTGGAAGAGTGCCTGGCCAAACAGACGGCGGAACACCAGCGCGACCGGCGTTTGCGCCTGTCCTTGTTACTTTCTGTGGCGTACTGGCGCAAAGGTAACAGCGAAAAAGCCTTTGCCTTGTTTCAGCCAACTTTGGAAGAAGCCTGGAGCAGCGGTTACCGGCGGATGTTTCAGGACGATGCGCTATGGCTCTTGCCGTTCTGGGAAGCCTGGCAAGCCGTCGAACCGAAACGTGCGGTGGCCTGGCAGGGCGTCGCCGAAATGCTCCGCGAGCAATGCCGCAGATTATCCGTCGACTACCAAAGTCTCGATGAAAATCAGGATGTTAGTCACCGTGAGCGAGAAATTTTGCGTTTCGTTGCGGCTGGTCTGTCGAATCGAGATATCGCCCATACGGTGCATTTGTCGGAGGCCACGATTAAGTGGCATCTGCACAATTTGTTTTCCAAGTTGGGGGTGCGCAGCCGCACCCAGGCGGTACTCAAGGGCAAGAGCATGGGGTTGCTGAGCGAGTTGTAGTGCGGAGCAAATGCGGCCTGCCATTCGCCATCCCTTGGATAGGCTGGCAGGCGAGGGCGACGACAGTAATTTGAGGTTCAGGGCGGGAAGCACGGTGCTTCACGAGTCCAGGCTGGCGGTAATAGGGAAGCCACTGTTAGTCGACCGGCGTGAGTCGGTCCAGTTGTCAGGACAGGATGTCCGCGACAGCTACCTCATCTGTGAATCTTGGAGAAAACAACAATGACAAATTTCAAACAACTGGCTCTCGCTGCAGCGATTCTGGCCGCTCCGTTCATGGCACAAGCCGACCTCAAAGCAATGGATGACAGCAGCCTTTCCGCTGTGACCGGTCAGGACGGTATCAGCATCTCCGGTAACTTCAGTGGCTCGATTGGCAACGTGGCCTACATCGACGAGGGCAGCGCGCTGAACCTCAGCGGCATCGCCTTCAACGGTTTCTCCATTTCCGATAGTAGCCCGCTGACCGTCGACGTGGTCACTACCAGCATCACTCCAGCCGGTGGTGGGACAGCCGTCGCCACCAAGCAATTGGCTATCGGTCTGCCGAGCATGACCGGTACCCTGACGGTGGCGAAAATCAACGTTGGCGGCGCTTACACCGCCGCCAGCGGCGCGACCCCGGGCGCTCTGTCCGGTGGCAGTAACATCGGTGGCCTGGCGATTTCCGATATCAACATGGGTGGCACCATCGTTAAAGTCTGGGGCCACTGAGTTCGCTCGGTCCGCATGACTCGAAAAGCCTTATCAGCCCCGGCTGGTAAGGCTTTTCTCCTAATAAGAAAGTCGCTTTACCAGGACTGCTGATGATCGAAATTCTCGTGGGTAGCCTGATTGGCCTGTTCGGTTTTACCGAGGCTGTGGATACCAAGCCGCCGCCCCAGGGGACAGTCAATATCACCCAGGCGCTGGTGCCCGGGACGTACCGCGAATCGGTGACGCTCGAGCCGATGAGCCAGTTGCAGTTTCGCAACGTCATTCGCCAAGCCTACGACTACAGCTGCGGTTCGGCCGCGCTGACCAGCCTGCTGGATTATTTCCTCGGCCGTAACCTGGAAGAACGCCAGGTCATGGAAGGTCTGCTGCGCTATGGCGAGGCGGACAAGATCGTCGAGCGCCGCGGTTTTTCGCTACTCGACATGAAGCGTTTCGTCAGTGCGCTCGGCTACAACAGCGGCGGTTTCCGCGCCGAGTTCGCCGACCTGGATGCCCTTGAGCATCCGGCGATCGTGCCGATCCACTATGCCGGCTTCAAGCATTTCGTGGTCGTGCGCGATGTGTACAACGATCACGTGTTCGTCGCCGATCCGGCGCTTGGCAATATCAGTTTTACCCGTACCCGCTTCGAGGAAATCTGGGACCAGAACGTCCTGTTCGTGATCTTCCCCAATGGCCAGGAACCGCATAACGCCATGGCGCTCACCGAGCGCGACCTGCGCATCATCGATGACCGTACTGTCAGCCTGCTGGCGTTCCACGATTTTCCGCAGATGAGCAAATTCCTCGACAACCAGGCCGACGAACTGGGCTCCGGCGGCGACATTCAATACATCCGTAGAAAGTGACAGTGCAGCCACTGCACTGCCCGACATAACAAGAAATTACTGGGGATAGCGTCATGGGTTTTAACGGTTATGCATGGCTGGCCCTGCTGGCGCTGACGACTGCGCAACCCCTCTGGGCCGATGAGCCGTCTGTGGACGAAGCGCGCGATGCGTTGAGCAAGAAAGACGACGACGCCGACAGCGCCAAGGCGCTGGAACAGGTGTTCCAGGCTGCGGAGCAGAGCTACACGCTACTCAAGAAGGGCGAACGCACGCTGACCTATGGCTTCGATTATTCCTTGCTGCGCGACACGCAAATCCAGTCCGTGCGCACCGGTGACGAGGTGTACAGCGTGGTCACGCAGGCCGAAGCGCAGCACACCTTCACCAACTCGTTCACCTTCGACTACGGCATCTGGGACAACCTGACCTTCAGCATGCGTTTGCCGTTGGTGGCCAAGTACGATACCGAGCGTGAGATCGACGTATATAGCCTCGGCGATATCTCCGCCAGCCTGCGCTGGCAGCCGTGGTCGTCGGCGCGTGGCAAGCCGGTTACCACGCTATACGCGACCCTTGGCCTGCCCACCGGCACCAGCCCGTACGACATCAATAACAACAATGACCTGGCGACCGGCAGCGGTTTCTACAGCATCGGTGGCGGGGCGAACATGTCCTACGTGATCGACCCGGTCGTGTTGTTCGGCTCGCTGGGCTACACCTACAACGTGCCGGTCTCGGGCCTGCATCAGGTGCGCGGCGGACGTGAGCTGAACAAGGTCGATCCCGGTTCCGCGATCAACCTGAGCATGGGTTTCGCCTACGCGTTGTCGTACGACGTATCGCTGTCCACCTCCTACCAGATGTCGCAGAGCTTCAAGCCGACCTACACCTTCGCCGATGCCAGTTTCGATGGCACTGAGCAGACCAGCGCGATCATGAACTTCTCGCTGGGCCTGCGGACCTCGCCGGATTACATCGTCAACATCAATGCCGGTTTCGGCATGACCGAAGATTCGCCCGATGTGTTGCTGGGGCTGTCCTTGCCCCTCGACATCAAAGGCCTGAAGGCCCCCTAAGCGGCGAGCGAACTGGTCATGACTATGAAAATATCGCCGCTGGCCCGAGCGGTTGCCGGGATCACCTTGCTCTGGGGCGGGCTGGCGCACGCGCAAATGGCGCAAAACCTGACCATCGGCAATCCCAAGGCGATGGCCATGGGCAACGCCATCACCGCGGATTACAGCGGTATCGATGCGGTGCATTACAACCCGGCGGCGCTGACCAAACTCAAAGGTCGGCAGACCATGGTGAAGTTCCTCACCGGGGTGATGGATATCCGCGCCGACTTCGATGCGCCGTCGGATTACGGCAGCAATTTCCTCGGCCTGGACAACGACCCGGTGGCCAACCAGTCCAGCCGCACCACGACGGCCGCCATGTATTTGCCCGGCCTGGGTGGCGCCACCGAGGTGCCGGTGCTGTTCGCCCCGCTGGCGGGTTTGTCGATCACACCGCCCGGCTCGAAGTTCACCTTCGCCACCGATGTGTATGCCCCGCAAGCGCTGGGCTATCAACGCGATGACGACGACCCTGGGCGTTATCAGGGCAAGGAAGTGGTGCTGCAGCGCATCACCTATTTTTCGCCGTCGCTGGGTTATCAGGTCAACGACGAGCTGTCGATCGGCTTGTCGATCGGCTTTTCCCACCAGGCGGTGGCGCTCAATCAGGACTTTCGCGCCCCCGGCGTACTGACCGGTTTTACCGGTGTGGCGCAGGATGCGCTGTGCACCATCGAGGGCAACCCGTTCGAAATCCTGCTGAATATTTGCGGCGGCGATCTTGGCCCGTTCACCGACATCGCCAACATTGATGTCGACATGCAGCAGTCACTATCGCCGACCTGGAACGTCGGTTTCCTCTGGGAGCCCTACGAGTGGTTGGCCTGGGGCGCGGTGTATCAGAGCGAGGCGAAGATGCACTTGCAGGGCAAGTATCGGGTCGACTATTCGCAAGATTGGCAGGGCTTCTGGCAAGGGCTGGACAGCTCCTTGATCGGTGCGATCTTCAGCAGCATCACCCCGGATGGAGTGTTCGACGAAGAGGCCGGCAACGTGTCGATGGACCTGACCTATCCGGCGCATTTTTCCACCGGCATCAAGGTCAACCCGCTGCCCAAATGGCAGGTCAACTTCGACGTCAAATGGACCGATTACGCGTCCTGGAAGGAATTCAAACTGGAATTCGACCGGCCGCTGGACGTGCTGAAGATTGCCAGTCTGTTCTCGCCGGACAACGCCACCGCGACCACCATCACCCTCGACCGGGATTACGAGTCGGTATGGAGTTGGGCGCTGGGTGTGCAGTACGACGTCAACGACCGCCTGAGCCTGCGGGCGGGCTACGAGCCGCGGCCTTCGGCGATTCCCGGCAACAAGGCCGATGCACTGGCACCGATCGGCGATGCCACGTTGTACGGTTTGGGCGTCGGCTATCGCTGGGACAAAGACACGACGATCGACCTGGGTTTCAACTATCTGGTCAGCAAGCAGAGCATCGATGCCCGGTCGAGCTGCAACATCAACTGCTCGGACATCGACAGCATGGTGTACAACCCGTATGCCGATCTGGATGTGGATACCACCGTCAAGGCCTACATCCTGGCCCTGACTTACCAGACCTCTTTTTGAGTCGCCGCCATGACTATCGTGACGCGTCTATTTCCAGCCCTGGCAGTGCTCTGCACCCTCGCAGCGAGCGCCACGGCAATCGCCAGCCAAGGCCGCTATCTGACCTGGGTGGACGACCAGGGCAGGGTGCATAACACCTTCGTCGACAACGCCTACGGCGAGCAGCAGCGCCAGGCTGCGCGGAGGATCAACCTGAGCGATCAGGCGCGCCTCAATGACGACAGTGCGGCGCGTTGGCCCGGCAGCAAGAGCAGCAACGAGAGCAAGCGCCGCTACTACACCTGGGTGGATGGCGGCGGCAATTTGCAGAACAGTTTCTACGCCGGCGATCAGCAGTTGCCTGGGCGCGCCGATCAGCTACTGCCCAATGGCGAGCGCGCCGGGGAATATATCGATGCTGATGTGCTGGAGGGCCGCGGTTATACGCGACCGGAGCAGGGTAGTCCGTATTACACCTGGGTCGATGAGCAAGGCCGGATGCGCAACTCGACGGTCGCGCCAGCCGGGCGTCAGGCGGACGCCGCTGCTGGTCAACCGATTGCCTTCACCGAAGGTCGGCAGGTCGAGTTTTCTGGCAAGAAAGCGCTCCTGCCGGGCCTCGACGGCCAACCGACCAGTGCCATGCAGGCGCTGCTGGCGGGCAGTAAAGGCGCGGATGACGGTGGTCTCTATCAAAGCTTGCTGGATCAATGCTGCGGGCAATTGGCCGAGGACGCGTTTACCGAGTTGTCGGCCGATGAGTCGCGTTATGAAGAGCTGAATCGCTTCTCGCCGAGCTTCGACTTTCCCATGGGGCGCAGCTATTACGCGGCGCTCAAGCTCCCGCGCTCGCAGCGCACCTATGGACTGCGGGTGCGCAGTTTTGCCAATAAGCAGGTGGTTTATCCGTCGCTGCTGTTTCTCGACGAAGCCAAGCGGCCGACGCGCCTGGTCAGTGACGCGGTCTACCAGCTGCACGGGGAAACCTGGTACCGCTACGCCTTCATCGAGGGCACCGTGCCGGTCAAGGCCGCCGAGGGCGAGCGCTATGTGTTGCTGCTGACCACCGATGAAGATCGCAACCTGAATACCCTGGACAACAAACCCTTCAAGCGCCCGCTGCAGAAGCTCGCCGTCGATGAAGCCGGCATGCAGAACCACGCGCACAGCGACGAAGGCGGCTTCGAACTGGCAGTCGTCAAGTAGTCGCGATTGCAGAGTTTCGACGTTTCGTAGGAGGGGTCGAGGCACGCAGCGTCGATACCCATCGAATAGCGACCAGCCTCGGGCGCAGAGGCAAACCAGTCAGCCCACCAATAAAAAAGCCCGGCGGTGTGCCGGGCTTTTTTATAGCGGATCGAGTCAGACGTGCACTTGCTGCACATGGCCAAACAGGCCTTGGGCGAAGCGCACGCGTTCTTCCGGTGTTTCCACGATGCCCTTCGCTTCCATTTCGGCCAGCCGCGCCTCGACCGCATGGGCGCGCTTGGTCAGTCCACAGTCGTTGGCGATCTGGATGTTCAGGCCGGGGCGCGCATTCAGCTCGAGAATCAGCGGGCCCTTATCCTGATCGAGGACCATGTCCACGCCGATATAACCCAGCCCACACAGCTCGTAGCAGCCGGCGGCAAGCTTCATGAAGCCGTCCCAGTTGGGCAGCTGCACGCCATCCACCGCATTGGCGGTATCCGGGTGCTTGGTGATCTTGGCATTCAGCCAGGTGCCCTTGAGCGTCACCCCGGTTGCCATGTCGACACCCACACCAATGGCGCCCTGGTGCAGGTTGGCCTTGCCGCCGGACTGGCGCGTCGGCAGGCGCAGCATGGCCATCACCGGGTAGCCCTTGAGCACGATGATGCGAATATCCGGCACGCCTTCGTAGCTGATGCTCTTGAAGATCTGGTCCGGGGTTACCCGGTACTCGATCAGCGCGCGGTCGCGGTGACCACCGAGCGAGTAGAGGCCGGTGAGGATGTTGGAGATCTGATGCTCAATCTCGTCATGGCTGATGATCTTGCCGGAGACGGTCTTGTAGCGCTCCTCGAAACGGTCGGCGATCACCAGGATGCCATCGCCGCCAGCACCCTGCGCGGGCTTGACGACGAAGTCGCTGCGCCCACCGATGATCTCGTTGAGCTTGTCGATATCCTTCTCGGTTTCGATGATCCCGTACATTTCGGGAACATTGATGCCGGCTTCGATGGCACGCATCTTGGTGATGATTTTGTCATCGACGATCGGGTACAGGTGCCGTTGGTTGTACTTCAGCACGTAGTCCGCATTACGCCGATTGATGCCCATGATGCCTTTGGCTTCCAGGGCTTTCCATCGCTTGATCAGGCCGAACATGGCTTAGTCCTTGAGGAAGGCTTTGAAGCGGAACAGCTCGGTCAGGCGGTAGCCGCGATAGCGACCCATCGCCAGCATGAAACCAACCAGAATCATCAACACCGCCGGGAAGGTGAACACGAAGTACACCAGCTCCGGAATGCCCATCACGATGTGCGCCAGTGACGCGGCGAACAAGGTGCCGATGGCCGCCTTCATGGCATGGGCGGCGCCACGTTCTTCCCAGGTGATCGACAGACGCTCGATGCTCATGGTCAGGATCACCATCGGGAACAGCGCGACGGACAGGCCGCTGTCGAAACCAAGTTTGTGGCTGAGCAGGCTGATGGCCGCGATGGTCACCACCACGAACGTCAACACCACCGACAGGCGCGGCAGCATCTGCAGCTTCAGGTGTTCCAGATACGAGCGTAGTGACAGACCCAAGGTGGTAATCAGGGTGAAGAGCCCGATCCCCCATTCCAGGCCGGTTTCGCGGAAGGCGAGGGCGATCAGTACCGGGGTGAATGTACCGAGCGTTTGCAGGCCGATCAGGTTGCGCAGGATCAGGATCACCAGCACGCCGATCGGGATCATGATCATGATCTGGAAGGTCTGCTGGGTCGACAGTGGCAGGCCATACAGCGAGTAGCCGAGGAAGTCGGCGTCGGTGTTCTCGTCGGTCAGCTTGGCCAGGCGGATCGCATTGATCTCGCTGTTGTTGAGGTTGAAGCTGACTTGGGCCTTCTTACCGCCATCCACGCTGATCAGCGGCTCATCGCCGATCCACCAGATCAGGCGGTCATTCGACATACCCTGTTCGCCGGTTTCCGGATTGAAATACAGCCAGTTCTCGCCGTTGAAGCTACGCAGCCAGAGTTCCGGGGTTTGCGGTTGATCGGCAATCAGGCGCAGGGTATGCACGCGCTCCATCGGCACATGGGCGATGGACAGCAGCAACTCGATGGTCTTGGCCTTGTTGACGGTTGACGGGTCGCCGGCCAGGAGCAGTTTGACGTTGTCATCGTTGAGGTTGTTGACCCGCTTGATGGTCTCGCTGATGAACGTTTCGACATCCGCTGAGTGTTGACGGATCGGTGCCAGCAATGCCTCGGCAGCGATTTTCTCCGGACCTTCCACGGCAATGCTGTCACGGAAGATCGGCCCGTTGATTTTGACTTTCTCACCGCTGTAGCGCTTGGTCAGCACCAATCGGTAATACAGGGTCTGATTGCCACTGGCGCGACGTGCCGACCAGGTGACCTTACGGTTGCCATCAATGCGATTGATGCTCACGCCGTAGTTATTGGAGACGAAGCTCTCATTCAGGCTGACGTAGTCGCGGCTCAGCGGCGGTACGAACATTTGCACCTTCACCGGACTCTTCGGATTGGCCTGGAATTCGACCTTGGCGTCGATATTCCACAAGTCGTCGGTTTCATCCTCGGTAACCGGGATGCCTACGATGAAGATCTGATAGCCCGTGATCAGAATGCCCAGGGTCACCAGTACGGCGATCAGGACTTTCAGATGAAGGTTGAGAGAGCGCATGTGAATTACTCTGCAGAATTTGCGTCGGTGGCACAGCCCGGCTTGCCGGCTGCATATTTAAGGCTCGGGTCGATCAGGGCGTCGAAGCGTTTGAGCGCCTCGGAGCCGATAAGAAGCGGGTATTGGAAGGCACTACGGTCGGTGAGGTTCACTTCGATATTGCGCAAGCTTGATCCCATGCATACATCCATCTCGATCACCGGACGCGCGGTATAGGCCTTTTCTTCTTCGGCGTTGTAATCGCCGGCGCGGCGTTTGATTTTGCTGATGCGGGCTAGCGGACGCTCAATCGGGTGGCTGTGCGCATCATCGATAGCCAAATAGAAGCGCACCCAGGTTTCCCCGTCACGTTTGAAACGTTTGATGTCGCGAGCACTGAGCGAAGCCGTCTTGGCGCCGGTGTCCAGTTTTGCCGCGACCTGAATGTCGAGGTCCGCGAGCTGCGCGTATTCGTTGAGGCCATAGACAGTTTTGTCAGCCGCGAGACTCAGGCCTGACGAAAGTAGAAGGCAACACAACAGGGTAAAGGGCTTGAATCTCATAAGTCCTAATGCGTAGAGCAATCGCTAGGAAGGCGGCTGGGGCGGTCGACTGCCCAGCCAGGCGGGGCGCCGGCATTCTAACATGTGCTGTTTCAGCCGCGACAGGCGCTTATAGGTGTTTGTGTAAGTGAGGCGGCGTCGGCTGGGATATTTGCTTATTAGTTGATTGTCGACAATCCGACTGAACTGTTTGACAGTAACGCTGCCTCGGGGTAATTTTCGCCCGAATATTTAACGGTGTGTCGACAATATGCTGGACGTCATCGACGAACCCCTGGCTATCCAGGGTGATAGCGAAACGCTTGCCGAGCACGTGTTCCGGCGTATTCAGGCGGCCATCGTCAAAGGCGAAATCGCTCCCGGCAGCAAAATTTCCGAGCCAGAACTGGCGCGTACCTACGGTATCAGCCGTGGCCCACTGCGCGAGGCCATCCATCGCTTGGAAGGGCAGCGCTTGCTGGTGCGCGTGCCGCATGTTGGCGCGCGCGTGGTATCGCTCGACCATGCCGAGTTGATCGAGCTCTACGAAATTCGCGAATCCCTCGAAGGCATGGCCTGCCGGCTGGCCGCCGAGCGTATGAGTCGCGAAGAAATCGATGAACTGCGCCGTCTGCTCGATCTACATGAGCAGGATGCTGCGTTTCAGGCTGGCGTTGGTTATTACCAGCAGGAAGGCGACTTCGATTTCCACTACCGGATCATCCAGGGCAGCGGCAATCGCACCTTGACCCAAATGCTCTGCGGCGAGTTGTACCAGCTGGTGCGCATGTACCGCCTGCAGTTCTCCGCCACGCCGAATCGGCCACGCCAGGCCTTCAACGAGCACCACCGAATTCTCGATGCCATCGCCGACCGAGACGGCGAATTGGCCGAGTTGCTGATGCGCCGTCACATCGGTGCATCGAAGCGCAATATCGAACGCCATTACCTTGGCGCTAATGCACAGACAACCACTCCACGAGGTGAGTCATGAGTTCGCTTTCTTCCGTCAAGAGCAGTCCAGGTCAGCGTTTTCGCGACGCCGTAGCCGCTGAACATCCGCTGCAAGTTGTTGGCGCGATTAACGCCAACCACGCCCTGCTGGCCAAGCGTGCCGGCTTCCAGGCTATCTACCTGTCCGGTGGCGGTGTTGCTGCTGGCTCGTTGGGCCTACCGGACCTGGGCATCACCGGCCTGGACGACGTGCTGACCGACGTGCGTCGCATCACCGACGTCTGCGACCTGCCGCTGCTGGTCGACGTTGACACCGGCTTCGGCTCCTCGGCCTTCAACGTGGCGCGTACCGTCAAGTCGATGATCAAGTTCGGCGCTGCTGCCATCCACATCGAAGACCAGGTTGGCGCCAAGCGTTGCGGCCACCGTCCGAACAAAGAAATCGTTACCCAGCAGGAAATGGTCGACCGCATCAAGGCCGCCGTTGACGCACGTACCGATGACAGCTTTGTGATCATGGCGCGTACCGACGCGCTGGCCGTCGAAGGCCTGAACTCCGCGCTGGATCGCGCTGCCGCCTGCATCGAAGCCGGCGCCGACATGATCTTCCCGGAAGCGATCACCGAACTGGCCATGTACAAGACCTTCGCTGACCGTGTGAAGGCGCCGATCCTGGCTAACATCACCGAGTTCGGTGCTACCCCGCTGTACACCACCCAGCAGCTGGCCGAAGTGGATGTATCCCTGGTCCTCTACCCGCTGTCCGCTTTCCGCGCCATGAACAAGGCCGCCGAGAACGTTTACACCGCGCTGCGCCGCGACGGCACCCAGGCGAACGTGATCGACACCATGCAAACCCGCATGGAACTGTACGAGCGCATCAACTACCACGCGTTCGAGCAGAGCCTCGACGCGCTGTTCGCTGCGAAGAAATAACCGGAGCAGGCCGCCTTGCTTGCTCAAGGCGGTCTGCAACAACAAGAAGCTGTACCCAACCGGATTGAATGAGGAGATACACGCGATGAGCGCTACCCCAGAAACGACCACTCCAGGCTTCAAGCCGAAGAAGTCGGTAGCCCTGAGTGGCACCGCCGCCGGCAACACCGCACTGTGCACTGTCGGCCGCACGGGTAACGACCTGCACTACCGTGGCTATGACGTTCTCGACTTCGCCAACCGCTGCGAATTCGAAGAAATCGCCCACCTGCTGGTCCACGGCAAGCTGCCGAACGTTGCCGAGCTGGCTGGCTACAAAGCCAAGCTCAAGGCCCTGCGCGGCATCCCGGCGGCCCTCAAGACCTCTCTCGAGCAACTGCCGCCGTCCGCCCATCCGATGGACGTGATGCGTACTGCCGTATCCGTGCTGGGCTGTGTGTCGCCGGAGAAGGAAGACCACAACCATCCGGGCGCCCGCGACATCGCCGACAAGCTGATGGCTTCGCTGGGTTCCGCGTTGCTGTACTGGTACCACTTCAGCCACAACGGCAAGCGCATCGACGTAGAAACCGATGACGATTCCATCGGCGGCCATTTCCTGCACCTGCTGCACGGCGAGAAGCCGCGTGAGTCCTGGGTGCGCGCCATGCACACCTCGCTGAACCTGTACGCCGAGCATGAGTTCAACGCGTCCACCTTCACCTCCCGCGTGATCGCCGGTACCGGTTCCGACATGTTCTCTTGCGTCGCCGGTGCCATCGGCGCGCTGCGCGGTCCGAAGCACGGCGGCGCCAACGAAGTGGCCTTCGAGATCCAGAAGCGCTATGACAACCCGAATGAAGCAGAAGCTGACATTCGTGCTCGCGTCGAGAAGAAAGAAGTCGTGATCGGCTTCGGTCACCCGGTCTACACCGTTGCCGACCCGCGCAACAAGGTGATCAAGGACGTGGCTCGCGAGCTCTCCGCTGAGCAAAGCAACACCAAGATGTTCGACATCGCCGAGCGCCTGGAAAGCGTGATGTGGGAAATCAAGAAGATGTTCCCCAACCTCGATTGGTTCAGCGCTGTCAGCTACCACATGATGGGCGTGCCCACTGCCATGTTCACCCCGCTGTTCGTGATCGCCCGCACCTCCGGCTGGTCGTCCCACGTCATCGAACAGCGCATCGACGGCAAGATCATTCGCCCGAGCGCCAACTACGTCGGCCCGGAAGATCTGAAGTTCGTGCCGCTGAAGGACCGTACCTAAAATGAACAGCCAATACCGCAAGAATCTACCCGGTACCAAGCTGGACTACTTCGACGCCCGCGCGGCGGCCGAAGCCATCCAGCCTGGTTCCTGGGCGAAGCTGCCCTATACCTCGCGCGTGCACGCCGAGAACTTGGTGCGTAAATGCGATCCGGCGATCCTCACCGAGTGCCTGACCCAGATCGTCGAAGGCAAGCAAGAACGTGACTTTCCGTGGTTCCCGGCCCGTGTCGTGTGCCACGACATCCTCGGTCAGACCGCGCTGGTCGACCTCGCTGGTCTGCGCGACGCGATCGCCGACCAGGGCGGTGACCCGGCCCAGGTCAACCCGGTGGTGCCGGTCCAGCTGATCGTCGACCACTCGCTGGCCGTCGAGTGCGGCGGTTTCGACCCGCAAGCGTTCGAGAAGAACCGCGCCATCGAGGACCGCCGTAACGAAGACCGCTTCCACTTCATCAACTGGACGAAGAAAGCGTTCAAGAACATCGAAGTGATCCAGCCGGGCAACGGCATCATGCACCAGATCAATCTGGAGAAGATGTCGCCGGTAATCCACTCGGACAATGGCCTGGCCTACCCGGACACCTGCGTCGGCACCGACAGTCACACCCCGCACGTAGATGCGCTGGGCGTAATCGCCGTCGGCGTGGGTGGCCTGGAAGCCGAGAACGTCATGCTCGGCCGCGCCTCCTGGATGCGCCTGCCGGAAATCGTCGGCGTCGAGCTGACCGGCAAGCCGGCCGAAGGCATCACCGCCACCGACGTGGTGCTGTCGCTGACCGAGTTCCTGCGTCAGTCGAAAGTCGTCGGCGCCTACCTGGAATTCCGTGGCGAGGGTGCTTCGGCCCTGACCCTCGGCGACCGCGCGACCATCTCCAACATGGCTCCGGAATACGGCGCCACCGCGGCGATGTTCTTCATCGACCAGCAGACCATCGATTACCTCAAGCTCACCGGCCGTGAAGACGAGCAAGTGAAGCTGGTCGAGACCTACGCGAAGGAAGCCGGTCTGTGGGCGGACAGCCTGAAGACCGCCGAGTACAAGCGCGTCCTGAGCTTCGACCTGTCCACCGTCGTGCGTACCCTGGCTGGCCCGTCCAACCCGCACCGCCGTCTGCCGGTATCGGCACTGGCCGAGCGCGGCATCGCCGTGGATCTGGACAAGGCGCGTGCTCAGGAAGCTGACGGGCAGATGCCCGATGGCGCGGTGATCATCGCCGCCATCACCAGCTGCACCAACACCAGCAACCCGCGCAACGTGATCGCTGCCGGCCTGCTGGCGCGCAACGCCAACAAGCTCGGTCTGACCCGCAAACCGTGGGTGAAGTCCTCGCTGGCTCCGGGTTCCAAGACCGTTGCCCTGTACCTGGACGAGGCCGGTCTGACCGCCGATCTGGAGCAGCTGGGCTTCGGCATCGTGGCGTTCGCGTGCACCACCTGCAACGGCATGTCCGGTGCGCTGGATCCGGTGATCCAACAGGAAATCATCGACCGCGACCTGTACGCCACTGCCGTGCTGTCGGGCAACCGTAACTTCGACGGCCGTATCCACCCGTACGCCAAGCAGGCCTTCCTGGCCTCGCCGCCGCTGGTGGTTGCCTATGCCATCGCCGGTACCATCCGCTTCGATATCGAGAAGGATGTGTTGGCCGTGGTCGACGGCAAGGAAATTCGTCTGAAGGACATCTGGCCGAGCGACGAAGAAATCGACGCCGTGGTCAAGGCTGCGGTCAAGCCGGAGCAGTTCCGCAAGGTTTACATCCCGATGTTCGCCATCCAGGAAGACACCGGTCCGAAAGTCGAGCCGCTGTATGACTGGCGCGAGATGAGCACCTACATCCGTCGTCCGCCGTACTGGGAAGGCGCGCTGGCGGGTGAGCGTACCCTCAAGGGCATGCGTCCTCTGGCCGTGCTGCCGGACAACATCACCACCGACCACCTGTCGCCGTCCAACGCAATTATGATGGATTCGGCTGCTGGCGAGTACCTGCACAAGATGGGCTTGCCGGAAGAGGACTTCAACTCCTACGCAACCCACCGTGGCGACCACCTGACTGCTCAGCGTGCAACCTTCGCGAACCCGCAGCTGGTGAACGAAATGGCCGTGGTCAATGGCGAGGTCAAGAAGGGCTCGCTGACGCGTATCGAGCCGGAAGGCAAGGTCACCCGCATGTGGGAAGCGATCGAGACCTACATGGAGCGCAAGCAGCCGCTGATCATCGTCGCCGGCGCTGACTACGGTCAGGGTTCGTCCCGCGACTGGGCGGCCAAGGGCGTGCGTCTGGCGGGTGTGGAAGCGATCGCGGCCGAAGGCTTCGAGCGTATTCACCGCACCAACCTGATCGGCATGGGCGTGATGCCGCTGGAGTTCAAACCAGGTACCACCCGCAAGACTCTGGGTCTGGACGGCACCGAGACCTACGACGTAGTCGGCGATCTCACCCCGCGTACCGACCTGACACTGGTGATCAACCGTCGCAACGGCGAGCGTGTCGAAGTGCCGATGACCTGCCGTCTCGACACCGCGGAAGAAGTCTCGGTCTACGAGGCCGGCGGTGTGCTGCAGCGCTTCGCCCAGGACTTCTTGGAATCGACCGCTACCGCTTAAGAAACGCTGAACGGTTTAGCGTTGCTTGCTCTGACAATCGACCCGGTGCCGCAAGGCCCCGGGTCGATTGTTAAACGGAGCAGGGCGGCGCAAACCCAATGAATCCGACCCATTCGTGGTGCTCCATGTGCCGCGGAATCTATCAGGACAACATTGCCATGGCCCACGTACCCCAGATCAAAGTTCCCGCCACCTATATCCGTGGCGGCACCAGCAAAGGCGTGTTCTTCCGCCTGCAAGATTTGCCCGAGCGCTGCCAGGTGCCGGGCGAGGCGCGTGACAAGCTGTTCATGCGCGTGATCGGCAGCCCCGATCCCTATTCGGCGCACATCGACGGTATGGGCGGCGCTACCTCGAGCACCAGCAAATGCGTGATCCTGTCGAAAAGCAGCCAGCCTGATCACGATGTGGACTATCTCTACGGCCAGATCTCCATCGACAAGGCCTTCGTTGACTGGAGCGGCAACTGCGGCAACCTGTCGACCGCCGCTGGCGCCTTCGCCCTGCACGCCGGGCTGATCGATCCGGCACGCATCCCGCAGAATGGCACCTGCGTGGTGCGCATCTGGCAAGCCAACATCCAGAAAACCATCATCGCCCACGTGCCGGTCACCAATGGCCAGACTCAGGAAACCGGTGACTTCGAACTCGACGGCGTGACCTTCCCGGCCGCGGAAATCGTGCTGGAGTTCCTCGATCCGTCCGACGATGGCGAGGACGGCGGCTCGATGTTCCCCACCGGCAACCTGGTCGACGACCTGGAAGTACCCGGCATCGGCACCCTCAAGGCGACCATGATCAGCGCCGGGATTCCGACCGTGTTCGTCGAGGCCGAG
Source organism: Pseudomonas sp. LS44 (assembly GCF_024730785.1). Lineage (NCBI taxonomy): Bacteria > Pseudomonadati > Pseudomonadota > Gammaproteobacteria > Pseudomonadales > Pseudomonadaceae > Pseudomonas > Pseudomonas sp. LS44. Next base: position 1,874,814 of record NZ_CP102830.1, read on the forward strand.
GCCATCGGCTACAAGGGCACCGAGCTGCGTGAAGACATCAACACAAACCCCGAGGCATTGGCGCGCTTCGAGGCGATCCGGGTCGCCGGGGCCCTGCGCATGGGCTTGATCAAGACGGCCGAAGAGGCAGCTACCCGGCAGCACACGCCGAAGATCGCCTTCGTCGCCAAGCCGGTCGATTACCTTTCTTCCAGCGGCAAGACCGTAAGCGCCGGCGACGTGGATCTGCTGGTTCGCGCCCTGTCGATGGGCAAGCTGCACCACGCCATGATGGGCACCGCCGCGGTGGCCATCGGTACTGCCGCCGCGGTCCCCGGTACGCTGGTGAACCTCGCCGCCGGCGGCGGTGAACGCAGCGCCGTGCGCTTCGGCCACCCGTCGGGCACCCTGCGCGTGGGCGCCGAAGCCACCCAGGTCAACGGCGAATGGACCGTGACCAAGGCCATTATGAGCCGCAGTGCGCGGGTGCTGATGGAAGGCTGGGTGCGCGTACCGGGCGATGCGTTCTAGGCATTCCGCTTCGTGTTCCAGAAAGCCCGCGCAAGCGGGCTTTTTTATTTCCGGAACGCTGGGGCAGAGCCAAGGTCCACCTACCGAACAGCCGGGCACTTTCCTTGGGTGCCACGGGCGGTTCGCGGGGCTGGTCATCGCCGGCCGAATTCGTTAGCCAGGGTATTGAACACATGAGCGCCAACGTCGATCTGAATATTCGCCCCGACTACGACAAAGTCCTTCAGGACATCGCCGACTATGTCCTGAACTACCGCATCGAATCGGCCGAGGCTCTTAGCACTGCCCGCTACTGCCTGATGGATACACTTGGCTGCGGGCTGCTGGCCCTGAATTTTCCCGAGTGCACCAAGCACCTCGGCCCGATCGTTGAAGGTACCGTGGTGCCGCACGGTGCGCGCGTTCCCGGCACCAGCTTCCGTCTCGACCCGGTCAAGGCAGCCTGGGACATCGGCGCCATGGTGCGTTGGCTGGACTTCAACGACACCTGGCTGGCCGCTGAGTGGGGCCATCCATCCGACAACCTCGGCGGCATCCTCGCCGTGGCTGATCACCTGTCGCAGAAGCGCATCGCCAACGGCGAGCCGCCGCTGACTATGCGCACCGTGCTGGAAGCCATGATCATGGCCCACGAAATCCAGGGCGTGTTCGCGCTGGAGAATTCCTTCAATCGCGTCGGCCTGGACCATGTGATTCTGGTCAAGCTGGCGTCCACCGCTGTAACCGCCAAGCTGATGGGCGCCAATCGTGTGCAATTGCTCTCCGCGCTGTCCCACGCCTGCGTCGACGGCCAGGCGCTGCGTACCTACCGCCACGCGCCGAACGCCGGCTCGCGCAAGTCGTGGGCCGCGGGCGATGCGAGCAGTCGCGGGGTACGTTTGGCCGATATCGCCATGCGCGGCGAAATGGGTATTCCCAGTGTGCTGAGTGCGCCGCAGTGGGGCTTTTATGACGTGTTGTTCAGCCATACCAACAAAGATCTGGCTGTTAAACCAACGGACAAGCGCCGGTTCAGTTTCTCGCAGGGCTTCGGCACTTATGTGATGGAGCACATCCTGTTCAAGATCAGTTTCCCAGCCGAGTTCCACGCGCAAACCGCCTGCGAAGCGGCGGTACTCCTGCATCCGTTAGTGAAGGAGCGCCTGCGGGAGATCGACCGAATTGTCATCACCACCCAGGAGTCGGCAATCCGCATCATTTCCAAGGTCGGTCCGCTGACCAATCCTGCCGACCGCGACCACTGTTTGCAGTACATGACCGCCGTGCCGTTGGCTTTTGGCAAGCTGGTGGCTGGGCATTACGAGGATGCTTTCCATGCCGCGAATCCGATCATCGATGACCTGCGCGAGAAGATGACGATCATCGAGGACGCCCGCTACACCCGCGAGTATCTGGAAGCCGACAAGCGCTCGATCGCCAACTCCGTGCAGGTGTTCTTCATCGACGGTAGCTCGGCGCCGCAAGTGGCGGTGGAATACCCGATCGGCCATCGTCGACGCCGCAAAGAAGGTATTCCGTTGTTGGAGGACAAGTTCAAGGCCGCTTTGGCGACGCGCTTTAGCGCTCGGCGTGCGGCGGAAATCTTCGCGCTGTGCCAAGACCAAGCGCAGTTGGAGGCCACGCCCGTTCAGGGTTTTATGGATCTGTTGGTGATTTGAATGGAGGCGAAACTGGAACAAAAAAGCCCGCAGTAGCGGGCTCTTTGATTGCGAGCGGATGACTACTTCAAGCGCCGCTCGACGCCTTTTTCCACCAGAATCTTGGCGGAGATTTCTTCCACCGAGAAATGCGTGGAGTTGATGAAGTTGATGTTTTCCCGGCGTAGCAAGGCTTCGACTTCTCGTACTTCGAATTCGCACTGAGCGAAGCTGGCATAGCGGCTATTCGGTTTGCGTTCATTGCGGATCGCTGCCAGGCGGTCGGGATCAATGGTCAGGCCGAACAGTTTGTGCTTGTACGCCTTGAGGGCGGCCGGTAACTGCAGGCGCTCCATGTCGTCTTCGGTCAGTGGATAGTTGGCCGCGCGAATCCCATATTGCATGGCCATGTACAGGCACGTGGGCGTCTTGCCGCAGCGTGACACGCCGATCAGGATCAGATCGGCCTTGTCGTAGTAGTGAGTACGGGCGCCGTCATCGTTATCGAGAGCAAAGTTGACCGCCTCGATGCGCTCCATGTAGTTGCTGCTGTGGGCGATCGAGTGCGACTTGCCAACGCTATAGGATGACCGGGAAGTCAGTTCCTGCTCCAGGGGGGCGAGGAAGGTCGAGAAGATGTCAATCATGAAACCGTCGGACTTCGCCAGAACGTCGCGAATTTCCTGGTTTACCACAGTGTCGAAAATGATCGGGCGGGCACCATCCTTTTCCGCGGCAGCGTTGATTTGTTGTACCATTGCGCGCGCTTTTTCAACGCTGTCGATATACGGTCGTGTGAGTTTATTGAACGTAATATTTTCGAACTGCGCCAACAAGCTCTGGCCCAAGGTTTCAGCAGTGATGCCGGTCCCGTCGGAGATGAAAAAAGCGGTTCGTTTCATTTGCGCCGTAGGCCTTAAGCTGGGAACGATTCTTGGCTATCATAGACCCCCCGTTTTGCCGGGCCCATATGGGCTGGCATTGTGACTTATTTGCCAGGGCCAAAGCCATCGCATGGCTTTCCCAAACTCAAGTGGAGAGATCACCTTGGTTGAGTACGTAGTTTCCCTCGATAAGCTCGGCAATCATGATGTTGAGTACGTAGGGGGCAAGAACGCCTCCCTGGGCGAGATGATCAGCAACCTGGCCGGTGCCGGAGTGTCGGTCCCTGGTGGCTTCGCCACTACCGCCCAGGCCTATCGTGACTTTCTCGAGCAAAGCGGTCTGAATGACCGTATTCACGCCATCCTCGATGCGCTGGACGTGGATGATGTGAATGCCCTGGTGAAAGCCGGCGCGCAGATCCGCCAATGGGTAATGGATGCGGAATTCCCAGAGCGGTTGAACGCTGAAATCCGCACTGCCTTCGCGGCCATGTCCAACGGCAATGACAACATGGCCGTCGCCGTGCGTTCCTCGGCCACCGCTGAAGACCTGCCGGACGCTTCCTTTGCCGGCCAGCAAGAAACTTTCCTGAACATCCGTGGCGTGGAAAACGTGATCCGCGCAGCCAAAGAGGTGTTTGCCTCGCTGTTCAACGATCGCGCCATCGCCTACCGCGTCCACCAGGGCTTCGACCACAAGCTGGTCGCCTTGTCCGCCGGCGTGCAGCGCATGGTCCGCTCGGAAACCGGTACCGCCGGCGTAATGTTCACCCTGGACACCGAATCTGGTTTCCGTGACGTGGTGTTCATCACCGGTGCATACGGCCTTGGTGAAACCGTCGTTCAGGGCGCGGTTAACCCCGACGAATTCTATGTCCACAAGCAAACGCTGGAGGCCGGTCGTCCGGCAATCTTGCGCCGCAACCTGGGCAGCAAAGCCATCAAGATGATTTACGGCGAAGAAGCCACGGCCGGTAAGTCGGTCAAGGTGGTCGATGTCGATCACGCCGATCGCGCACGCTTTTGCCTGTCCGATGCCGAGGTATCGGAGTTGGCCAAGCAGGCGATGATTATCGAAAAGCATTACCAGCGCCCGATGGATATCGAGTGGGCCAAGGACGGTGATGACGGCAAGCTGTATATCGTCCAGGCACGTCCGGAAACCGTAAAAAGCCGCAGCAACGTCAACGTGATGGAGCGTTACCTGCTGAAAGAGACCAGCAAAGTGTTGGTCGAAGGCCGCGCGATCGGACAGAAGATCGGTGCTGGCAAGGTGCGGGTAATCAACGACATCGCCGAGATGGACAAAGTCCAGCCGGGCGACGTACTGGTTTCCGACATGACCGACCCGGATTGGGAACCGATCATGAAACGCGCCAGCGCAATCGTTACCAACCGGGGCGGCCGTACTTGTCACGCGGCGATCATCGCCCGTGAACTGGGTATTCCGGCGGTTGTTGGCTGCGGCAATGCCACTCAAGTGCTGAAAGATGGCCAGGGCGTAACCGTTTCTTGCGCCGAAGGTGACACCGGTTTCATCTTTGAAGGTGAGTTGGGCTTCGACATCCGCCAGAACTCGGTCGATGCCATGCCTGATCTGCCGTTCAAAATCATGATGAACGTCGGTAATCCGGACCGAGCTTTCGATTTTGCTCAGCTGCCGAACGAGGGCGTGGGTCTCGCGCGTCTGGAATTTATCATCAACCGCATGATCGGCGTGCACCCGAAGGCGCTGCTGAACTTTGCCAACCTGCCGACCGATATCAAAGACAGCGTCGAGAAGCGTATCGCCGGCTACGACGACCCGGTTGGTTTCTACGTGGAGAAGCTGGTCGAAGGTATCAGCACTCTGGCGGCGGCGTTTTGGCCGAAAAAAGTCATCGTGCGTCTGTCGGACTTCAAGTCCAACGAATACGCCAACCTGATCGGCGGCAAGCTGTACGAGCCGGAAGAAGAGAACCCGATGCTCGGGTTCCGCGGCGCTTCGCGTTACATCAGCGAGTCGTTCCGCGATTGCTTCGAGCTTGAGTGCCGTGCGCTGAAGAAAGTCCGTAATGAGATGGGCCTGACCAACGTCGAAATCATGGTGCCGTTCGTGCGGACCTTGGGCGAAGCCAGTCAGGTGGTCGACCTGCTCGCCAGCAATGGCCTCAATCGCGGTGAAAATGGCCTGAAGCTCATCATGATGTGCGAGCTGCCGTCCAATGCCATTCTGGCCGAGGAGTTCCTGGAGTTCTTCGATGGTTTCTCCATCGGCTCCAACGACCTGACTCAGCTGACTCTTGGTCTGGATCGGGATTCGGGAATCATCGCCCACCTGTTCGACGAGCGTAATCCGGCGGTCAAGAAGCTGCTTTCCAACGCCATTCAAGCTTGCCGTAAGGCTGGCAAGTACATCGGTATCTGTGGTCAGGGCCCTTCGGATCACCCGGACCTTGCCAAGTGGCTGATGGAGCAGGGCATCGAAAGCGTGTCCCTGAACCCGGACTCGGTGCTGGAGACCTGGTTCTTCCTCGCGGAAGGCCAACAAGCCTGATAACGGGCTTTACCAACTAAAAAAGGGTGGGATTGATCCCGCCCTTTTTTGTGCCAGTAACATTTTCTTCGTCGTACCAGCATGCAAAGCAGTAGTGAATTATTTCCTGTCGCATTGATGAGCGCCGAGTTGCGGGGCGATCTAAGTGAAGACATTTATCGCTTGAAGCCTGGCAATAGCCCGGATAGCACGGTCGAATTGGCCGTCACTCGTCTGGGCTGCCATCAGTGTGAAATGCCGCGGGGCATTCCCGTGATCTTGTTGCATGGCAGCTTTTCCAATCGCCGCTTTTGGTATTCACCAAAGGGCTTGGGGCTTGGCCCGTATTTGGCGCGCGCAGGTTTTGATGTCTGGATCGCCGAGATGCGCGGGCACGGTCTTTCGCCACGCAATCAAGCCTATCGACACAATCGCGTAGCCGACTATGCTCGCTATGACTTGCCAGCCATCGCCGCGTTCGTGCGTGAGCAAAGTGGTCAGGCGCCGCATTGGATCGGCCATTCTCTTGGCGGGATTACCTTGGCGGCAGCCTTGGGCGGTCACTACCTCGATGAGGCTGATGTCGCTTCGGTGGCTTTGTTTGGTAGCCAGGTTAGTCGGGTGTATTGGCCTTTGAAGTTGCCGCCACTGGAGTGGGGAGGGCGTGCGCTTCTCAAGCGCCTCTCGGTCATTTCCGGCTCTGGTCTCAAGCGGGGGCCGGAGGACGAGCCAATTGGCGTGGCGCTGGAAAGCTTGCGTTGGCACGGGCTATTCGGGCGTTTCGGTGACGCCGAGCGCGATTGGTGGGCGGGGCTCGCAGAGGTGCAGGCACCAGTCCTTGCCGTCGCTGCGTCTGAGGATCATCAGGATCCGCCATGGGCCTGTCGAAAACTGTTGGAGCGCTTCGGCTCGCCACGTCGCGAGTTTCTTTGCCTCGGGAAGAAAACAGGCTTTGCCGATGATTACGGACATATCGAAATGCTGCTCAGCAAGCCGGCGCAAGGCGAGGTCTGGCCTTTGATCGAGTATTGGTTACGCAATGCCGAACTGCCGGAGCTGAAAAAAGGCGATTAGCGAGTGGCCGATGTGCTGCGTTCTGCGTTCGGTGTTCGGTGTTCCGCCGGGCGGCGCGTGCCGGCTAAGATATATGAGCAGTTAATTGCATCCAGATTTTGCTCATGGTGGATGATAACCAGCTGCTGTTGCTGGGGAGTCGCTGCCTGCACCGCGGCGCTCCCTTGCACGATGCGATCTTGAGCGGTAGGGTGCTGCGCTGCGCGCGTCAGGGTGCTGGAAATCATTGAATGCCCACGGTCCGCCATCGACCCGATTCACTATGGTCTTTGATGGTGATCTTCTTGGCGTCGAACCCTGAACCACTGTCCTTTTCCAGGAGTTTCCCAATGCAATACATCACTCCCGATCTGTGCGATACCTATCCAGACCTGGTACAGGTCGTAGAGCCGATGTTCAGCAATTTCGGTGGCCGTGATTCCTTTGGCGGTGAAATTGTCACCATCAAGTGCTTCGAAGACAACTCGCTGGTCAAGGACCAAGTGGATACCAATGGCCAGGGTAAAGTACTGGTCGTCGATGGTGGCGGATCGCTGCGGCGGGCGTTGCTAGGCGACATGTTGGCCGAAAAAGCGGCGAAGAATGGCTGGGAAGGTTTGGTGGTCTACGGCTGCATTCGTGATGTCGATGTCATCGCGCAGACCGATTTGGGCGTTCAGGCACTCGCGAGCCACCCAATGAAAACCGACAAGCGCGGTATTGGCGATCTCAACGTGCCGGTGACCTTTGGGGGCGTGACCTTCCGCCCAGGCGAGTTCATGTACGCCGATAACAACGGAATCATTGTCTCGCCCAAACCGCTGACGATGCCGGAGTAACAATTAAGAACCCGGCGTGAGTCGGGTTTTTTCTGGGTCGCATGTTTGTGGGAGTAGCAATGCTCGAGGAAGACAATTCGCAGTGGGGGTTGGTCCATGCATTCGTGCTGGACGGCGAGGGCGGCGCGACATCTATTTCGCGTCAACAGCTTGATTCGTTGAAACTCGATGCCGGACAAAGCGTATGGCTGCACTGGGATCGTGGGCATCCGCAAACCCATGCCTGGCTGCGCAGTTCGAGCGGTTTAAACGAATTCAGCTGCGATTTGCTGTTGGAGGAAAACACCCGTCCTCGGCTGTTGCCTTTGGCCAACGAAGAGCTGCTGCTGTTCCTGCGCGGCGTCAATCTCAATCCCGGTGCCGAACCCGAGGATATGGTCTCAGTGCGGATTTTCGCCGCGCCGCAGCAGGTGATTTCGCTGCGTTTGCGCCCGCTGCTGGCCACGGATCAACTCATCGATGAGTTGGGTCGTGGTGTCGGGCCGAAAACTGCCTCCGAACTGCTGTTCTATCTGGCCCATCATTTGAGCGACAAGGTCGATGATGTGGTGACTGCACTGTCAGAGCAGATCGATGGCGAAGAAGAAAAAATCGACGCCGATGAGCGCTATGCCCCTGATCATGGGTTGATGCTGCATATCCGGCGTCGCGCCGCTGGTTTGCGCCGTTTTCTGGCTCCGCAGCGGGATGTCTATGCGCAGCTTTCCCGCAATCCATTGCCATGGTTCACTCCTGAGAACGTAGGTTACTGGAATGAGCTCAGCAACCGCCTGATTCGCAATCTGGAAGAACTGGAGTTGATCCGTGAACGAGTCGGCCTGGTGCTGGAATCCGAGCATCGGCGAGCAAGTGAGCGGATGAATCGCACCATGTATCGCTTTGGCATCATTACCGGCTTTTTTTTGCCGATGAGCTTTTTGACCGGTCTGCTCGGCATCAATGTCGGCGGCATCCCGGGTTCGGAAAGCCCGGTCGGCTTCCTGGGTGCCTGTCTCATCATTGGCTCTCTCGCCTTCGGGCAGTGGTGGCTTTTTCGCCGTTTGCGCTGGATTTGATGTGACCTACCGACTATTGACCTCGTCTAGCCGTCACACCCTGCGAGGTATGCATGCGCGATCCTTTTGAAGAATCCCTACGAGACCTGCTCAAGGCGTCGTCCCCGCCACATGATGACGACGCGACCTTGGGCCGCGTTCTGAAAACCGCTAACCGCCAGGTTGGGGCAGGTGATCTATTCAGTCTGATGGGGCATTGGTTTGAAGCTCTGTTAATAGCCGTGAGCAATGGTTCTGCGCATGTGGCTCCGGTTTCACGCCGCACCTCTTCCAATTCTTCTGCTGATAAGGCCGAGTAACGATGGAATTCGATCCCTGGACTCAAGGGTTGGTCAGCGCTATGACCAACGTATGGACGCCTGTCGCCGGTTTTATCCCGCGTTTGTTCGGTGCGTTGGTGGTTGTTTTGCTGGGTTTCGTAGTCGCCAAGCTGCTGGATACTCTACTTTCCAAGCTGCTGGCCAAACTGGGCTTGGATCGCCTGATGGCGGGCACTGGTCTGACCAAGCTGCTGGAGCGAGTAGGTATTCGCGTACCGGTTTCGACTCTAGTTGGGCGGATCGTTTACTGGTTCGTGCTGCTGATTTTCCTGGTCTCCGCCGCCGACTCTTTGGGCCTGGGGCGCGTTTCCGCGACGCTCGATGTGCTGGCTTTGTACCTACCAAAAGTGCTGGGCGCGGCTCTGGTCTTGGTTGTCGGTATTCTGCTGGCTCAGTTGGTCAATAGCCTGGTGCGTGGTGCGGCCGAAGGGGTCGGGCTTGACTATGCGGGTGGACTTGGGCGAATCGCCCAAGGACTGGTGATCATCATCAGTATCTCCGTGGCTATCGGTCAGCTGGAAGTGAAGACCGAGCTGCTAAACAACGTGATTGCCATCGTGCTGATTTCTGTTGGTTTAGCAGTGGCTTTGGCATTAGGGCTGGGAAGTCGCGAACTAGCGGGGCAGATCCTCGCCGGTATTTATGTGCGCGAGCTTTATCAGGTCGGGCAGCAAGTCAAAGTGGGCACGGTAGAAGGTCAGATCGAAGAAATTGGCACGGTTAAGACCACCGTACTGACGGATGAGGGAGAGCTGGTTTCCGTAGCCAATCGGACTCTGCTCGAGCAGCAGGTGAGCAGTCGCTAACGCGCTAACCCTGCTAATGTATATCGCCGACTAGTGACCCTATCCTGGGTGATGGCGGCTATCTCCCTTACTGTCGGCTCGATTTGTTTTGAACAAAGCCCAATCATTACCGTCTCGTTATGACCCTCGCGATCTCTCCGATGAAGAGCTCGTGGCGCGTGCTCATGGAGAATTGTTTCATGTAACTCGGGCTTATGAAGAGCTGATGCGCCGTTACCAGCGTACATTGTTCAACGTATGCGCGAGGTATCTTGGTAACGAGCGTGATGCGGATGATGTGTGTCAGGAGGTTATGCTCAAAGTTCTTTATGGATTAAAGAACTTTGAAGGAAAGTCAAAATTTAAAACTTGGCTTTATAGTATTACTTACAACGAATGTATTACCCAGTATCGGAAGGAGCGCAGAAAGCGTCGTTTGATGGATGCTCTGAGTTTGGATCCGCTGGAAGAGGCATCTGAGGAGAAGGCTCCGGTGCTTGCTGAGCCAGGTGGTCTAGACCGCTGGCTTGTTCATGTCAATCCAATTGATCGTGAAATCTTGGTGCTACGTTTTGTCGCAGAACTTGAATTCCAAGAGATAGCCGACATCATGCGTATGGGGCTCAGCGCAACAAAGATGCGTTATAAGCGGGCCTTGGACCGCTTGCGGGAAAAATTCGCAGGCGATCCAGAAGCTTAATGCGAAGTGGCACCTCTAACGAGTCGGCGAACTCTGATACAATCACTAGTTGAGTTGTCTGGGTATTCTTGGACAACTTAATTGACCACCAAGATAGGGATTTACGGATGAAATTGAAAAACACCTTAGGCGTTGTCATTGGCGCATTGCTGGCCACTTCTTCGCTGGCCGTACTGGCACAAGGGCAAGGCGCTGTCGAGGTTGAAGGCTTCGCTAAGAAAGAGCAGTTCGATAGTGCTCGCGATTTCAAAAACAACGGCAACCTGTTCGGCGGTTCCGTTGGTTATTTCCTGACCGACGACGTTGAGCTGCGTCTGGGCTATGACGAATTGCACAATGCTCGTAGCGATGATGGCCGCAACATCAAAGGCTCGAACACCGCTCTGGACGCCTTGTACCACTTCAATGCTCCGGGCGACACACTGCGTCCATACGTATCTGCCGGTTTCTCGGATCAAAGCATCGGTCAAAACGGTGCCGGTGGTCGTAATGGCTCCACCTTCGCGAACGTTGGCGGCGGTGCCAAGCTGTATTTCACCGAGAATTTCTACGCCCGCGCTGGTGTCGAAGCTCAATACAACATCGATCAGGGTGATACCGAGTGGGCTCCAAGCGTCGGCATCGGCATGAACTTCGGTGGTGGTGCTAAGCCGGTTGAAGCTGCTCCGGCTCCGGTTGCCGAGGTTTGCTCCGACAGCGACAACGATGGCGTTTGCGACAACGTTGACAAGTGCCCTGACACCCCGGCTAATGTCACTGTTGATGCGGATGGTTGCCCGGCTGCCGCTGAAGCTGTGCGTGTTGAGCTGGACGTGAAGTTCGACTTCGACAAGTCCAAAGTTAAAGAAGAAAGCTACGGCGATATCAAAAACCTGGCTGATTTCATGGGCCAGTACCCGTCGACCACCACCACTGTTGAAGGCCACACCGACTCCGTCGGCACTGACGCCTACAACCAGAAGCTGTCTGAGCGTCGTGCCAATGCGGTTAAAGACGTCCTGGTCAATCAGTACGGTGTTGGCGGTGAGCGTATTCAGTCGGTAGGTTATGGTGAGTCCCGTCCAGTGGCGGACAACGCCACTGACGCAGGTCGTGCTGTGAACCGTCGAGTGGAAGCTGAAGTGGAAGCACAGGCCAAGTAATTGAGCTGAGCATCTGCAGAAAAACCCGGCTTTGGCCGGGTTTTTTCATTTTCGGGGAATGTTGGCCCGGATGACTGACCAAGTGGTCGGGTGCTGGAAATCGGTGGGAGACGAGCTTTGTTCAATATTTCTCGCGGGTCCTTTTCTTGTCTGCGCTTCTTTTTAATTGCTGGGGTGTTAGGCGGCTGTCAAGGCGCGATTTATTTGCCGACGGATCTCGGCAGGCTGCCTGAGCGCGTAGAGCTTATTGGGGTGCCATTTTTTTCTGAAACGGCTTATGAGGGGGCGCCCGGCTCTCTGGCGGTAATGTTGTCACAACAGGGGGTGGTTACGACCCCTGGCCTGGTCGCGAAGGAATTGGGATTGCCAGATGCTGAGCCGCAATTATTGGTCAACATCCAGCGCGTGGCCCATGAGCAGGGTTTTATCGTCTATCCACTGAGAACAAGTCTTGAAATTCTGGGGCAGGTGGCGGGCGGCTCCCCGGTGTTAGTTCAGTTGAATCAGGGGATTGGATGGGTGAAGAAGCCGCATTACGCCGTGATCGTTGGTTACGATCGACTTCGGCAAACCTTTTTGCTGAGATCCGGATCGAGTAAACGTCAGATTCTCAAATTTTCCACTTTTGATTCTGCGTGGAAGGATGCGGGTGGGTGGGCGGTCTTGGTGCAGTTGCCGACCAGTCTTCCTTCGAAAGTGGATCCGCAGCGTTGGCGTTTGGCTGCAGATGGACTTGATCTGGCTGGGCAGCCTCAGGCGGCGACGCTCGCAAGGCAGGTGCTGAGCCGGGCAGCCCCTCATTGAAAAAACAGGCTGTGTGCTGGGTATGGGCGCCGATTTGCGTGACATAGTTGTTGCGACACGCATGCTCCCGTATGGCGTCAGGTGCGAAAAAATCCATTTTTTCAGACAGTTAGAAGAAAATTTGTTGACAGGAATTTGTAAGTACGTAGAATGCGCGACCAATGCAGGCACATAGCTCAGTTGGTTAGAGCACCACCTTGACATGGTGGGGGTCGTTGGTTCGAGTCCAATTGTGCCTACCAAATTAAAAGGGTCGCTTAGGCGACCCTTTTTTATTGGCCGCTTGTTAGTTTCCTTGCTTTCTGGAAGCACTCGGCCTCTTGCGTCAAATGACTCTGGTTCGGTTTAGGTGAGCTTTGCTCCTGCCATCGTGAGGCAGGTACACCGCCGGAACACGTATTAGCTCATCCCAACCCACGTGACCTTTGGTAGGGGTCACCACTAGGAGAGGAGGCGCCATGCCAACCATTACTCTTCCCGACGGCAGTCAACGTTCATTTGATCACCCGGTATCTGTTGCCGAGGTGGCGCAGTCTATTGGTGCGGGTCTAGCAAAGGCCACTCTAGCTGGTAAGGTTGATGGGCGGCTGGTGGATGCCAGCGATCTCGTCGAAAACGACGCCAGCCTTCAGATCATCACTCCGAAAGACGCTGAAGGGTTGGAGATCATTCGCCACTCCTGCGCGCATCTCGTTGGGCATGCGGTTAAGCAGCTCTATCCGACCGCCAAAATGGTGATCGGTCCAGTTATCGATGAGGGTTTCTATTACGACATCGCGTATGAACGGCCCTTTACTCTGGATGATCTGGCTGCGATCGAGCAGCGCATGCAGCTGCTAATTGATCGAGATTACGATGTTGTAAAGCGGGTTACTCCGCGGGCGGAAGTGATTGAGCTGTTTAAGTCGCGGGGCGAAGACTACAAGCTGCGTTTGGTCGACGATATGCCCAATGAGCAAGCGATGGGTCTGTATTTTCACGAAGAATATGTGGACATGTGTCGTGGGCCGCATGTGCCCAATACGCGTTTTCTCAAAGCATTCAAATTGACCAAGTTGTCTGGTGCCTATTGGCGTGGTGATGCCAAGAACGAGCAACTGCAGCGCGTCTACGGAACCGCATGGGCTGACAAGAAGCAGCTAGCTGCCTATGTCACTCGTATCGAAGAGGCGGAGAAGCGCGATCACCGCAAGCTCGGCAAACGTTTGGATTTATTCCATACCCAAGAAGAAGCTCCGGGTATGGTGTTCTGGCATCCGAATGGCTGGACGCTGTATCAAGTGCTTGAACAGTACATGCGCGGTGTGCAGCGCGAAAACGGTTACCTGGAAGTGAAAACACCGCAGGTTGTCGATCGCAGTCTGTGGGAAAAATCCGGGCATTGGGCCAACTACGCGGAAAATATGTTCACGACACAGTCGGAAAGTCGTGATTACGCGATCAAGCCGATGAACTGCCCGTGCCACGTGCAGATTTTCAACCAAGGGTTGAAAAGCTACCGCGAGTTGCCGCTTCGTTTGGCGGAATTTGGTGCCTGCCATCGCAATGAGCCGTCCGGTGCTTTGCATGGCATCATGCGGGTCCGCGGTTTCACTCAGGACGATGCGCATATCTTCTGTACAGAAGAGCAGATGCAGGCGGAGTCGGCGGCTTTCATCAAGCTGACGCTGGATGTTTATGCCGATTTCGGGTTTTCCGATATCCAATTAAAGCTCTCGACTCGTCCAGAGAAGCGCGTGGGTTCCGATGAGCTGTGGGATCGTGCTGAAGCTGCTTTGGCATCGGCTTTAGACAATGCTGGTTTGCCCTACGATCTGCAGCCGGGCGAAGGGGCCTTCTATGGTCCTAAAATCGAATTCTCTCTCAAGGATTGCCTGGGTCGGGTCTGGCAGTGTGGTACCCTGCAGCTCGATTTTAATCTGCCGGTTCGTTTGGGTGCTGAGTTTGTTAGTGAAGACAACGGTCGCAAGCATCCAGTGATGCTGCATCGAGCGATTCTCGGCTCCTTCGAGCGCTTTATCGGAATGCTGATCGAGCATTATGAAGGAGCATTCCCTGCATGGCTGGCGCCTGTGCAGGCGGTGATCATGAATATCACCGATAAACAGGCTGAGTTTGCTCTGCAAGTGGAAAAAATACTGACTCAAAGCGGATTTCGTGCCAAGTCCGACTTGAGAAACGAAAAAATCGGCTTTAAAATCCGCGAGCATACTTTGCTCAAGGCACCTTATCTCCTTGTGATCGGGGATAGGGAAGTAGAAATGCAAACAGTCGCTGTGCGTACTCGTGAAGGTGCTGACCTGGGCTCGATGCCCGTCGCTCAATTCGCGGAGTTCCTTGCGCAGGCGGTTTCCCGGCGTGGTCGCCAAGATTTGGAGTAATCATTATTAAGCGTGAAATGAGACAGGATAAACGAGCTGCACCGAAAGCCCCGATCAACGAGAATATCTCGGCACGCGAGGTTCGGTTAATTGGCGCGGACGGCGAGCAGATTGGCATCGTCTCGATTGATGAAGCGCTTCGAGTGGCTGAAGAAGCCAAGCTGGATCTTGTAGAGATTTCCGCTGATGCAGTGCCGCCTGTCTGCCGCATCATGGATTACGGCAAGCATCTGTTCGAAAAGAAGAAACAGGTAGCAGCCGCCAAGAAGAACCAGAAACAGGTTCAGATTAAAGAAATCAAGTTTCGTCCAGGGACGGAAGAAGGGGATTACCAGGTAAAACTACGCAACCTGGTACGTTTCCTAAGTGATGGGGACAAGGCCAAGGTATCTTTACGATTCCGCGGTCGTGAGATGGCTCACCAGGATCTGGGCATGGAGCTGTTGAAGCGGGTCGAAGCCGACCTTCTTGAATACGGCACCGTTGAGCAGCATCCTAAGTTGGAAGGACGCCAACTGATGATGGTCATCGCCCCCAAAAAGCGAAAATAATCTCCAGGGCACTGGCAGGCCTTGTGGTTATGTGAAATTGACTCAATGCGGAGTATCCGAACATGCCAAAGATGAAAACTAAGAGTGGCGCTGCGAAGCGCTTCAAGAAAACTGCTGGTGGCCTCAAGCACAAGCACGCTTTCAAGAGCCACATCCTTACCAAAATGACCACCAAGCGTAAGCGTCAGCTGCGTGGCACTTCCATGCTGCATAAGTCTGATGTCGCTCGTGTAGAGCGTTCGTTGCGTCTGCGTTGATTTCCGGTCTAGGTCAAGAGGATTAATTCATGGCTCGTGTAAAGCGTGGCGTTATCGCCCGTGCCCGTCACAAGAAAATTCTGAAACTCGCCAAAGGCTACTACGGTGCACGCTCACGCGTATTCCGTGTTGCCAAGCAGGCGGTAATCAAGGCTGGCCAATATGCCTACCGTGACCGCCGTCAGCGGAAGCGTCAGTTCCGCGCACTGTGGATCGCTCGTATCAACGCTGGTGCTCGTGTCAACGGTCTGTCGTACAGCCGTTTGATCGCCGGTCTGAAAAAAGCGTCCGTTGAGATCGACCGTAAGGTTCTGGCCGATCTGGCAGTGAACGAAAAAGCGGCGTTTGCTGCGATTGTCGAGAAAGCGAAAGCCGTTCTGGCTTAAGTCCCCGACAATCACCGGGCTTGCCCGGTGCTAAACGTCACCAATAGGGGAAGGGCCTTCAAGCTCTTCCCCTATTTCGTATCTGGAGTCCGTACATGGAAAACCTGGATGCGCTGGTCTCGCAAGCGCTTGAGGCCGTGCAACATACCGAAGACACCAATGCCCTGGAGCAAATCCGGGTCCATTATCTTGGCAAGAAAGGCGAGCTGACTCAGGTAATGAAAACCCTGGGCGATTTGCCGGCCGAAGAGCGGCCGAAGATCGGTGCGCTGATTAACGTGGCAAAAGAGCGCGTTCAAGACGCGTTGAACATCCGTAAAGCAGCTTTGGAGCAGGCAGCATTAAGCGCCAAGCTCGCTGCTGAGCGCATTGATGTGACTTTGCCGGGGCGCGGACAAATATCCGGCGGCCTGCATCCCGTTACTCGCACGCTGGAGCGAGTCGAGCAATTTTTCACGCATATCGGCTACAGCGTTGCGGAAGGTCCTGAAGTCGAAGACGACTACCACAATTTCGAGGCACTCAACATTCCTGGCCATCATCCGGCGCGGGCAATGCATGACACATTTTATTTCAACGCGAACATGTTGTTGCGCACTCACACATCGCCCGTCCAAGTGCGCACCATGGAGTCCCAGCAGCCACCGATTCGCATCGTTTGTCCAGGCCGGGTTTACCGCTGTGATTCGGATATCACGCACTCGCCAATGTTCCATCAGGTTGAAGGGCTGCTGATTGACGAGGACATCAGTTTTGCTGATCTAAAGGGCACCATTGAAGAATTTCTTCGGGTGTTTTTTGAGAAGGATTTGGGTGTCCGTTTCCGCCCGTCGTTCTTCCCTTTCACCGAGCCTTCCGCTGAAGTTGATATGCAGTGCGTGATGTGTAGCGGTAAAGGCTGTCGCGTATGTAAACAGACGGGTTGGTTGGAAGTGATGGGCTGCGGAATGGTGCATCCAAACGTGTTGACCATGTCCGGTATCGATCCCGAAAAGTATCAGGGCTTCGCCTTCGGTATGGGCGTTGAGCGTCTGGCTATGCTGCGCTACGGCGTCAACGATTTACGCCTGTTCTTCGATAACGACCTGCGTTTCTTGGCGCAATTTCGCTAGAAACGCATGACCGTAACCGAATTGATTGGGAGAGCAGGATGAAGTTCAGTGAGCAGTGGCTGCGGACCTGGGTGAATCCCCAGGCCTCGCGCGATGAGTTGGTGGCGCGGTTGTCCATGGTCGGTCTTGAAGTCGACAGCGTGACACCTGTGGCTGGCAATTTTTCCGGCGTGGTCGTTGGCGAGGTACTCAGTACGGAGCAGCATCCAGACGCGGATAAGTTGCGTGTTTGCCAGGTGTCCAATGGCAGCGAAATTTTTCAAGTGGTCTGTGGTGCGCCAAATGTGCGTCCAGGTTTGAAAATTCCATTCGCAATGATTGGCGCGGAGTTGCCCGGTGATTTTAAGATCAAAAGGGCGAAACTGCGTGGAGTTGAATCCAGCGGCATGCTGTGTTCGGCGTCTGAGCTGCAGATCAGCGAAGACGATAGCGGTTTGATGGAACTGGCGATCGATGCGCCGGTTGGCGAAAGTATTCGTGCATATCTAGGGCTGGATGATGTCAGTATCGAGCTCGGTTTGACGCCAAATCGTGGTGACTGCTTGTCATTGGCAGGTTTGGCTCGGGAGGTCGGCGCTATTTATGCTGCCGATGTCGAGACCGTAGTAGTTGAAGCTGTCGCAGCTACACATGATGAAACTCGACCGGTTGATGTGTTTGCGCCTAAGGCGTGTGCGAGATACGTCGGTCGTGTGATCCGCAATGTCGATCTATCCCGAGCTACTCCCCTATGGATGGTCGAGCGCCTGCGTCGCTCGGATATCCGTAGCATCAATGCTGCCGTTGATATCACCAATTATGTGATGCTCGAGTTGGGGCAGCCGATGCATGCGTTTGATCTTGCCGAGATCCAGGGCGGGATTCATGTGCGCATGGCCGAAGAGGGCGAGACGCTGACGCTGCTCGACGGGCAGAAAATCACCTTAAGAGCCGACACCTTAGTCATCGCCGATCATCAACGTGCGCTGGCGCTGGCGGGAATTATGGGTGGGGAGCGCAGTGGCGTTAACACCGGGACAACGGATCTTTTTCTCGAAAGCGCTTTCTTCGATACGATCGCTTTGGCTGGAAAAGCACGTTCCTATGGCCTGCATACGGATTCGTCTCATCGCTTCGAGCGTGGCGTAGATCCTCTGTTGCCGCGTAAGGCCATGGAGCGAGCGACTGCACTGTTGGTCGAGGTGATGGGTGGAGAAGCTGGGCCGATAATTGAAGTGGCCAGCGAAGCTAACCTACCAATCACTGCCGCCATCACTCTGCGGGCCGAGCGCATCACCCAAATGCTCGGCTTAGAAATGGATTCGGCTGAGATCGAGCAACTGTTACGCGCGTTAGGCTTATCCGTAACCCAGGAGAGCTCCGGGATTTGGAAGGTCGAGGTACCCAGTCATCGCTTCGACATCGCGATAGAAGTGGATTTGATCGAAGAATTGGGGCGCCTTTATGGCTATAACCGCTTACCAATCCGCTATCCGCAGGCACGCCTAGCGCCACAGGCCAAGGCGGAAGCCCGTTCGGAGCTTCCAGTGCTGCGGCGTTTGTTAGTCGCACGGGGCTATCAAGAGGCTATTACCTACAGTTTCATTGATCCTAAATTGTTCGACCTGTTCGATCCGGGCGTTGAGCCGTTGCAACTAGCCAACCCGATTTCTGCCGATATGGCTGCCATGCGTTCGTCGCTGTGGCCGGGTTTGGTCAAGGCACTGCAGCACAACCTCAATCGACAGCAGTCCCGAGTGCGTTTGTTCGAAAGCGGATTGCGCTTTAAAGGTAAGCTCCCAGGCCTCAAGCAGGAAGCGATGCTGGCGGGAGTTATTACCGGAAGTCGCTTGCCTGAGGCGTGGGCTCACGGACGTGACGACGTTGACTTCTATGACTTGAAGGCGGACGTCGAAGCAGTGCTGGGCCATGCAGGTGCGCTGGACTCTTTCATCTTCGTCCCAGGCCAACATGCTGCACTGCATCCTGGTCAGACGGCGCAAATTGAACGAGAAGGGCGAGTCATCGGCTATATGGGGGCAATTCATCCTGAGCTAACTCAATCGCTAGGTTTGGAGCAGCCGATCTATCTTTTTGAATTGGTGCTGTCTGAAATTGCCCAAGGTAATTTGCCTCAATTCAGAGAACTATCGCGCTTCCCAGAGGTACGTCGGGACTTGGCACTGCTGGTGGATAAGGACATTGCTGCTGAGTCTGTGCTGGCAACTATTCGTGAGACTTCCGGCGAATGGCTGACAGACCTCAGGCTGTTTGATGTGTATCACGGTAAAGGTATTGATCCGCATAGAAAAAGCTTGGCCGTCGGCTTGACCTGGCAACATCCATCGCGCACTCTTAATGACGATGAGGTAAGTAGTACAACGCAGAACATCCTTGCCTCGCTGGAAAAAAGGTTCAACGCCACGTTAAGGAAGTAACGTATGGGGGCTCTGACGAAAGCTGAAATGGCGGAACGTCTGTATGAAGAGCTAGGCCTGAATAAGCGGGAAGCCAAGGAGTTGGTAGAGCTGTTTTTTGAGGAAATCCGGCAGGCGCTGGAGCTTAATGAGCAGGTCAAATTGTCGGGTTTTGGCAATTTTGATCTGCGAGACAAGCGTCAGCGCCCCGGACGTAACCCAAAAACGGGAGAAGAAATCCCGATTACGGCTCGCCGTGTCGTCACTTTTCGTCCAGGCCAGAAACTGAAAGCCAGAGTCGAAGCTTATGCTGGAACCAAGTCATAACGATGAGTTACCGCCGATACCGGGCAAGCGCTATTTCACCATTGGTGAAGTAAGTGAGCTTTGCGCGGTGAAGCCACATGTTCTGCGTTACTGGGAGCAGGAGTTTACTCAGCTCAATCCAGTGAAGCGCCGTGGAAATCGCCGCTACTATCAGCGTCAGGATGTGCTGATGATTCGGCAGATCAAGGCCTTACTCTACGATCAAGGTTTCACTATCGGCGGCGCGCGTCAGCGTCTTTCCGGTGATGAGGCAAAGGACGATACCACTCAGTACAAGCAGCTGATTCGGCAAATGATTGTCGAATTGGAAGACGTTTTACTTGTTCTGCGGAAGTGATGCTCTACGAAAAAACTTCCGTATTTCATGGGCTTAGTTTATAGTTCCTCCCGCTTTCGGCTGTAGCTGAAAGCAAATCTTTAGTCGGGGCGTAGCGCAGCCCGGTAGCGCACTTGCATGGGGTGCAAGGGGTCGAGTGTTCGAATCACTCCGTCCCGACCAAATAACCCTAGAAAATCCAGTCACTTAGCGGTGACTGGATTTTTTTTGGGCACGGTTTTTTGCTTTCACCTCAAAAGGCCGGTTCTGGTGACCGTTTGGTGACCGTTTGTGCTGGACTCGCTTCTGCAGGCTTGGTTACCTGACAGCCAGCGATCATCTTATAAGTGCGTGCCGGATAAGTAGCGCCAGTGCTGCAAAACAGTCAGCGAAGTCGTCCAATTCTCTTGGCTCCACATCGGGCGGTACAGGCAAATTCTGAGCCTCAATCTGATTTCTGGCTCCGTGCGAGCGAGGGGGCACCTGATTGGTCTTCGCGGTTGCTCCGGGCCGAACAGCTCGCGCGCCGCTTATGTCGGCAGTAGAGGTCGAGAAGCACGGGCCGCCGATGGTCCGTTGGACGGGAATCTGCTGGTCCCTACGACGGATTGCCTCGCGGATGTGCTACGACGTTTCCGCAGGGATTTAGCCTTGCGAATGGCGTGGTGGTTTCATGTATTGATGGGGATTACAACCAGGGTAGGAGAGATCAAGCCCCGCGATTTGTTAGCTGCTGGATTCTTGTAGCAGCCTAGGGATTTTTCTGACCGCCTCCTCTCGGAGATCCAGCTTGCTTTGGCCGTGGTGCATGCGCCTATGGCAATTGGGACACAATGCAATTGTGTTCGATATTCTGTCGCTACCGCCTTCGGCTAGGGGCTTTACGTGATGCACCTCCAAATATGGCAGGCCATCTTCTCTCAGAAACGGCGCTGAACAATCACAGAGTTCACAGCACCCATCCGCTCGCTGAAGAACCCAAGCTTTAACAGCGGGATCGCGGGCATATACAGTGCTTGTGGCTGTTGTGCTAGCAGGCTTTGCGCGACCTGGCGGCACTTCAAGCATGGAGCGTATCAAAGCAGTTGCCCGCACCTCTAGTTCAGCATTGTCGGCCGTAGGCTCTTGAAGCTGCTTCAGCAATTGGGCGGAATTGAAGCTGCCGGTTGAAATTTGGATCCAATCTTGGGGTGATATCAAAGAGCTATGCAGCAAGATGCGTTTTGTACGATTTCCGCCCTTAGAGTCTGGATTAACTTTGAGACGTGCTTGCTGTGCTCCAATCGCAGTCCGAAGCTCTTCTGTGTGGCCGGCCTCTAGCAAAAGAATTTCTTCGCCGTCAATCTTGATCGCTCGATCCGAGAAGTCAGGAAATGCTCGTACTAGATCGCGGGAGATGATATTAACTGAAATGGAGAGGAATCCCGCCGCTTGGAGCCTTTCCAACAAAACGTCTAATGCTTTGTTGTAATCGGCATTTCGAGTGGATGGTCCCCAAGACTCTAAAATCAATCCTGGAATCGATTGAAACTCTTCGACTGAGTAGGTGGCATTGAGCTGCAGACCACTGCTTGTGATTACGTTTGGCATTGAAAACTCCAAAAATACTTACTGCTTGTGGTGGGAGCCCATATGCATCTAGTAGATATTCATAAGGCAATGCCCTTGGCTTTGAGCGTGGTAAGGAATAGTAGTGTTGCTAAAATGAAATAAATCAAAGAGATTGACCTTGAAACAAATAGGGGTAGCGCGGATTTCTTGAGTAAGAAGTATCCGTGTAAAATGCAGGTGATCATCAGAATAAAGCCGCAAGCAATTAAGGAGTAGCCGAATGAGAATGTTACTTCTGGCCACTGAGCGGTAGGGGTTACCGTGTTTACGAGGTAGCTCCCGGTGATTTGGACGGCTGCTGACAAGCCCAAATTCCTAATGTTGTCGAACATGTTTTTTATAGCATCTGAAGAAAAAAATCTCTCAATAATTCCCATGGGAAAAATATTCTGCTCTATGTGTTTATCTGGTTATGGTCAAGCATCAGGCTTAATTTAAACGAGTCACTTGGTGGATGATGGAACTGTTGCCAGCAAAGCGTACTGGCGAACATGTAAGTATTTACACTGTTTAATTATGTGTGTAGAGCTAATTCACGGCCTCATGAGGCCAGCGATGGCTTGAGTATGGAGCTCCTTCTTTGTTGATCTTATAGAGTATTTTGAACTGAGATCCTGCGGCACTTTCTGCGATAGCGGCGGAGCAGCGGCTTACTTTTAATCCCTCTTGAAGCGTTTGCCCGGCAATTACGCGGATTTCCTTCTTTCCTTTTTTTAATTCTACTACTTCGACGATCGCGGCTGGCAGTGCGCAGGACTTGTTTTTCGGTGGGCTGGCGTCAGGGATGTAAATTAGCGCAGAGGAGATTTGCATTAAGTCTAGGCTTTTGAAACAGCGCATTAAGCTGATTCTGGAAAACAGCGGAAGATTGTCAGACAAATCTGCTGGTGATTTAGTCGTGATGATGCCGTATACTATCTTAATATTAATATTGTCAATTGCTGCGTGGTATAGCTGCAGATCATTCTGGCCAATCCGATCAGTAATCAATTGTTTCAGCGCATCGCGACATCTGGGCTCTAGGATAATTAATTCAGCCGAGTTGGTCCCTTGATTGAATAAGTGACTTAGCTGTGATGATCTGGTAGAGATTTTTAAATGGTACAGTTTTCCTAGTTCTTGGGTGCCGTTAACAGGAGGAATCACCATGTACAAGTCACACGGCTCAATAGCGGTCTGCCCATCAATGCTCATATTCTGCTGATCCAAGCATATGAATGCAGGGTGAGCATTAGCCACCGCTTCGTTGTAAGTTTCTTCGCTGTAGTGACTTAACCCGTCCTTAATCAGGTCATGATTATAATCGAATAAATCATTAGGCTCACACTTGGCATCCAAATATTGCTTAAGGTGCTCGATATATTCTCGTTCAACGCGATACCAGCCGCCTTCGCATAAATGATAAAATTTATGACCCTCAACAATGTCAAGTAGCAGGCAGTTGTATATGTTGTAAGCTCTGCTGATGTTTCCTTCGGCATCACAGAGTGCCAGGCTGAAAGATTTCAGCTTTTCGATGGTGAGCACGTTTAGGTCGGTGTCTTCACCTAGATAGTCGTAGAATGCATCTAGTGAAATATCCGTATAGATTTCTGCCAGTCCGCCGCGCCCTTGGAATCGGCAGGAGGTATTGTCTCGATAATCCACGATGTCAGGGATACAAAGGGATAAAGAAGGGTCTTGGGAAATAAAACACTCTAGAAGCTGCTCGTCTAGTACTTGAATGATATCAGGATCATTCTCGGGTGAGATTTTTCCGACGCTTGGAAAGGTTTCGAGGTAGTCTTCGCATCTGTATAGATCGAGCAGTGTATTGCACAAGCCATGAAGCTCTTCGGGAAGCAATTTCAGACTAATTTTAAGGCTGGCTGAGCCCGTCGCACTTTTAAAAAGTCCAATAAACTCTTCCTTTACCGCCCCTGTTAGGCTTCGGACAATCTCAGTGTTGCTATCAAAATCAAGGAATGTAATGTCGGCAGCTGCTGGGATTTGGGTTCTCTTTCGCCTAGACGCCCCAGGGTCCATGATGTCAGCACTTTTGAGTTTTTTTGGGTCGAGACTATTGAGTGTTACTAGTAGTCCGAAGTCATACTCATAACAGTTGTCGCGTAATTTATGGAAGACATGGCCAAACGATAGGGCGAAGTGCCTGTCTGCCACTGGTATGAATACGAGTGCACCTTTATTTGCCTGCTGAAGAGGGTTGGCGATATTGAAGTATTCTCGCCACCATGGCGCCCTCGGTTGACTGTCTAGAATATATACGCTGGAATTTTCTGGGAGTCGATCTGATGCTATTGCTTGGTCTAGTTCGTGCTCGTTTTTGAGTGAATTATTTGCATCGAAGCCTTGCTTTAGCAGAAATATGGTAAAAGGACGGCTTTTCAATTCGGAATCCCTTCGTTGTGTTATTATAATATTTCTCACCGGTCCACTACTCGTCGTTGAGTCGATTGGGTCGGGCTAGATTTATGATGTGCATTCCTCTCGGTGCACAATATATGAAATCTTAGTGTTCGGGCCGCAGGATTCCCACCCGCTCATATATTTGGTTCACTCTTCCGCCCTGGCTGCTGTGGGGCAGCCTGATACGCGGGGTTCTGACAGGCTCCATTTGTCATTATGTGCAGTGTCCAATTGAAAAGCCGAGCCTCAGTAGTAACTCCAACGCCACACTCTACTGCTGATTAGGTAACAGTGCTGGGACAGGAGGATTAGAGGAATACGGAAGTTGTAGTGCGGCTCCTGCAGTTTCAAAAGCTTCTGATACGATTAGCTCCAATTCATTTGGTGGCAGATATGCGAGATCGACAATCTGGTTTCTAAGGCGGAGGATTTTGGTCGCTGAGCGCATGATTGACTCCATTGAGCCCCTACCGAAAATCAAACCTGCCTTGAGCCAGCCTTCTGCTAGAGCTTTGGCCAGTGGCGGATTGCCTCCAATTGATGCTCGCTCAAAGATTTGAACCATAGCATCTTCGGTGAGCTGTTTTATGAGCTCCCAGCGTTCAGGGTGGCCCTCGCCGCGGTCAAGGACAGTTCCTCTCACCCACAGTCTCTGAAACGAATTACGAACACCTCCTGCAAAGCGTGCCACTCGTTCGCTAGACTTATCCGCAAATCGCCAAGCGACTACATCAGGTGCGAGTATGGTGCTCATGAATGCCCAGACATCGTCACGAAGTGCTTCACCGGATTTCAGCTCTTCCTTTTGTGCAAGATAGATTGCTGCTTCTTGGTCGAAGAGCGATCGTGCGGATTGCGTATTGGCATAAGGAAAGCCGAACTTCTGGGCGATTTTTCTCAGTTCAACCGTTATGTCAACTGCCACAGCATCGGCTCTAGCACCACCACTAGGAGCGCTAGACTTCAGGGCAGCATATTCGCTAAGGAGATCTATTCCATCTCGGGCAGCTGGCGCTGTTTCCTTCAGCCGTTCAAGAATGGTTGCAACACCATGTGCTTTCAGGCGTGGCAGTAGTGGAACCCGCATTATTCGGCCTCCCCAAAGTCAGCAATCGCAAGAATCGAGGCCCTGAATTTCCCGGGTTTATACATGCGAGTTTGACGAATACTATCGAGGCTCTGCCCAGGGAGCGACATCTCCATCCAAGCTCTGGCTTGATAGCCAATCGAGCCTTCTTCGTATTGAGTGAGCTCTGCTTCGTCTTTGCTCTCTAAAGCAGCCTCGATCATCTGCGTCATCACGTCCGCGACCATCGCTTGGAGCGTCAGCGGGTCGCCCTCTACAAACCTTTTGGTGATGCTCTCGTTGTCCGAGTTGATATAGAGTCGCACGTTGCCACTGAAATCCGCATCAAGGGTTGTCGGATTCCACTCGACGAGCCACGGTGCATATTGCTCCTGTCTGCCCTTGAAGCTTTCGGAGAAGCTTGCAAGTTCGATAGGGAATCTTGAGTCACCTCCGTCCTCAATGAGGATATTTTTCTGACTCTGCCAGAGGCGAGCTCCACGTTGTTTCGGCGACAGCGCGTTTCCAGATTCAATGGGGGAATCAAGGACAAGTCGAAGACTTAGCTGTAGCTGCCCTGAAAGCGTTCTGCCAGGTATTACTGCGTCAAGCGCGACAGAGGGATTGTCAGCATCGATGATTTTCGTATCGAGCCGATCGAGGCGACGTGGCAAGCTACCAGCCCCGGTGCCAGCGACCAGAACCGCAGCAAGTTTGAGGTCTCCCGAGTCTATTCCCAGTTGTTTTGCAGCTTCTGGGAAATCTATTGCGAGGCGAGTGCTCACCTGAATGTCCTGCTCGTAATCCCAGTTTTCTAAGATGTCTGAAGCAGGAGAGAGCGGCTCATCTGGTGGGCCGATCATCCATCCGCTGAAACTCACTGTTTCGTTCGGTAAGACGAGGAAAGGTAGAGCTACCCGAGTCATTCTCTACCCTCATTCAGGAATCGCAGACGCACGCCAACGGCGGCTTCTGGGGGGCTGAGAACAGAGATTCTGATTGTGCCGCTCTCCGTGCCTACTCTGATCACCGTGTCAGTTGTGGATTCTCCAGAGTCTGCGATAGACATCTCGATGACCTTTGTCTCGTAGCCCGAAGGAAGATCTTCGCTATCAGCAATCGCACCATCAGCAACCAGATGTGGTTCCGCCAATAGCTCAAGCGAGGCATCGGCTTCGTCGTTCTGGAGATCGGCCTCAAAGATGGCACAACGTCGGCCTAACTTGTCTATCTCGAGTCGGATGAAGCGAGCAGGTGAAATGGATAGCTCTTTCTTCTTGGAGGAGGGGCGAGTCACAGGTCTTGGCTTGCCCGGACCCTTCCCGGAGACGGAGTCAAGAAGGCGCCCTAGACGGGTGGCCGTGCTTGCCAGGGAGGGGCCGCGTTCACCACCGGCTGTGCTGGGCGGCAGCACAGGTGTTGCGTAGGTGCTGGCGATTGACTCGATGCGCTTGAGTGCAACCCTGACGAAGGTCTTTGCGCTGCGGTCAGGCAGATTATCTGGGACCCAGTCGTCATGTGCTGGCGGCTCGGACAATGCAAAGGCAGACTCTACTTCGTTCTCGTCCGAACAGATAAAAACTCCTGCCCACTCGAATCGGGAGTCAGGAAAGGGGCTCCCTTCAACATACTTCACGACCAGCTCTACAGGGCGCATCAGCGCTATGTGGCTTGAGTGCTTGGGTATGACAGAGTGTTCCTCTAGGGCTGGGCCAGAGCGAGCAGCGCAAAGTCCCTTCTTTATGACCAGCTTGCCGAGGTTCTTCTTTGGGCGTTCGCTCTTGATGATCTCCACATCGCGATCTTCGCGATAAGCTGCCATAGCTGATGCAAAGAGATCGAAAGGTGGAAACGATTCGGGAGGCGGCAAAGACACTTCAACGTTCTCGATCTCTACTCGAATACTGAGCTTCTTCTCTGCAGGCGTCGAATTGGTGAGCCTAGGCCAGAAGTTCCACAGAATCGTCTCTTGGATGTAGTGATCTATCGGCCTGGCTTCGTCGCCCCCTTCGATATAGGGGTCAAGAATCAGTATAGAGGTACCGGTATTCTCCAAGCCTCGATCAGGCATACCGAGTGATGCTGCTATGTCTGCCACGGGGCTTCCGGTCAGGGGGTCGATACCTCCATCGCCATCACTTACTCCCCACCAATGCCGTCCTGTGAAGCGCTTGCGCTTCCCACCGGCGACATCTCCATCGAATGCAGAGCCAAGATGGCAGCCCATGAATCTACGTACTGGTTGGCCATCGCAGGTGGTTTGGGTGTCGATCAGAATGGTCGAGCAGGCGCTCATCGTATACAACGAAGTCTTACCGTAGCCATATGTGCCACCTCCATGATGGGTGTCACGGGCAACGCCGACATTGCGCAGGAAGTTAACAAAGTCGAGGGTCTCTGTACCCTCTGATGCCACATCCCCTGAGGTCGGCCCACCAAGTCCTGTTGAGTTGAAGTCGCAGATTTCTAGGACTTTGAGATCTTTCTTGCCAATCGACGCAGCCATCTCGGCTCTGGTCTGATCGCCTTGAGGAAGATCTGCCAGCGCTAATTCCCTGAGTGCAATGCATTGCTTAGGAGTCAGGGTTCTGAACCGAATGAGAAGGGAGGGACCAGAGCCTAGCCGAGCGGCGTCAATGCTGTTCTGAATGGACTCTCGCAGAACGGTTTGAAGTAGGTCTTGGGCTGGGCAACCCAACAACCTCTTGAATCCGTCTGCTGCAATATTTCCTGTCTTGGCAAAGGGTTCGCTGAAAAGCTCAAGTCGCGTCATCCAGCAATCCTTTTGAATGCTATTTCGCAATCAGTAATCGAGAGTTCGAAGGTTTTTGCGTGACTGAGATCAACTTGGTAATCCAGAGTCGAAATGCCTTGGGGCAAGAATCCTGCATTAAAGCTGGAGGCCACGATTCGTGGGAATCCGTCGGTAACGGAGTAGACGCTCAGGCCTTCAAGCGTGTAGGAGAGGCGATTCCATTCTTCTGCATGGGGGTCAGAGCACTCGAGTGCTTCCAGGCCTTTCTTGAGCGACTCCTTGTCAGCGCCGAGTTTCAGCAGGCTATCGAACAATCTGCTTACCGAGAGCGGTCCATTCGCGACTAGCTCAACACGAATGTGGACCAAGTGAAGTGTGCCCCCAGCCGGGGCTGCCAACTGGTCAATCCCGTGAATGGACACACGCGTTGCGTCAGAGCGACCTGACGTTTTCACCTCAAGTGCATGCACGTCCCGTCGAAAGTCATGGCGCAACTCATAGGGCCCGGTCCAGGTTTTTACGGCCGCTGGATTGCAAGTGGCAAGGCGTCGAAGCGTTTCCAGTTCACCGACCAAACCTTGGATCTTGCAGTCCGGAATCTCTCCGCGGGATTTCTCCTTCAAGAGTTCTCGGAAGTCATCGATGGATGCTGTAACCGCCTTTAGAGGGACGTGCCCCTCCTGGATGCGGCGCAGAATTTCTTCTGCCAGTTCGGCGAAGACTAGGTCCAAAGCGCGGTCTTGGCACATGACATCGAGGAACCAGGTCCCCTTGCCGGCGACCTTGAAGTTCGACGTTGTAACTAGGAGTTTTGGTGTTGACGCAAGCCCTCGGGGATTGGCGCTCCCACCTACAGGAATCAGCAGACGTGGCTGACCTTGGGCGCCGATGGCATATCGCGCCGTGCCGAAGCCCGTCGCGATACCTGAATCGATGCTGGGGACTTCTATTACCCCATCACCTGCGCCAGTAGCGTTCAAGCGCTTCCAGCGCTCGATGGCCCGCTTACTCATCAGCACTCTCTTCCAGCACTTCTGCGAGCAGTTCCTCTTCCGATTCGATCTGTTCGGGAACAGGCGCATCCAGCTCCACTGAGTAATAGTCTCCGGCCTGATCGGGGGCGCCGGGGAAGACGATACCGATACCGATCAGATCGCCGACCGCATCAAGGTCGACACGCGATTTCGATTGCGCGCTGGATTTACCGTCAATTACATATAGCAGCAGAAGGGGGGCCTGAGGTCGTCGATCCTTTATGTCTGACCAGCTATCACTTGTCTTCACCGCGTCCAGGTCCTCGACATCAATCAGGATATCGTTCTTGGACATCAACGCCTTGATGTCGGCATACCCGCGCTCATTGCCTGCCAACTGGGAGCGGCACCCTGCATTCACCGTACCGAGTGCACCCAGCGGTTTGACAGAGGTGTTTTCGCCTGCAGGGGTGATGATGCCGACGTTCCACTCCTGCAGACTGTCCGATGCTTGGTCGATGTAACCGAGCAGCAGGTCCTTCTTCAGATCCATGTGGTGCTCGCAGATGTCATAGGCAACCAAGAACTTGCGGATCTCCTGGATCGATACACCCCGCACGAGTCGGCGCTTGTCTCCGCCTTGAGCTTCAACCTGACGGCCACCCACGATCTCGTCCACAAAACTGACTGCAGCATCCCAGTTGCCAGCTACTTTGCTGAGGCTCTGATGGTCGAAGCGGATCGTCTGCACGTGACGACCTTCGAAGCTGATGTTGCTGCGGTAAGCATGTCGCATCTTGGATGCAGCCGTGATTGCCATTCCGGGAATGGCGCGGACACGAATTGCGAACTCTTTCGGAGTGACGTTGTGTTTTCTGTAGTTGCTGATGTCCTCGCGGATCTCTTCTTCGATGCGAGCGAGTGCTCGGAAGTTCGATGCAAGATCAGAGGTTGTCCAGAGACGCGGCAGATCCTCGTAGCCGTGCCTGTAGCCAAACCATCGGCCCATCTGCAGTAACGTGTCGTACTGCATAGATGTACGCAGGAAGAAGGAAACGGACAGTCCTTCCAGAGTCAGACCACGCGCCAGAACTGTGCCGCCTACGACTATGTAGGTCTTTGGCTCTTGGGTGTAATCCAATCGTTCTAGGCTCTCGCCATTCTCGACCGCAAACTGCAGGGCCTCCAGCGTGCTGCTCAGATGAGGGAGCAGGGCGTCGAAGGAAGAGATGCCGTCATACTCCAGCGGAACCAGATCGGTCTCTTCTTGGAATAGCTGTACCAGCTTGTCGTGGAGGTCTCCGGATTTGCTGGTCAGTTCCTCGCGCTTCTCCTCAATCCAGCCCTCGATGAGTTCGGCCATCCTGGTGTGCTGGATGATGTTTGGGGAGGTATGAACAAGCATTGTCATGTGCTTGTCTTCCTGCCCACGAATTCGTCGGATGGCACAACTGATCAGGAACCAGAGAACTGCTTTCTCCAGCTCTTCGGTCATCTGAGGGCGGAAGGTGTCCTTGTCGCTTGCCCGGGCTGGGCGCAACTGGTTTAGCTTTTCAGTCGGCACATTCCGGATCATGTTTCTGCCGGCCTCTTCTGGCGACTCCGGGCCATCGGGGTTTGCCGGGCCGAA
Source organism: Pseudomonas sp. LS44 (assembly GCF_024730785.1). Taxonomy (NCBI): domain Bacteria; kingdom Pseudomonadati; phylum Pseudomonadota; class Gammaproteobacteria; order Pseudomonadales; family Pseudomonadaceae; genus Pseudomonas; species Pseudomonas sp. LS44. Next base: position 1,905,226 of record NZ_CP102830.1, read on the forward strand.
GCCGAATACCTCCCGCGCACCGAAGTAACCTTCAGTCCGGGGTAGGGCAGTGATGAAGTCTTCCGGGTAGAGGTCGTCCAGATCGTTCTGATTGAGTGGGTATGGATCAATGAACACGTTTGCAAACGGTGTTGCCGTATAGCCCACATAGGAAACTGCCGGCAGAGCTCTGATGATCTTGCGGATCTCCGCGTTGATTCGAGTCATGTCGTAGTCGCTCTTCGATGAGTTCACCGATGCTTGGTCGCATTCATCATCAATCAGCAGCACCTTGAGCTGTCTGAGAATTGCCAAGGGCGTCTTGGGCTTGCCCTTATCATCCACAATGGTTCTGCGAAAGGTTTCCAGCCGCGATGTGATCTTCTTCATCACAACCAGCTGCGCCCGCCCAGGGACAGGCATGGTGAACGAACCATTCGCCGGATAGGTATAGTCACCATCATCATGCTCGGTGGTGTACAGCTGCCAGAGATCGCGATGACGTTTGACGATATCGTTCTCTATTCGTCGCTGGGTTTGAGCGCGCAGTTTGTTGGTCACCCCACCCAGTAACACGATCAGGTTGTATCCGGCGTCCACGGCCTTGGCGATCACCGCGGTCATGTTCGCTGTTTTGCCAGACTGAACGTACCCGACTACAAGCCCGCGATGACGGAAAGCCTCCTTGCCAGGGTTCGCAAGCAGAGAAACTACCTCTGACGAGCTTTCGTCAATGGACTTGATGGCATCCTCGTCCCAACTTTTGGTGTTGGTGAGATACCCCTCGAGCGCGGGCCAATGGAGGTCCTTCTGGCCAGGCCCCTTGTACCACTCGACCCTGCTTTTCACGAGGGAGTTGCGGCGAAGGATTTCTACATCCTCCAGCGCCGCAATAACCTGCTCCAAGGCTGCTGCGAGGTTTTGCTTCATCTCGTCGGAGAAGGGAAACCCAATGTTGGCGAAATCAACTACCAAGGCCTGTGCGGCTTGTTCGGGGGTGTCGTGTGTGGGGAGCTTCTCGCGGATTTGACGAGCGAAGGTTTCGACTTGCGGATTTGTCATCGAAGCAATCCTTACTTGCTGTCCAGAGGTAAAGCGATCCTGGTTTCTGGATGGGTGTTCCATAAGTCTTCCAGGCCGTTTTATATAGCGTCGCCTCGCTATGTCGGCCGGCGGAACAGTCTATTTGCAATGATCTGCGCACGGCAGTAGAGGCATCCTGCCATTGCGAGGTTAAATCCCGCAACGGCAAGATAAAAATGAGTTCTCTAGGATGGGCATGACTGTTACAGCCTGTGCGCAACGGAAGAGCGAGGCCTCCCTCCAAAGACCATCACATACTGCGCTAGGAAGTGCGGCTGGGATGGTCAGTTACACGGCTCAGTGTGTTTAGCAGGTTCTGAACGTGCATCCCTGTGGCTATCACGTCTGGCTTTCTGAGCCCCATTCTGTGTTTGCCAGGGGAGATCAGCGTCGGTTTGCTCTACCACCGAGCCTTGCTCGTCGAACTCCTGCACCTTGTCAAAAAGGATCCGGAAAACGACCCCTGCGATCTTGGAAGCCAACAGTGGGGGCACCGCGTTCCCTACCTGATGAAACTGCTCCGTCCGGTTGCCCTGGAAAAAGTAGTTGTCAGGGAAGGTCTGGATGCGAGCAGCTTCACGCACAGACAAGCTACGGCATTGAGTGGGATCGTAGTGGATGAAGTAGTGCCCATCTTTAGAGATATGGCTGGTAATGGTCGTTGCGGGCAGGTGCTCCGCCTGGACCCGGAAACGATCACTGAAGACTCCGCTTTCCCAGTTCGAATGATCAGGAGCAAGCCCTTTTAGATTGAAGCCTTTATGACCTTTGGGCGAAACACCGTGAAGCTTCGCGTAGGTGGCTGCAAACACATACCGCCGTAAATCTGTCAGCATGTGGCCGCGGGCTTCATGGTTCAACCAGTAATCCAGATGTTCGTCGTGGTACCAATCGTCTAGCTGAGCACTCCCCGTGCTTCCATCGTCCTTGCTGGCAGCTCGTCTGATCCGCCTACCACCCCAGCTTGCTGGTGCGTTGAAGTCTCTCAGGACATCGCCAAGAGCAAGCCACATTTTGTCAGCCACATCGATCTGGTCACGCAGGTAGTTGACCTGCTCCTGCACGGTAGAAGCCCACAGCTCCTGACTGTCCGCCATCTTGGTCAAGCCGCTACGGAGCTTTGGAAGGCTCCCAATGACCTGCCCGACAGTCGCTTCCGGGCTGTCTTTGGCCAGTTTCAACTGCGCAATATCCGCAGGCAGACAATCCTCTGAAATGCCCAGCAGAATGACCCGATGCCGAGCCTGAGGAATTCCATAGTCCTCAGCCCTGATGATGAAAGACTTCGGATTTATCTTGTCGACATCATCGTCGGGAGCAAAATGGGTGCCGGTCACCAACGAATAGATGTGGTATCGCTTCTCGGCTCCTCCTTCATCAGGAGACTTATGGGGGCCTGAGAGATCTCGCAGGATGTTGGAGAAGATCCGCTCATTGTTGACCTTCGACGAAAGAATGCCCTTGACGTTCTCCATTACGAAGACTGTCGGCTGCCTCTCCCTGATGATCCGCAGATATTCTTTGTAAAGGAAGTGGCGGTGATCCTCTTCAGCCTTGTAGTCAGCCTTGGCCTGGTTACGGGCACGGCCCACCACGGAATACGCCTGACATGGGGGCCCACCGATAAGCACCCAGGGACGATTCCTATCTAGGCCATGCTCCTGATCATTCAGCGCGTCATCTAACTCCTTATTTCCTTCGTCGCTCCCCAAGGTAATGCATTTAGCTTCTCTTGCAGCTGCCTCCCAAAGCCCCTTCGTTTCATCCGAAGGAATGAAACCCTCCTTCGCCGAGGGATCATTGCAGTAGTCGTAGTACTCGAAGAGATGGCTCGGCTTGTGTTTCTTCAGCAAGCGAAAGAACGCCCTCAGCCTCAGGGTCTGCCAAGCCTTGGAGTCCTTCTCTGCAGACACGACAATCTCGAATCGCTTACCGTCACCGAACGAAGAGAATCCTTCCCCCAGGCCGCCTGGTCCTGCAAAGAGGTCAACTATCTGGATGGGCTGGCTTAGCTCACCCTGAGGGTCTAGAGGCGTATCCTCCGGAAGGAATGTCATCTGGTTTCGATTCATGGACATAGTCAGTAAGGAAGTCAGGTCTCGCATGATGGCGGGCATCCGGAGCAGCGACACGTCACCGGAAATGAAGGTTCGGCGCCTGCTGCATCGGCATGGTTTCAGATACCGCCTTCACCAGAAAAATCTTCCTGGAAGGCCAGATCTGGTGCTTCCCCGCTATCGGGTGTGCATTTTTGTTCACGGCTGCTTCTGGCACAGGCATTTTGGATGTCACTACGCCACCACCCCTAAGACCCGCCCAGCATTTTGGCAGACCAAATTTGACCAGAACGTAACCCGTGATGCCAGGATCAAAGCAGAGCTTCTCGCATCGGGTTGGCGAGTGTTTGAACTCTGGGAATGCGGCATACGCGGCCCCGAGTCCGGAATGGAGTGGCTCCTTGAAGCAATCTGCAATAGTAATCAAAAAAGCTTGTCCTGGCCCGACCTTCTACCAGAGGCGCGACAGCCGAGCTTTCCGCGCAGCTTGCCAGCGCCATAGAGGCGCTAATGGCAGATAGCCCGTTGCTGGGAGCATGCTTCTCCAGCAGAGGGCGACAACGCACGATTTTCATATTCCAAGATGCCAACGACAGCTTGGCGGTCTGGTGTGACGAGGTGAGATTTCATGGTGCTACCGCCATCCCTGGGTCGCTGAGCACCAAGTTTGCAGCAGATTGATACGCTGGTTTCCAGTGAACAAGAAGGGTATCCCTAGGTGTGTAGGGATAGAGCAGCTGATCAATGCCGGCGGATCTGCACATGGCACCACCATCTCCATCTCGTCCTCCTGTTCGGCATCGAAAAACGCATCCGGTCATGCGATCGGGAACAGGCATGGCAGGGTGCTATTGTGGCAGAACGGCCGGGACCATTCCGGCGTTTATCTAGTTCGGGGCGGGCCAATTATTTAACGCCATCACTCCTCTTTCCCACAAAACATGCCCTCGATTTCTTTCGAATACGCTGCATCTATATCATCTGGGCCGATAAGCGCCTTCCAACATCCCAATTCGTGAATTGCGTGCAGGGATGATCTGCGCAAAGGGCAGGCCGCTTTTGGTGAACATGATTTTTCTCTCGCGGCAGCCTGTTCGACTATCCCCTAGAGGAGTGCTTCGGCTTCTGTGATATCTGTTTTTTTCATTGGCGGAGGCTGGGCTCTTTGTTGAAAATTGACTTGATTTGGCTTTCTCGTTGGAAAAGTTCAAAAAAATAATCTCTGGCAACGTCTTCCCTTATTAGGGCATCACCCAGCCAGTAATTGTTCCAAATTAGAGCTTCGTGAAAGTCGTCCACAATGACTATCTTTAGATCTGAAAATAGTTTGAAATTTTCCAGCACTCTATAAGCGTCGACGAGAGCAGGAATTCTGACGTCTGATCCGTATTCATTTTTGCCAATCCATATGCTGGAGTAAGATATGTCTCTGTCTGAGTGGGCGTGAAACTTGAAGTAACGATAATTGGCGTTCGGGTTTTTTAGAGTACATATTTTCTGAAGTAGATCCGCTTCAGTGTCAAGAAGATCTTGTTTTTCTAGTTTTAGCAGATGATTTTCTAGCTCTTGAAAGTCTGGATATCCAAGTAGCGATGCTTTGGCGTCTAGTGTTGGTGCTGGCTCTAACTCTGGGGTTGTAAAATTTTGAATTGCTTTGAGTATTCGCTTGGCTTCGCTCATCTCACCATGCCCGTTATTGGTATGTGGTAATGGTGGCTTAGTTTTTTAGTGTGTCAACTGTGGGGGTTGAGTTTTTTTGATAACTAAGTCGTTAGTTAATTGATTTGATAAGTATTTAGTTAGTTATTTGATTGCTTGTATGATTGTATTTCTGTTGATTTTATTTGATTTCTGCGATCTTTTCTGCGAATAAGAGGGTTGTATTTTTTTGGCTGTATGGCAGGTGGACCCGCTTCTCGCACGTGTCGCCGGTCGGCGGATGTTTCAGTTTCAAATAGATAAATTGCCTATATTTTCCGATTTAAATGCCGTGCTGTGCTGCCCATGGCCAGCAATTTCTTGAGTGGTAGAGAGCACTTTCGCTACGGGGCTGCTTGTCGACGACGCTCCTAGCTCTGCAACTGTCACTTGCATCTGGCAGCGCATAAAAATGCTCCTTCTGTAACGTTGGCGCTATGAATGAATCATGCTAAAAGGGTCGCTTGGGAGGCTCGAAGTCATCTGTTCTAATCGCTGCAAAACGTCAGAGTCGCTCCGGTTGTAGCGATTGTGTTGTGGGCGTTTGCGGCGGTTCGGGTTAAGTGTTTCTGCATAATGGCGTATGTCCGCTAAATGTTCAGGGCAGTCCAATTTAATAATTAATGGCTGTAATTTAGCGATTCCGCTCTTTAATTGTGTGAGAGCCGGAAGCTGGCGCAGCCAGCTAATAACTTCGGCGTATAGCTGCTCACCTGTTGGGCTTGAATGGCCGGCGGCGGATATGGTCTCATTCTTGATGCTGTCAAATTCGGCATCCTGTGAATGACTCTCCGCTGCGCTTGTGTAAAGTTTCTGAGCGGCCACCGGAAGAGATCGCCAGCTAGGGAGAGTAAACACTCCGAGAGCTCTTTTGGCGAATAGTTGATCTTCAAGGCTGTTTCTGCGTAGTCGTAAAGTTTCTTCTTCCTGTTTTTTGCTCATTGCTTGTTCTGAGCGATGTTTTATTGTTTCCTCCAAGCCTTGGTTGCGGTGGTATAGGTCAATCAAAACCCTAGCTTTTGCGGAGGCTGACCGCCATCTGCTTGGTCGTCCGTAACTCATGCGCTCAGTTGAAACACTCATCGGTTTTCTTATTTCCATAGTTTAATATTTATCTGTGTGATGAATGATTAGTAGCTTTAAGAAAGCTCCAATCTCGGTATTGATGGATTTGCTAATGCTCTTGCCTCTTTAAGTTCCTATTACTTAGCTTAGCGGAAGTCTATGCTGCTAGAGGGGAATCCGGTCATGGATTCGACTTGAGAGAATCCGCAGGAAGAGTCTGGAATAACTAACTGCTGACTGAGCAGATGGGGCGAAGGGAAGGGTTGTCATTGCCAGATTCCTTAGCGCGTTGGGCGCATATTGAGGTGTTGGCACATTCAACCCTTACGAAAGCTGGGTGTCAGTCCAATTGGATTTCTTTAGTTTCCAATTGGATTTTGCTACCGGGACGAGGAGCTTGAAGATGACGCCTGTATGCAGAGATACCGTGCTGGATGCCCAGCGGAAGCGCGATATCGAGGCGCCTAAGCGAGCTAGGTTAATTTTTCCATTTGTTGCGATGGTGCGAGGCGCAAGACGACCTTCGAAAGTATTGGCAGTGCTGTCTAGACACTTTGCATCTTTACGTTTTTATCCATTTCCGCAATTCGCGTGTCGGATACTTCAATGAAGCTCAATGTGTCATCCAGCGCAGCATTTGCACGGGCGGTCGACTGACTCAATTGTGTGAGCAAGTGGTCCAGCTGTGCTCGCTTCTCGCGATATCCACTT